>UQMO01000042.1 GCA_900542125.1 uncultured Collinsella sp. | reverse complement strand
GATCTACACCTAAGCCTTCGTCGGCAGCGTCAGATGTGTATAAGAGACAGACCAGGTGTTGCAGAAGCGCGAGGGATACTCGCAGATCTTCTTCGCATATTCCATGCTCGATATGGCGCTGCAGCTCGACTGGAAGGGCAAGGATGACATCTACGAGGGCGAATCGAAGAATGTGGCCCTCCTCTACGAGTACTGGATCTTCTTTGAGCTGTACGACATCGTAAGGGGGATCGAGGGGTGCGAGCCGATAAGCACCGATGACCACCCATTTATCGGGACGAATCCCGACGGTGGGCTGTCAATATCCCTCAAGCAGGGCGTACGCTCCTGCCAGTCATTCCAGATTGCGCAGTGCGGCGCGAAGGTAAACCTCTACTACAACCGCACCTTCTCGCCCCGTGACTTTCATGCCACTCGTTACGAGGGTTCGTACTCGAGACCGTTCAGACCCGACTACACGCTCGCGATATTCCCGGATGCTTATACAAACGAGCGAGCCGCAGTGCAAGATGGAGCTGTTGCATTCGTCCACTTCGACGCCAAGTACCGCATCACCGACTTGACGGGGCTTGTCGGCAAGGATGTGGGCACCGAGGAGGCAGAGCGCGAGGAACTTAACGAGGAGAAGGCGGCCTCCACCACGAACACCTACAAGCGCGGTGACCTGCTGAAGATGCACACGTACAACGACGCGATACGGCGCACGGTTGGCAGCTACGTGCTTTATCCGGGGTCGGGCGAAACGGGCGAGAAGGGCCAATTCCGGCTCTTCGAGGAGATTTTGCCGGGTGTCGGCGCTTTCGCCATGAAGCCGAGCATCAGCAGGACGGCAGAGAATGCGTTGCGCGATTTCATAGAGAAGGTCATCGGCGAGAACACGGCAAGCAATACGCGGCTGAACCGGCTGAGCTACTTCACCGAAATGGTTGTGGCTGAGCCTCCAAGCGCGGGCAAGACGGATAGCGACTCCTACGGGCATGGTGGCGAATCGTTCGTGATTGGCTACATTCGAGGGGACTCTCCCGATGACTACTATCACTTTCTCGAAAGCAGCGGCAGGCTCCGCAAGGGCGGGCGCTTTCTCTTCTACTTCTATGCCATTAAGGACGGGCATGTCTACTCGCACCATAAGGATCTCTTCCGCACGTCGTGGTTCCGCTTCTATCGGAACGCCATAAGCCAGACGAACACCTACGAGATCGAGCCTGTGGCGTGTCGCATAACCTCGAATGAGCTGGTTTCGAGGGACGAGCTGGCCGACCGCCTGGCCGACCTTGGCTACGTGCGGGATCGTGGGAATCAGGGTGCCGACTTCTACTATGTCCTGTCCGTGCGGGTGGAAGATGACGCGGCAGAACCCTTAAGCCTGGGGCGCAGGGCGGTGGATGAACAGAACGGCAACGATGCGTTCAGCCCCCACTCGCCAAAGATTGTTGGGTGATCATCTGGTCATTTTCGGAGTAGCGGTAACACCTACGGGCGCGCGAGGGGCAACGCATGAGGCCAATCGTCTACAACGGGGTTGACCTGTCGGGCGTGTGCTCTGCCGAGGTCATCGAGAAAGTTGCCCTGCCCGTGGAGGCGGAGACCCTGGCGGTGCCGAGGCGTGCCGGCGCACTGCTGGTGGCGGGGCGGCTGTCCCCCAGGCTAGTGCGGGCGCGGCTGTTCATGGACACCCGCCCGCGCCTTCAGGACGATGTTCGGCGACAGGGACGACGCAGCGGCGCTGCCACGTCGCGCAGGTAGCGGAGGAGGGTTGCTCCCAATGGCCCGCGGCGTCCGCGCCCCGGTGCCACCCCGTGACCGGCGGCTTCGCTCGAAGCCGCTACATCAGGCTCGTTCCCGCTTTTCCGGGTCATATCCCTTCGTATACACGGTAAAGCTAAGGCTATCTATCGTGCCGGTGCTGTAGACGCATGCGTCGGGCGCGCTCCGTGTGCCTTGGGCGGTCGGGTCGGTCGAGACACAATCGTCCCTATCTATTCCAAGCAATGGAATGGGCTTTGCCACCTGGTCGGCGCTATTAATTTGCGCAATGATCTCCAACAACTCGTATAACTTGATAAGCCATGAGCTGTATGGGTGCTCGCCGGGTCCCTTGTGCTTCAGCGTGCACTTTGATTGCGGGCTTTCGGCGAGCTGGCTCAAGCGTTCAAAAAGCGCCGGGTACTCGGCTTCGGGAAACTCGACTTGTACATACTGTATGCCATTGAGGATGAATCCGTACCACAGTACGGGGTATGGAAAACCGTTCCTATCTGGTCGCCTGATTTTTGTCCTGCAATTGGGCTGGTTGACGATAGACAGCCATGCCGCATAGAGCTCGTCGGAAATTAGGTCGCTCGCTTGGTATGTTGGGCCAAGACCATCGAGAACAAAATTGCCAAGGCTGTCAAAATAGTGGGCACAATCCGTTAAACCCTTTTCGTATGCCGTGTCGGCTTTTCTCCGTATATTGAGTGCGACGTCGCGGGGTGATTTGCGACCAAGATGTTTTTTGGCGTTGTGCCGCGGGTTGCAATAGAGCTTGGTCGCCGCGTTATATCGATCGCAGTACTTGCTGTTAGGGCCGGTCGGAAAAAAGAGCGAACCACAGGTTTGGCATGTTATCGGCATAATGCCGCACAGCAGCAGCTCGTGGAGGATGCGGGCATAAAGGCTTGCAAAGGAACATTCCTCTTCGGTGAAGTAAAGCTCTCCTGCCTTTGCAATAACAGCTTGAAGCCTTACGAGCCTATTGAGGTTTTCCTGGTCGTTAAGCTCTGCATACGTATGGAAGTCTCCATTTGCGTAGATTTGGTTCTCGCGCATAGCCTCGAGATAGTTCTTGCGAAACGCCTGCATAAAGGGGGCGCTATTCATGCGTTTTATATCGCTCAAATGTTCTTCGAGCTTTTGAGCCGTTTCGTTTCCGGGCAAGTGCTTTTTGGCTGCGTATGCAAAAGCGTCGCCAAAGCGGATGATTGCCGGCAGCTGATTATCGAATAATCGAAATTGTCGCGGGTCGCTTGTTTTGATGGCGGCTGGGAAAAACTCTTCGTTTTGCGCGAGCAGGCTAGGTGCCTCGGTGTTTTTAAGCAGCGGGGCAAGCTCCAGACATTCCTGATAAAAAACAATGAGAAGCGCTCGAAAGAGATCGGTATTGGTGCAAACGCAAGCTGTTTCTATCTGCGAGTTGACCTTTGGATAGTTGTCTCTTGGATTGTCGCGTTTATACGGCACCGGTTCTGTTAGCCCGGTCTTGCCGTTGGTAGTTGTAATGTCCATGTCGTTCGACACGAGCTTGAGATAGGAGCTGAAGAGGGACGCCATTTCTTGCTTATTGAGTTGGGCCGATGTCGTGATCACCGCGCGGTACAGGCGGTTGATTTCGTTGCACTCAATAGCGTTGTTGTTCATCCAGCAGCTGTAATAGCGATAGTCGGGAATCGCTGTGATGTTCATGACACACTGCCTGCAGACATTTTCAAGGAGATACCTGGCCATGCCAGATATCTCTCCGTGTGCATGGCGCGTAATGGCTTTATCGAATATCGGAGCAAAGAAATCGAGGTCGCGTTCCTTTTGTTTTTGAAGGTTGACTTCGATTTCGGCTTCGTTCAATTCTGCTTGCGCGGACTCTTGGTCGGAATCGTCTGGATCGAGCCAGTCGTCATGGTCTGGTTCGGCTGCGTAGTCCATCGAAGCGTGTTGCGCATCGTGGGGAGCAGGGGGCTGACGAATGGCGTTCTGCAAATCGATGTAAAAGCGCAATTTTGCTCGCTCACGAAAGTGGCCCCCAATCTCGTTGAAAAGCGAGCTTAAGTCGACGCGTAATAGGTCGTTGGCTACGGAGACGAGATTCCATGCGCTTGCATTGCCGGTTGCGTTTCCGTCATCGGCGCAATCAATCTCTGGCGTTCTGTTAAGAAGAAGCATGCGGGGATTGACGGGAGAGCGAAGAAAGCCAGCCTCGAAACCCCAGCTAAACGGCTCTTTTTCGGAATCAAGCATTAATGCTCCAAACAGCCAAAATTTAAAACCCGATAAAAGTCATATTACGCGGCTGTTTGCGGCTGTTCAATGGAATCAAGCGAAAAGGCTTAAAACCAGGGAGGCCGTTATGTCCGATTGCATCAAGCTCAACAAAGGAAACATCGATGTATGCGAGCGCGAGGTTATCGTTCTTCGCGAGATCATCGCTGCCGCCATGGGTCGTTTGCACCAGATGCGCAAGCAGTGCGAGCGCGGCTATGTGTCTTCGGAGGATTTCGAGAATGCGTTGGATGCGTACGGAGTAATCAGTGAGCGAGTCGATGAGCTTGACCAGCTTGGTTTCGAGTTCAGATGGTCGTCAGTCCCCGATGCCGGAATCGATGAGAACGACGGGCTCGAATGGATCGAGGACGACAACCCTCCGCGTGAGCGCGGTTTTGATATTGCTTGTTAATGTGACCGAACGGTTGATTGGAGACAAAATGTATCCGTACTACGAATGTGACAACTATCCCATGAGCATTACAGATGATGACGGCCCGTTTCTGATCATGGAGGCGAGGCTGTCTGGCGACGACGAGCTCAATGATGATTTTAGGAAAGGCGCCAGTTATAGATGCTCGTGTGCGACTGTTTCTGCGGCGATTGATCTTTGCAGGTCGATGACGGACGGCGATGCCGATCCTTGGTATGAAAGTTGGGAGAAGGCGGTTGAGCGTTATCCGCTCGAGAAATGCGAGGATGCGACAACGCTGTATTGGATCGAGCCGACCGATCCGCACAAGGCGCTGTGCGCCCTCCAACCCCATTGCGATCTTGAGCCATACGTGGCTGAGGCAATTGGCGCAGTTGACACGTATCTACTGGAGTGCGCGGACTATCCCTTTACGGTCGATCATTTAGATCTAAAGGACGTTGACGTCCTGCTCAGCGCTGCTTGGGGATTGGCTCGAGTCCTCGAAGAAACTTGGGGCACTTGCGACCCTGATGATGTTTTGGAAAAGATCGAGGATGCTACGTACAGTGCGTATATAACGGTTAAGGACCTGATCGCGGGCGAAGAGGCGGCCAAAGCCAGCGCAAAGTCCGATGACAATCTTTAGCCACCGTACTGAACGGCGCGACCGATCGGAAGGCTGCCGGGAAAAGCTTTAGCAAGCGCCCCGACCAGGTTCAGGAGTCTGCCGCCGATGCATCCCTGATGCGTGTCGCCCTTGCAGTGATCGATGCCAAAGAGCGCGAGGCGTTGGAGTGCGATCTTAAGAAACTGCTCGCTTCGTGCGAGTAGTCGCTGACTGCTCCTCTTTCCTTTCTTTCTTCTCTCAAGCGGCATGGACGCCGCCGCCTTGACCGCCCAGCGCGAGTTTTGTCCGCACGGGATGGTATCAAACACGTGTAACAACTAAATCGGAGGTTTGACCATGGCTATGTGGGATCTCAACTGCCAATCGAATCCGTCGTCTGCGGACGACAAGGAGCTCGCTCCCTATCTTGCACGTCAAAAGGCGATGCGCGAGTTTTTTGAGCGTGCGCTGTTTGCCCCCAAGGATCAGGGCAACAATGGCCTGTACTTTTTGGGCGCCACGACGGGCTCGGGTAAAAACTATACGGCCGAGCAGGTCACAGCCGACCTCATCGCCGGTGGCTGGGACGATTCGGGCTGTTTTAACAAGTGCCCGGGCCGTCGTTACCTGGTGTTTGTGGTGCCGGGTAAGGACAACCGCGACAACTACGTTGCGAGCGTGCGCAAATTGCTGGTTGAACAGGGCATGGATGGCGATGCCGCGCAGCGCATGGTGTTCGATCTTCCGCGTGCGGGCGATAACATCCTGCATTGGATTGAGACTACGCGCGGTAAGGGCGCCGTGGGCGTGCGCGACATTCCGTGTCCCATCGAGGCGGACGACGAGAGCTCTCATCGCATCATTAAGCGAGCGTGGGGCAACGCGATGGAGATCGCCGATGACCTTTTGGGCATCCTTGACACTCGAAATCGTCTGGGAGGTGTTGCAGACCGTTTGACCCCCGCCCTTCGCGACAAGCTATCGTCGGCGGATGCGAGCTTGCGTTGGGCTGTGAGCCACGAGCTCAAAAACATCACGCGCGGCATGGAGGTGATCCCCCAGATTTGGCCGTCTGCCCTGCTCAATGACGAGAGCATACCGCATGTGATTGCCCTGACGCCGCAAAAGCTCATCAATAGGATCGATACAGTGACCGGTGCAGGCGTTGTGCTCTTTAACGCAATGGCTGCCGAGAAGGGCCTGTTTATCTTTGATGAAATCGACCACATGAAGGCCGACATACTGTCGACGCTGACAGACGATCCCGTGACGTTTCAACCGGACGAAGTATTGCGTATCCTCGATCGTCATTTTAACGGCGGTGTGGTGGACCCCTTGCTACTGGGGAATCGAGATCAATGGATGGCGGTCTATACGCACGCTTCCACGTCGGGCGATCACAAAGGGTCAAACGCCGAGAGGAACAGGGTTTCGCGGGCGAGCGTAGAGGAAGATGCCGAAGAAATCGCCAAGGATGCCAAGAAAATTCAAAAGGCACTCGCCTCTTGTATTAAGGACATGAAACTGCGTCCGCCTTTTGCGCTGTCTGACGAGGCGAAAGAAGAGCAGCTCTCCGGTCGACATCTGTTTGGCAGCGACGATATTTCGGTGGGCGACAACTCGGCGAATCCGTTGCGCTTCAAACTCAATGAGGGCGGTACTCGCAATATGATTATCACTCGCGGAGGGAGTGGGCAGCAAACCGTCAGCAAGGCGGTGCGTCGTGCACGCGGTCTGGTCAGGATGGTGGTGGGTCATCTCGCCCGTTGCGCCACGCTTATGGACAAGCTGTACTACGGCAGCATTTCGTACAAGGACGACCTTTCGCGCAAGAACATCATCGATGCCCTGGGCATTAGGAACAACCAGACCAGCGAGAAGTATTTTTGGGATTCGTTGATGCTGGCGCTGTTCTTTAAAGATCGCAAGAATGACGAGATCGATGCCGCCGACGACTCGATGTATGCGCGTGGTGTCGATTATCTAGTGATGGAAACCACCATCGAGCACATGTTTACCACGTACCTAACCAGCCACGGCATTGAGCGCATGCCCGAGGCCTACCTTGCCTCCATTGCCGCCAAAGCGCCTTGCGTGTGCATGAGCGCAACATGGAGTGCGCCGACCGTCAAAAACTTCAACCTCGATTACCTTGACGAGGTTCATGGCGTGGTTCGCAAGGACGCTTGGATTGGCGAGCTCAACCAGGAAATCGTGCGACAGACTAAGCTGTTTAACAAACAGGCTGCGAAGGAGTACGACGTCGATATTGCCTGGGTGGATGAGTCCAAGGAAATTGCCGGCATGGTCGCGCTGGCAGGCGGCGCCTTTGGCGGCATCATTGTGTCGCCCGACGAGGTGTACGAGCGCGCGATGCGGTTCTTTGACGGGATTGGCGTGAGTGAGGGACTTGCGGTGCGCTTGCGCTTAAAGATTGCTGACAGGGTGGGCGTGAGCGACGCCAAGAGCATCGAGTTTGAGCTGAAGCGCCTGAGCAAGACGCTTGTTGCCGTGAGTACTTGGGCCCGTGGTGTGGCGCGTAACGAGCAACGGGCGGGAGCCGTTTTTACCACGCGCCACATGGGAAACCATGGCGAATTCAATAGGCTGGCGCTGGATCTTGCGCGCGAGATTGTCGCGGAGCTGGTGATTAGAAACATCAAGTGCCCCGAGATGTCGTACGAGAAATCGCTTGAGGCCGCCAAGGACATGGTGCCGTGCTTTAACGCTGCGGAATGGGATGCAGGTTGGCGTGGCGCTCAAAAACGTCTCGAGCTGGGCCAGCCGACCCTGATGTTTATCAATCTTTCGGCCGGTGGCTTTTCCAAGAATCTCAAATACAAGGTGCCGGAGAATCTGTGCGACATGGTTCATCAGGTCGATTGCGGCTTTGAAAATGCCGACCGTCGCCCCAAGATGGATCTTGATTTCTTATATATCGAGTCGCCCACAAGTCGTTTGACCTGGGGAGTGGAGATCAACTCAAATAAGTTTGTCCAGCAGGCGCTACTTGGCGTGGTGGAGCAGGAGGAACTGGTAGCGCGCGGCGAGGTTCCGTTTACTCAAAAGCGCCGGAACGTACGGATGCTTCTATCTGGCGTTAATAAGAGCCTGCCGGTGCGCGACACCCTCTCTTATCAGGTCGAAGGCGCTCGCATTGTGGCACAGGCTGTGGGTCGCCTGATGCGCACGAGTGTAAAGATGCCTTGCGTGCAGGTGCTGCTCGACCGCGAGATTGCGAACGATTGCAACTTTTCGTTCTTGCATGATTTGCCGATGGGCTACGAGCTTGAGCAGGTGGTTGGTGCCTGCGCCGCTGCCAACAACCATATGACGGACAACAAGGAACACGCTGCCGTTAAGCAGCAGAACCTTGCCGCCTTTAGGAACAACCTTGCCAAGCAAAAGCACGAAAAGCTGGCGTGGAAAGTTACCTCGCTAAACGCCGGGGACGAAGATCTCACTGCTTTTGATGGCGAGCGCGACTTTTACCTGCATCATTTTTGCCTGCCGTGGGAAGATCTCGCGCAATACCCAGAGCGCCGGAGTACCGCGCTGCGCATGTCGCATGCTGCAAATGGCTATGCCTATGCAGAAGGCGGGGCATGCAAGGTGCCGCACTTTGAATTCCCTAGCTACGATGGTGAGCCCGTCGAGCAGATTGCTGCTCGTCTGGAGGATCGTTGCCACTGCAAGGAGGGCTTAAAGGGCGCGACGGTTCGCCAGGTGAGCCAGGCGGCGGCGCGCGTACCCGAGCTGCTGTCAATTCGCGAAGTGCGTGAGCGTTGGTCGAGCGACGGGGTGCCCACAACGCTGCAGCCGGCGGCGACGGCGCACATGACGCCCTATATGTTCCAGGCGGTCTACCTGGGTGAGCTGGGAGAATCTGCCGGAAGGGCAATCTTTGAGGCATATTACGACGGCCGCTATTCGCTTACGCGTGGCGATGCGGCACACGCCGAGACAGGTGGCGACTTTGAGGTGCTCGATGCTGCTGGCAACACGACCGGGGTATGGATCGATTTTAAGCACTATCGCATCGGTGCCTATATCGCTTATGTTCGCGACGGTCGCGAGGCGTCGGATGCCGAGCGCTTTAGGGCGAAGGCTCAAAAGGTTGGGGCGAAACGCCTGCTAATCGTCAACGTTTTGGCTGATGAGGCAGCGCTTGAGTGCGTGCCCAAGGCACTCGATGCTGAGGGGACTGTGTTCTCCGTTCCTTATATGGCCGCCGACGGTGCAATCAATTTGGAGATGATGGAGGCGATTCGTCGTGCAATCGAAGCGTAATCAGCCATGCGGCTTGGGAGACATTGCCGTATCCGAGTTCAAGTTGCAGCTCGACGCCGCGGCTGCCGAGGAACGCTACTCGGTCTTTTGGTGCAACGTGGGCGATGCGGGCAAGCATGCCGTGGCGAGCTTTATGGCCGATGTGTGCCAGACGGGCAAGGTCGCGGCATTCACGCAGCTTGCGGACAACCGCGTCTTTTTGATGGTCAAGGCGGGCATGCAGACGGGCGATCTCAATGCCGCGCTTCATCAGGAGCAGGTGGTTCCGATTAAGACTCATTGGAGCGAGTTGGACGATTACGTTGCGCTCCGTCTGCTGTTCAACTCTTGCTCTCAGTTTGAGGGGATCGAGGACGAGGTTCCCAATGACACCGGGCACTTGTATGTCATTAGCGCCAAGGGTGCCCGTCGCGACGCCGTCGAAAGTGACGGTAGGGGGCCTGCCAAGATTGAAACGGTCGAGATTGTTATCGATGAGGATTGCACGTTCGACCTAAAGATTCGTACATTTACCAAGCGCCGGGTGCTTATCGGCAGGGCGCAAGGCGATGAGAAAGAGCTCGAAAAGATTAAGAGCCAGGTGGGCTACAGGTTATCGCCCGTGGCGACGATGGTGCTTGCCCACGAACAAAAAGACGAGTACATCCTGCGCCGTGCCAGAGGTGACAAACCGTCCAAGCGCCGCGATCTTACGTTCTCGGCCCAGGCGGACAAGGTCGCCTATACCAAGAAGGGCATTTTGTATCGAGAGCTGCAGATTCTTGAGCGTCGATACGGTGACTTTGCCCAGGTGACGCTCATGGAATACCCGCGTAAGAGTTTCTACGAGGTGCTCAAGGGCGATGAGTACGCTCGCGTGGTGGCAGAGCGCATGGTGGGGCAGCGTGTCGCGGTGTCGGTTGCGTGCGATGGGCTTACTGGAGTGGCACGCCAGTTGGTCGATCGGCTCAACGATTCCTCGTGGGGCGTTTATGCGTCGTATGGCGGAAGGACTGTGGATTCGCAGGCGCCGAACATTGTCGTTGTGCCCAATGGAGTTGCCGAGGACGATGGCTATGCCTTGCATGCCGGCGTGGTGGAACAACACGTGACGCCGGATGTGTGCGAGCCGTTGTTTAAGGCCGCGCCAAAGCAAAAGGACCGCAACGCACAAGAGGCGATCCTGGGTGCCATGCTCAAAGAGCTGCTGGTAAAACAGGATGTTGTTGATGGGCGAGCGACGGCGTTTGACCTTGGCGCTTTGGGCATTGAGTCGGTAGCGGTGTGCGGCTTGGTCAATGTATCGCACAAAGAGAGGGACAAGATTGAGTTGGATTCGCGTATCGCGACGTTGGCGATTGGCGCGGATGGGGGCATGCGCTATGCCTCACATGCGGCGGAAGGTGGTCCCGAGGATGAGATGGAGCTCGATCTGCTGACCGAGGACGGCAGGCTCGACAATGGCGCCTATGTCTTTGACATGCGGTCGGGTGGGCGGTCTATGGTTGCGCGTGTGCGGGATACGGGCCTGACGACGTTTTCCAACAACTTTATGACCCTGGTGGGCGGGCATCAGCTTACGGGTGAAGCAGGTCGCAAGAAGGCGTATTTCGAAAGCTTCAACTCGCCTTATTACGGCATTGGAACGTTCGAGCGCGCGGGCAAGACTTGCTATTTTGTGGGCGTCAACAACGGAACCCAGGAGGATATGGCGACCGCGATTCACGTGCGTTCGATTGAGGTGCTCGACGGTGGTGATTTGTCCGAGCTGTTGGTTCAGCTGGTCAACATAGGCCTTTCGCGCTATAAGGCTCCGTCCGTGTGGCCGATTCCGGTTAAGTATCTCAACGAGTGCGCTGCGCGTGAGGGCGCGGTGGAGGATGGCGATGAATGCTCGTAAAAGTGTAGTCGAGTTATATGTACTAGAAATTAAAAATTGTTCTTGCATCCTATAGTAGGAGTGCATATACTGCAGTCATAGCACATCAGATGGGGTCTCGAAAAGAGACCGAGCATACGCATTAGAGTTTATCTTGGAGGGACTTGAGCAATGACTACCTGTATTTCACCCCTTTACAACGACAATAGCGAGCAGATCAATCTTCAGGCTATGTATGATTATTACGGCAGTTCTAAAACCAAGAACTGCTTGTACGATCAGAGTGATTTGGAGCCTAGCGCCGAAGATCGCGAGTATCTGAACGAGATTGAGCACGAGTGGGAGTATGAACTCGGCATCCGCTAGTACAGCTGAGTCGTGATCTAGAACCTCCAATTTAATTACCCCGTTATCACCTCTTTTTAGCGGGGCACGTTGGATCGACTATGTGTGTCAAACAACAGCTCATCGTGGGAAGGAATTGGCAATGAGCAAGAACGTGAACAAGAACATCAACGGTGGCACTTCGAGCAAGGTTAAGGCCGCCGGGCGCGTGGCGACGGTTGCCGCGGCGACGATCGCCATGACGGGCGGCTCGCTGCTGTCGCCGATGGCTGCGGTGGCGCAGGGTGCGAACGGTGCCGAAGCTACGGGCAAGCCGGCCGCCGTGCTGTCTCCGTTGACGGGCGCCGCCGCGGCTGGTGCCGGCGCGGGCACGGTGTCGGCAGCGCAGAAGGTTGCCAACCTGCAGGCCGCGGTCGATGCAGCGCGTGCCAAGGCTGCTGCCGCAAAGGCCAATCTGAGTGCGGCCGCTGCTCCTTACGATGCCGCCGCCGCCAGCCAGCAGCAGGCTCAGAGCGCCTATGATACGGCCCGTGGTGCAAGTGACGCTGCGGCTTCTGCCGCCTCGACCGAGTTGGAGCAGCAGATGGGTGCCGCTCAGGACAAGGCCGATGCGGACGTGAAGGCGCTCGAGAACGCCCAGGCTGCGCTCGATGCCGCCAAGAAGGACCTGGCGGACAAGGGTGATGCCCTGACTGCTGCCCAGAAGGCGGCTGACAATGCCCGGGCTGCGCTCGAGGCTGCGCAGGCTGCTGCGTCCGACGCAACCCCTGAGGCTGTTGCCGCGGCTCAGGCTGCTGCCGAGCAGGCCGCGAGCGAGCTGGAGCAGGCGAAGCAGCAGGCCGCTGACGCGCAGGTCAGGCTCTCGGATGCCCAGATGGTTGTTGATGCTGCCGCGGGCAAGCAGCAGGATGCACAGGGCAAACTTTCGGCAGCTCAGAAGGCAAAGACAGCGGCAGATGCGGACGTGAACTCCGCCCAGGCGAGCTACGACGCCGCCAAAGCCGATCTTGACCGCGCCGAGCAGGGCGCCGCAGGTCCGGAGTACGATGCCGCCAAGGCCAAGGTGGACGCCGCCGCTGCTGCGCTGGACGCCGCCAAGTCGGTCCAGGCGCAGCGCGAGGGCGAACTCGCTGCCGCTTCACAGGAGGTGGCCGCTGCCGAGAGCGAGGCGCAGGCTGCCCAGCAGGCGCTCGCCGCACAGCAGCAGGCCGCTGCTGACGCTCAGTCCACGTTGGATGCCGCCACAGCTGCTGCGACTGCAGCCGATGCCGCCGTCGATCAGGCAAAGGCCGACCATGCCAACGCGCTCACGGCGCTGGCGGACGCCCAAGCCAAGCTCTCGGCTGCCAAGGACGAGAAGGATGCCGCCGATCAAGCGCTCGACCAGGCAAAGGCTCAAAAGCAGCAGGCCGACCAGACTGTGGCGCAGGCGCAGGCCAAGCTTGACGCAGCCCAGGCCGCGGCGAACGCTTCGGCGGAAAACTACCGCCAGGGCGCCATCGCGTTCTTTAAGAGTGTGGGCGCCGACGACGCGGCGGTTATCATCCTCAACTGCAAATACGCTGGCCTCACCAAGGTGGGCGAGGAGGTCGACGCGACGAGCCTGACCAACATGAAGCAGGCGATCGTGTGGCTCAAGGCGTGCAACGAATATCGCAAGAGCGTCGGCCTGAGCGAGCTCAAGGTGACGCATGCCATGATGGCGACGGCCATCGCCGATGCGAACTTCTCGGACACCAAGGTTGCCCATGCCCAGCAGTTTAACGTGGGCGAAAACGTGGCTTGGAACTTTGGAAGCAATCCGTTCATCCAGTGGGTCGATCAGGAAAAGGCCGTCTTTGACCGAGCTGCGGCTACGCTGGGGGCGACGGGCCTTACGGGAAAGGCTGCTTTCGACTTATATCGTCTGCATGGCGACGAAATCGATCGCTACGCGGCTGCGCATGGCGACACGGTCGGTCACTACATGAATGTGATCGATCCCGATTACACCGTGACGGGCATGGGCGTTTGCACGCGCGGGACGATGTCTGGCTGGAAAACCCAGGCGCAGACGTTCTCTATGTCTGGAGGTTGGTACACGAATGCCGCCAATCCGATGACGGTTGCCGAGTACGAGACTGCGCTTAATGCGTGGTGCGACTCGCTGGCGAATTCTGGGCAGGGCGTGGATGTGGCTCGTCAGGAGCTTTCTGCTGCTCAGGGCGTTGCCGCCGATGCCGGCAACAAGGTAAGTGCTGCGTCGCAGACCGCTGCCGCTAAGCAGGCGCAGGTCGATGCCGCTGCCGCTGGTGTTGATGCCGCTGCCGCTGGTGTCTCGGATGCTCAAGCTGCTGTGGGGGAGAAGCAGGCCGCGGCTGAGGCCGCTGCGCGTGCCGTGGCTGATGCCCGCGCCGACGTGGACACTGCCAACGCTGCGGTTGCCGCGGCGCAGGGTGTCGTAACTGCCAAGTCTGGTGAGCTCGATGTCGCCAAGGGCAAGGTGGCCGCTGCTCAGCGTGCGCTGGATGCCGCTCGCGCCGGCGTTGGCGATAAGGAGGGCGCGCTTGCTGCCGCTCAGGATGAGCTGGCCGCGTATTCGGCCGACGTTGCCTCCGCTCAGCGTGCGTTTGATGCGGCTTCGGCGGCGCTCGAGGGAGCGCGTGCTGTCCAGGCTGACGCGCAGGCTGCACTGGGCGCCGCCCAGGGCGTGGCCGATCAGGCGGATTCCGACGTTGCCGCTACCCAGACCGAGCTTGCTGCCGCTCAGGCTGCCGCAACTGATGCCGGCGCAGCTGTGACCGCGGCGCAGGCCACATCCGTTGCGGCTACTGCTCGTGCGGCTCAGCTGCGCGATGCCGCCGCGGCGCTTGCTCAGGCTGCGGAGGACAAAGATGCCGCCGATGCTGCTGTTGAGGCTGCGGCTTCGGCGCAGGCCGATGCCGAGTCTGGCGTGGCTGCAGCGGATGACGCCGTGACGGATGCGACCGTCGCTCGTGATGCCTCTGCCGCCGCGGTTGCTCGTCTGCGCAGGATTAATCTTGCCGACGCCATCGCTAACGGACATGCCGACGATGCGGACGAGGCACTCAACGCCAAGATCGCCGCAGCTCACAACGCCGCCGAGCGTGCCGCCGCTGCCAAGGCGGAACTCGACGCCGCTGCCGCCGCAACCGATGCCGTGGCGCCGACCTACTGGGAGGCGCTCGGTGACTACAACGCCGCCAAGGCCGAGCTTGACGCTGCTATCGCCGAGCTCAACGCCGAGATTGCCCGCCAAGACGCCGCCGATCGCGGTGCCGGTGCTCAGTCCCAGCCCGCAACGCAGGTAGCGTATCAGGCTAAGCACATGACGGCGACGACCGAGGTCGCGTCGACGCAAGCTGCGATGCCTGCTACGGGCGACGCGTCCGGCCTGCTGGGTGAGACCTTCGTGATTGGCGGCACGGTCCTGGTAGCCGCCGGCGTATTCCTCTCCGACAAGCGCCGCCAACCGATCCGTTAGGGACGGAGGAAACGGATCACTTTCAGCGCGCGTCGCAGGGGACATACCCCGCGGCGCGCGCCGGTTTTAATCTTCAAGATTGCTTAAGGGGGAACATATGCAAATTAGAGGAGAAGCTGCGATTGCCTGCGGGTTCATGGCGGGCTTGGCAACAGGCCTGCTGTTCGACGGATGTTTCGATAGCTACATTAATCGCTTCCGCGATTCGGGTTTTTCGAGCGGAAAATCCAATGAACAAGTTTCGGAGCGCCAAAAGATGGTGATGTCTGGCGAGTCCTGTGGCATGGACGTCTCAACGGTCAATGTGATCGTCACCAAAAGTGGCAAGCGTTATCACAGCGCCGCGTGATGCAAGGGCCTTCCGCGAGCCGCCATCAAAACAAGTGTGTCACTGGCATCCGCACTCAAACGAGGCAAAACGCCCTGCCCAGTATGCTGTTTGCCAACGGCTTAGACGATTCCAGAGATACGCGCCGCAACGCCATGAGTCTCTGCAAACGTACGGACTCGCGCTTTCTCCTTTTTGGAAAGTGAGCCGAGCACCTTTGTCAGCTTTTCCTCGTCCAACAGCGGAAGCAGGTTTTCCACGGCATGGGCATCTTTTTCGGCCTTTTTGCCTCGTTCGCCGTTGATTATCATCTTGTGAATTACATAGGCCTCAGGGGTTGGAACAGTCACGATGTGGTTGAAACAGCGAACTTCGATGGTATTTTTCAAAATGACGTCCATATGCCATAGCGCCTGGGCCGTCACGCCGATGTTTGTCTTGAGTGCAGGTTCTTTTCCGGCGCCCATTTTCCCAATGAGAAACTCAACTTCAAGACCGGTGATATCTAGTAACTTTGTTGTTCCGCTCATGCGGTCGGATTCGACAAAGAAGCCTCGTTCTTTTGCGAGGACGGTCAAGCGTGCCGCCGGGCTGGGTCGCCGTAGGTTTCGGACAAGGAAGTCAACATCCATTGTTTTGATATTTGGACAAAAGCCCGGCAACACCTCGGCTTCTCTATAGGCAAATTCCGCCCAGGACCCGATGAGAATGACATGATCCATGCACCCCGCTTCCTCGACCAGGTCAAGCACTTTTAAGAAAGCTTGCTGCTCAGTCAACATCTGGCACCCTTCCCAACGCTCGTATGATTTGCTTTTGAGATCGCTTCTGCTCTCTAATGGCAGCCGCGAGAGCTTTTCGGCGTTCGATTTTGGCTCGCAGTTCGTCAACGTCTGCAGCAGGGACATAGTCGCTTTTGACCTTGTCGCCGACTCGATAGTTGAGGTAGCAGTATTCGTGACCTTTTATGTTTCGCATGCGGATGCTGCCCTTTGGAAGGAGGCCGATCTCCTGCTCCATGAGCCCCAAGAGGCGGTTCGAGCGTGCGTACTCCTCTTCCAGGACATCTTCTAAGACGGACACAGAGCCTCCCTTCCGAGTGGTTACCCTACATTCTATCAAATTAGTGAATATGTAGGGTAACTCAATCGTGTCCGCACGACATGTGACACTTAACATGCCGTCCGACTCTGCTGCGGCGGCATGTATCAAGGCAACAACCCTCTAAGGAGTTCGATAGTAATGAGTGACAACGCAAAGCATCTCGTAAAGAAGGGCGTTAAGGACGCGGGCCCGTGTCTTGCGCTGTGCCTGGCTGGCGCGGCGGTTGGGCTGGTGGCAGTCCTGGGACCGTTCGACGTGCTTCGAAGCACAAGCTCACTGCACGTTTGCATTGCTCTCGCCGGCGCCATGGCGACCGGCGGCGTGCTCGATCTGATCTTTTGGGTATTTGACCCGTTTGGATGGAAGGACGAGGGGTAAAGCCCTAAGGGGCGGAATGCCTGGAGTTGATATTGATTCCCAGCATCGGATTGGTCTGGGCCGCGCGATGCGGAGGTGTTGCTGAATGTCCATTTTCGTTACCGGAGACGTTCACGGTATTGCCGAGTACGGGGCGAGCCGCTTCTCGTCGCGCAGTTGGCCACTGGGTCGAACGCTGACGCGCGACGACGTAGTGATCGTGGCCGGCGACTTCGGCTTTATATGGGGCGGCTCGAACACCGACAAATACTGGCTCGACTGGTTTGAGTCCAAGCCTTGGACCACGTGTTTTGTCGATGGTAATCACGAAAACCATCGTGCACTGGCGGAGCTGCCAGTACGGGAGTGGAACGGCGGCCTCGTCCATGAGGCACGCCCGCACGTACTACACCTGATGCGCGGCGAGGTGTTCAACATTGCGGGAACCACGGTCCTTGCCATGGGCGGCGCCGCGAGCCATGACAAGCAATGGCGCCAGGAGGGAAAGACCTGGTGGCCCGAGGAAATGCCGAGCGAGGGCGAGATGGAACATTGCCGCGCCTCGCTCGACCGCATGGGCTGGAAGGTCGACTATGTGGTGACCCATGAGGCGCCGGTCGATTTGGCGGACGAGCTGTGTATGGAGTGCAACCGTGAGTTCTACGACGACGCGCTGCAGAATTTTTTGGGCGAGCTCGACGGGCGGCTTGACTACCGCACCTGGTTCTTTGGCCACTACCATGACGATGAATGGCGCGATGACAAGCATCGTCTTATCTACCAGGATATTGTTCCGATCGAAGCGCGGCGCGCCGATGGGTTGAGTGAGCCGGCGAGCGACTATTCTAAGCAGGAGCGTTAGGAGTTCCCCATGATTTGGTTTACCAGCGACACCCACTTCGGGCATGAGAACATGCTGCGATTTAGCGGCAGGCCGTGGTCGACCGTTGCGCAGATGAACGATGCTATTGTCGCCAGCATCAATAGCAAAGTTGGCGAGGACGATGAGCTCTACATCCTGGGCGACTTTAGCTTTAAGATGACGGTCCAGGATGCCTACGAGCTGCGCAAAAGGATTGCCTGCAAGCGCGTTCACCTGCTGCCCGGCAACCATGACAAGGACTGGTCACAGCCCGCGGTAGCGGGTGCTTTTATCGTTGAGCCGCCCATCTGCGTGCTCAAGATCGACCGGCAGAAAATCGTGCTGAGCCACTATCCCATGGTTGACTGGCAGGGCATGTCGCATGGCGGCTGGCATCTGCATGGGCACATTCACAGCTGCGGTAGCGCCTACAACGAGTTCAACCGCAAGCAGGGGCTGCTGCGCTACGACGTGGGCGTGGATGCCAACGATTATTCGCCGGTGAGCCTGGACGAGCTCAAGTCGTGGTTTGCGCAGGTAGACGAGCCGGTGTGTTGCGTTAAGTGGCCGTGGTGGGTCAATGTTACGGGCGACGAGCAGATTGAGCACGAGCTCGAGGCATACAAGAGGGAGGCGGTAATCCGATGACGGTCTATGTGACAGGCGACATCCACGGTGGGCTCGACATGCAAAAACTCCGCGACTGGGAGCTCGGGGATAGCCTGACGAGCGACGACTATCTCATCGTCGCGGGCGACTTTGGCTTTCCGTGGGATTTCTCTGCCGAGGAGTGCGCCGACATCGCCTGGCTGGAATCGCGTCCCTATACCGCGCTGTTCGTCGACGGCAACCACGAGCGTTTCGATCACTGGGCGGAGCGCCCCATGGAGTTGTGGCACGGTGGGCTGACGCAGCGCCTATCGGATACCTCTCCCATCCGACGCCTGACGCGCGGCGAGGTTTTTGAGCTCGACGGCTCAACGGTCTTTACCATGGGCGGTGCCACGAGCGTAGACAAGGAATACCGCATTCCGTATTCCAGCTGGTGGCCGCAGGAGCTGCCGGACGAGCGCAACTTTGAGGAGGCACGGGCAAAGCTCGACAGTGTGGGCTGGAAGGTCGACTACGTGGTCACCCACACTTGCTCTACGCGTATGCTTTCGCCCACGCTCTATCCGGCACCTGGCTGGAATTGTCCCGGCGTTGACCGACTCACGGCATTTTTCGATGAGCTGGAAGACCGCTTGGATTACAAGCGCTGGTATTACGGGCATTTCCATCGGGATGCCAACCCGGCCGAGCGCCATACCGTGCTCTACGACTGCATCGTTCGCCTGGGCGACGAACTCCAGCCTTGGGATGTTGCGTAGGGGTGGGGCGTATTTGGCTACTCGGCCATTACGGTGATGTTCTCGCGGTGCTTGCGGATGACGTCCCAGCTAAAGTGCTCGACCAGGTGCTCGGCTGTACGCGGCATGGTATCCGGCGCGATGCCTGTTTGTCCAGCGAGCCAGCCGAGCAGTGCTTCGGGCGCGCCAAAGCGGGTGCGTAGCTCGCCCAGGTCCAGATCGCGATCGCGTTTGGAAAGGCGGCGGCCGTCCGCTGACATGAGTAGCGGGATGTGCGCGTAGTGCGGCGTGGGCAGTCCCAGCAGATGCTGCAGATAGATTTGGCGCGGCGTAGAACCCAGCAGGTCGCATCCGCGTACGACCTCGGTGACGCCCATGGCGGCGTCGTCGACCACCACGGCCAGCTGGTAGGCAAACACGCCGTCGCTGCGGCGCACCAAAAAGTCGCCGCACTCGGTGGCGAGCGCCTCGCATTGGGCCCCGTACGTGCGGTCCACAAATTCGATCACGTCGTCTGCGAGGTCGTCGACGGTGGGCACGCACAGACGTGTGGCCGGGGCGCGCAGGGCGCTGCGGCGGACCACCTCCTCGGCCGAAAGACTTCGGCAGGCGCCACGGTAGATGGGCGTGCCGTCGCTCGCGTGCGGTGCGCTCGCGGCGTGGAGCTCGGCGCGCGTGCAAAAGCAGGGATAGGTGAGGCCGGCGTCTTTCAGCCGGCGCAAGGCGCTCTCGTACAGGTCTAGGCGGTCGTGCTGGTAGTAGGGGCCTTCGTCCCACTCCAGCCCCAGCCAGGCCAGGTCGTCAATCAATTGGGCGGCAAGTTCCGGGCGCTTGCAGCGATCGTCCAGGTCCTCAATGCGTAACACCTGTCTCTTATACACATCTCCGAGCCCACGAGACGCTCATGAATCTC
>UQMO01000041.1 GCA_900542125.1 uncultured Collinsella sp. | reverse complement strand
ACGCAGAACAGGCCCGTGAGCACGCCGCCCAAGATGCCGCCGATACCGTGGCAGCCAAACGCGTCGAGCGCGTCGTCGTAGCCGAACTTGGTCTTAAGATGGCTGATGGCCAGGTAGCAGACGGGAGAGACGATCAGGCCCATGACCAGCGCTGCCCACGGCTCGACAAAGCCCGCGCCCGGCGTGACCACCACGAGGCCCGCGACCAGACCGGTGCTAGCGCCCACCAGCGTGGGGCGACCGGTGTGCACGCGCTCGACGGCAAGCCACGAGACCATACCCGCCGCGCTGGCCGTCACGGTGTTGAGGATGGCGAGCGCCGCCACGGCGTCGGCCTTAAACTCGCTGCCGCCGTTAAAGCCAAACCAGCCAAACCAAAGCAGGCCGGCGCCCAGCGCCACAAACGGCACGTTATGCGGGCGATAGCTCACCATGCCAAAACCGCGACGACGGCCGAGTATCAAACAGAGGATCAGGCCCGTCAGACCGGACGAGATGTGCACCACGTCGCCGCCGGCAAAGTCGAGTGCGCCGATGATGTCGCCGATAAAGGAGCCATCGCCGCCCCAGACCATGTGGGCGAGCGGCGCATAGACCACGAGCAGCCAAATGCCCAGGAAGGCCGCCATGGCACCAAACTTAACGCGGCCGGCCAGGCTGCCCGTGACGATAGCGGCCGTGATCATGGCAAATGCCATCTGGAAGGCGATGTTGATGATCTGAGGGTAGACGGCACCGTCCGACGCGGTGCCCTCAGCCGCCTGCAGCACCTGGTTGAGCACCGGCAAGCACAGCAGCTGGTCAAGGCCTCCAATAAACGGGCTGGAACCGTCGCCGCCGTAGGCCAGCGACCAGCCGGCAACAATCCACAGCACGCCGACCAGGCCAATGGCGCCAAAGCACATGAGCATGGTGTTGATGACATTTTTGCGCCTGGACAGGCCGCCATAGAAAAACGCCAGACCCGGTGTCATTAAAAACACGAGCATGGTGCAGATGAGCATAAACGTTGTCGATCCCGTATCGTACATTCGCTCCCCCTTGATCGCGTGAACGTTGTCGGCGCCCATAATGCGGCCGAGGGGCAACTGGTGTAGACCAGATACGGCGTTGTTAAACGCTGCGTTGTCGAATGGAAACGGTGCCGCAATCTTGGAAACGGCGCGGCAACGGACGCGAAACGAACGGGAAATACGCGAGCAAGGGAGCCGTGAGCGCGCCCATCCCGGCTAGCGCCGAAACAGCTCGTGGGCGCGGTCGCGGAGATTAGTTGCTCGAATGACACCTTCGTAGCGATTGATGCGCAGACGCGGGAAGGCATTGAAAAAGCGCAGGTCACGACGACTGAGTGACACGCTCGGTACCGGACGGCTCATGCGCTTACCGGCAAGGCGACGGCTGAGCGACGGACGCGGCATGCTCGGCGCGGCATCGGCCACGCGGCGGGCAGCAAGTGCCAGGCCGCGAGCACCATCCGCGATAAACGTCGGCATCGAAGCCTTCTCGCGCAGGGCATCGAGCGCCGCGTCGCCCAGCTCGGCCAGCCACGCGTTAACGGCACGGCTACGGATGTGCGTCTGTGCCACCGAATCAATCGTAGAATCGGGAATACGTTCGAGCATTGAGTCCGAGGCATCGGCAAGCGACTCATTGATGCGGTCGGCAAGGTCGGCGCGCACACGCTCCAGCTGATCGGACAGGCGGCGCCAGCTGGCCAAAGAGCACACCGCGTCGACCATCATCGCGACCGCGACGATAAAGGCGGACAGCCGCACAATCAGCACCGGCAGATGGCCAAGCAGCCCCAGCAATGCCGGCTCCACTAAACGGCAAATGCACAACGCACCCAGGCCAAACGCGCAGGCCCAGTACAGGCAGATGCGTCCGTGCAGGTTAAACGGCAGGTGCGAATAGTCCCAAAAGCGAGCGCCCGTTGTTTTTTCCAACAGCACGCCTACGCTATACTCAATCACGCTGCATACGAGTGCTGCAGCGACAAACTGGCTCGAGGCATCCGGAATCCCGCGCAACAGCAGCCAGCAGGCAATGCCGCCCGCGCCATAGACTGGGCAGCACGGCCCCAGCAAAAAGCCGCTGTTGGCAAATCGTCCGTGATTGAGCATGGCACATACTGTCGACTCCCATGCCCAACCGCAAAACCCGTAAAAGGCAAACGAGAGCACCAGTGCCGAGAGTGGGCAGGCGGCAAGCGTCGCGCCGCCAAACGCCATATCAATCGCGGTTTCCACCGTCTACCCTCTCCTCTTTTCGCTCGATGCTTTACTCACGTCATCGTCCGCCTCGTCCTTGCGCCGCAGACGACCGGCGACCGTCTCGCGCAGAGCGCACCATTTATCTGCCAGGCATACAATCCAAGCCTCACGACACGTCGGCGGCACTGGCACCAGCGGAAACATATGCCGCACGATAATATTCCGTTCGCGCGGCGTCAGCTCAAAATCTTCCTCCGCACGTGCCAGGGCAAAAAACGGATGTCGAAATCCGTGCAGTCGATGGCTCGGGTCGGGGTCGTGCCAATCATAGAGAAAGTAGTCGTGCAGCAAGGCCCCGCGCAGCAGCGAGGCACGGTCGATCGAAATGCCAGCACGGCCCAAGTGCTCGGCAAAGGACAGACTTGCCCGTGCCACCGAGGTCACATGTGCATAGACCGTCACGTCGCCATGCTGGATAAACTCGCGCGTCAGGTCCAAGCGGCCCGCCTGGGCGAGCTGGCGGGCGGCATCGTCGACCTCGTGCGCGATTTTCTCGGCACGAACGGCGTCGGACATGCTGCCTCCTTCCAGCGGCTCACGGCGGCAAGCCACGGCCTGCACGTATTGAAAAAATCATCATCGAATCTATCAGTATGGCATCGGACAAAACGTTTTGCCCCACCAGTTGTCGAATTACCGCGCCGCCGTCACATATCAAACGCCAAAATGTGCGAGACTGTCTTGTGCAATTGTGTCGGCCGAGGGAGCGCCGGCGCTCGATTCGCATGGAGTAACCCACAACGATGCTGCTTACGCAAACGACAACGCCCGAGGACGTCAAGGCTCTCGACCGCGCCGAGCTTCCGCTGCTCTGCGGCGAGATTCGCCACGCCATCCTCGAAAGCTCCGCCGCTGTCGGCGGACACGTTGCCCCCAACCTGGGCGTCGTTGAGCTTACGGTTGCGCTTCATCGCGTGTTTAACTCCCCTATCGACAAGATTGTCTTTGACGTTTCGCACCAGACCTACGCCCACAAGGCGCTGACCGGGCGCGCGTATACCTATATCGATCCGGAACGTTTTGGCGAGGCTTCTGGCTTTGCCAATCCCGACGAGTCCGAGCACGACCTGTTCGCCATGGGCCACACCTCCACATCGGTGAGCCTGGGCTGCGGCTTGGCACACGCCCGCGATCTGGCGGGCGACAGCTACAACGTCATCACCATCATTGGCGACGGCTCGCTTTCGGGCGGCTTGGCGTTTGAGGGCTTCAACAATGCCGCCGAACTCGACAGCAACCTGATCATCATCGTCAACGATAACGACCAGTCCATTGCCGAGAACCATGGCGGCCTGTATCGCAATCTGGCCGAGCTGCGTGCCAGCAACGGCACCTGTGAGCGCAACGTTTTCCGCGCGATGGGACTCGACTACCGTTATTTGGACGCCGGCAACGACGTGTTGGCCCTGGTCGACGCGCTGCAGGAACTGCGCAATATCGATCATCCCATCGTGCTGCACGTCTCCACCGCCAAGGGCAAGGGCTTTGAGCCGGCCCAGAGCGACCCCGAACGCTGGCACCACGTGGGTCCGTTTGACATGGCGACTGGGCGCAAGCTTTGCCCGGGCCATCCGAGCGAGCCCGCGCCGCGCACCTATGCTGACATTACGGGCGAGGCGCTCAGCGCCGCCATCGAGCGCGATCCACAGGTCGTTGGCATCACGGCCGCCACGCCCTACATTATGGGCTTTACACCCGAGCTTCGCGCTGCCGCCGGCAAACAGTTCGTCGATGTGGGCATTGCCGAGGAGCACGCCGTGACCTTTGCCACCGCGCTTGCGCGCTCGGGCGCCAAGCCAGTCTTTGGTGTGTACGGTACGTTTTTGCAGCGCGCCTACGACGAGCTGTGGCACGACCTGTGCCTCAACGACGCCCCCGCAACCATTTTGGTGTTTGGTGCGTCAATCTTTGGCACCACGTCCGAGACGCATCTTTCGTTCTTTGATATTTCCATGCTGGGCGGTCTTCCCAACATGCACTACTTGGCGCCGGCCTGCATGGAGGAATATCTGTCCATGCTGAGCTGGTCGCTCGACCACCGCGAGCATCCCGTGGCAATCCGCGTACCGGGCATCGGCCTGGTAAGCCGCCCCGACCTTGCGCCCGCCGAAGACACCGACTACAGCGCCGTTCGCTACAACGTGGTGCGTCAGGGCCGCGACGTTGCCGTGCTCGCGCTTGGCGATTTCTTTGAGCTGGGTGAGCGCGTGGCAAACCGTCTGACTGCCGAGTACGGCATCGAGGCCACGCTCGTCAACCCGCGCTTTGCAACCGAGCTCGACCGCGAGTTCCTCGACAGTCTTGCCGCCGAGCATCGCGTTGTCGTCACCCTCGAGGACGGCATCTTGGACGGCGGCTGGGGCGAGCGCGTGGCATGCTATCTGGCATGCACGCCGTTGCGCACGCGCACCTTCGGCATCGCCAAGGGCTTCCCCGACCGCTACGACCCCAACGAGCTGCTCGCTCAGAACGGCATGACGGTCGAGAACATGGCCGCCGAAGCCGTAAGGCTACTCAACGAGTAAAAAACCTCCGCAAGGAAAGCATCCCTGCGGAGGTTTTTGTTTTCGCGACGCGATTATCTCAATCTGTAACATCCAAGGCCCGAATTCCCGTCTAACTGTTACAGATCTAGACAAGACGTCTTAGTCCCTGACCTTTGTCTCAATCTGTAACAGATAGAGACCTTTTAGCCATCCAGATGTTACAGATCGAGACATTCGAATTCCCCTGAAGTGAAAATCTCGATCTGTAACAGGTAGAACCCATTTCCTCGTCTAACTGTTACAGATTGAGACAAAGCAGCAAGGCATGCCGCCGCACCGACCATGCCGTCTGCAAAGCGCTATCTCAGCTGCAATAAGCGACGTTTACCCAGATAAAACCTGCCAAAATAAACCTGTCCCTTTTTGGTAGGTAGAATTACCCATAAGGTAAGTATGTTTCTGAGTTATTTCGTGTTGACCCATTTGAGCGCGATAGGGTATAACTCTACTCAACCGCTAGGGATTTTATTGAGAAAGGTGTTCTACCATGAGCAAGAACCTCTCCCAGCAGGTCGTTCTCGACCGCCGCGGCTTTGTCGCCGCCACCTTCGCAACCGTCGCCGGCCTTGGTCTTGCCGGCTGCTCCGACACCAGCGCCGAGGCCGACAAGGGTTCCGCCGCCGGCTCCTCCAAGGGCTCCGAGGATACCGAGGTTTCCGCTACGCTCGATGCCAAGGCATTCGACAAGCTCGTCGACAACGGCCCCAAAGCCGACGACGATGCCATCGCCGCCAGCACCTGGGCCACGGCCGTCAAGGACGCCGGCGTCTTTAAGATCGGTGGCGTTCAGACCTCCACGCTCTTCTCCCTCCTCAACGAGAAAGACGGTCAGACCCGCGGCTTCGATGCCGGTATCGCACAGCTCCTGTCCAACTACATTCTGGGCGAGAACAAGGTCGAGATCACCCAGGTGACCTCGGACACGCGCGAGTCTGTCCTGCAGAACGGCCAGGTCGACGCCGTCTTTGCCACCTACACCATCACTGACGAGCGCAAGAAGCTCGTCTCCTTCGCCGGCCCCTACTACTACACGCAGCAGGCCATCCTGGTGCTCGCCGATAACGACGACATCAAGAGCGTCGACGACCTGGCCGACAAGAACGTCGCCGTCCAGTCCGGCTCCAACGGCCCCGCCATCCTGGAGGAGTTCGTTCCCAAGGCCAGCCAGCAGGAGTTCAAGACCGACGAGGAGGCCCGCCAGGCACTCCAGCAGGGTCGCGTTGATGCCTACGTCATCGATAACAACATGCAGCAGAGCGCCCTGGTCCGCGAGCCCGGCAAGTACAAGATCGCCGGCAAGCCCTTCGGCAGCAAGGAGCCCTACGGCATCGGCCTGCCGCTCGATTCCGACGGCGTCGCCTTTGTCAACGACTTCCTTAAGAAGATCGAGGACGACGGCACCTGGACTGAGCTGTGGCAGATCTGCATCGGCGACCGTACGGGCGACACCAATGTTCCCGAGCTGCCCGAGATCGGCGCCTAGGCAGCGAGCCTGGTAACGACCGCAACGAAACCATACGGAAACGCATGATGCGCTTTATTGCGGTAAACTGTTTCCTCACTGAGTTGTCGGGGCTTCCGTACACGCGGGAGCCCCTTTCCTTATCGGCGGGAGGTCCGCATGAGTCTCTCCGAGCTCTGGTCGCTCTATGGCCAGAACTATATCGACGCGCTGCTAGCAACCTGGGGCATGACGCTTGAGTCGTTTGTCATCGCCATGGTGCTGGCCGTCGCCGTCACCGTGATGCGCGTGTCGCCGCTCAAGCCGCTGCGCGTCTTTGGCGACCTGTATGTCCAGGTCTTCCGTAACATCCCCGGCATCGCACTGCTCATCATCGTCGTCTATGCGCTGCCGCCGCTCAAGGTCGTTCTGCCCTACCGCACCTGCGTTATCGTCGCCACGGTCCTTTTGGGCTCGGCCTTTGGCTCCGAGAACTTTATGAGCGGCATCAACACCGTCGGCGTCGGTCAGGTGGAAGCCGCCCGCTCGCTCGGCATGAGCTTCAGCCGTATCCTCGCCAAGATCGTGATTCCGCAGGCGCTGCGCTCGAGCGTGCTACCCATGACCAACCTCTTTATCGCCGTCATGCTCACCACCGCGCTCGGCAGTCAGGTGCCGCTTAAGCCGCAGGAACTCACCGGCGTGGTGAGCTACATCAACACGCGCTCGCTCGGCGGCGTCGCCGCGTTCTTTATCTCGGCGCTCGGCTACTTGGGCACGGCCTTTGTGGTGAGCCACATTGGCAACTACATCGATAAGAAGGTGAGGATCCTCCGATGAGCAAGCATTCCTCCCCTGCACTCACCATGCGCGATGCGCTCTACGAGGCTCCCGGCCCCAAGATGCGCGCCAAGATTCGCATCGGCACCGCCATTTCGCTCGTTGCCGTGGCCGCGCTCATCGCTCTGGTACTGCAGCGCTTTTATGTGACCGGCCAGCTTTCGGTCCACTATTGGTATTTCTTTACGCACCTCACCACCTGGAAGTTCTTGCTTGCCGGCTTTGAGGGCACCGTTAAAGTCGCACTCACCGCCGGCGTCATTGCGCTGGTACTGGGCTTAGCCCTTATGCTCGGCCGCACCAGCGGCATCAAGCCGCTGCAGCTGGTCTGCCGCGTGCTCACCGATTTCTTCCGCGGCGTGCCGAGCCTGCTGTTCATCTACTTCTTCTTTTTGGTGCTGCCCCAGTACAAGATCGCACTGCCGTCGTTTTGGATGCTCACGCTTCCCGTCGCGCTTGCTGCAGCCGGTGTACTTGCCGAGATCTTCCGCGCCGGCGTCAACGCCGTGCCGCGCGGTCAGGTCGAGGCAGCCCAGGCACTCGGTCTCTCCAAAGCTAAAATCACCTTTAAAATCGTGTTGCCGCAGGCTATTCGGTTTATCATTCCGTCCTTGATTTCGCAGCTTGTGGTCGTAGTCAAGGACACCACCGTTGCCTACGTGGTGAGCTACCCCGACCTCATGCAAAACGCCCGCGTGCTCATTACCAACTACGACGCCCTCGTGTCGGTCTACCTGGTTATCGCGGTCATCTACATCCTCATCAACGTCGCGATCAACAAGGCCGCCGTCTACGTTTCGCACAAGACCGGCGCGACCATCATCCGCTAACGCTTTACCATTTCGAGTCATAAGGAGCCGAGCACCATGGCACAGAGCACCTCTTCCACCGGCAATCAGCCGCTGATCGAGCTCAGGCACGTCGATAAGCACTACGGAGATCTGCACGTCCTCAACGACATCAATCTCTCAGTCGACCGTGGCGAGGTCGTCGTTGTGATCGGTCCCTCGGGCTCGGGCAAGTCGACCATGTGCCGCACCATCAACCGCCTGGAAACTATCGACTCGGGCGAGATCCTCATCGAGGGCGAGCCCCTGCCGCAGGAAGGCAAGGACCTTGCCCGCATGCGCGCCGAACTGGGCATGGTGTTTCAGCAGTTCAACCTGTTTGCACATATGACGGTACTGCAGAACGTCATGCTGGGGCCGGTCGACGTGCTGGGCGTGTCCAAGGAGGAGGCCCGTGAGCGCGCCATGGACCTGCTGAGCCGCGTGGGCGTGGCCGAGCAGGCCGACAAGGTACCCGCGCAGCTTTCGGGCGGCCAGCAGCAGCGCGTGGCCATCGCCCGTTCACTCGCCATGCAGCCCAAGGCCATGCTCTTTGACGAGCCCACAAGCGCCCTCGATCCCGAAATGATCAACGAGGTGCTCGAGGTCATGGTGCGCTTGGCCCAGCAGGGCATGACGATGATCGTCATCACGCACGAGATGAACTTCGCCCGCCGCGTGGCCGACCGCGTCGTGTTTATGGCCGACGGCCAGATCGTGGAGACCGGCACGCCCGACGAGTTCTTCGACCACCCCCAGACCAAGCGCGCCCAGGACTTCCTCAACTCCATTAAGGGCCACTAGCCAGCCACCCCGTGGGACAAATCCATTGAAAGTGTTGTCCCACGTCTCTCATGCGCCCTGTCACCTTCAGATTCGAAAGCAGCACCTATGATCGGAACTCGCACTTCATCGTCCTATACCCCGCATGTCGACGTCGCCCCCGCCGACCGTCCGCTCATCCTTGTGGCGCCGCGTTGGGAAGAGGCAAAGCCGTTTTTAAGCGAGACGCTCTCCCCCAACGAGGAAATCGCAAGCGTCTTTGTCGATGCCATCCTTGCCGCCGGCGGCCTGCCGCTGCAGATGTCCATCACCGAGGACATTGAGGTCATTCGTCATTACGTCGATATCGCCGACGGCATCGCCATTCCCGGCGGCCCCGATGTTAACCCCAAGCGCTGGGGCGACGAGCGCCCCTACGACCCCACACTGTGCTGCGAGATTCGCGACCGTTTTGAGTTTAAGCTGGTTAACGAGGTGCTCCGCGCCAAAAAGCCACTCTTTGCCACCTGCCGCGGCACGCAGCTGCTCAACGTCGCCACCGGCGGCACCCTGTGCATGGACGTGCCGAGCCTGGGTGCGCGCGAGGGTCGCACGCAGTGGCGTCACACCCACGTGCTCAACGATCCCGTGCACCCCGTCGAGGTCGTGCCGGGCTCGCTGCTGGAACGCGCGGTTGGCGGGCACAGGCTGATCCAGACCAACTCGGCACATCACTGCTGCGTCGATCGTCTGGGTAAAAGCACGCGCTTGGTCGCCAAGGCAACCGACGGCGTTCCCGAGTGCATCGAAGTCGAAGGCCAGCCTTTCTGTCTGGGCGTGCAATGGCATCCCGAGTACACCTGGCAGACGCTCGAGACCGACTTTAACCTGTGGAAGTCGTTTGTCGAGGCAGCAGCAAAGGTTAAGCAGGCACGCTAGCTCGCGAATCACACAGGCTTAAACCTTCCATGCCAGGGGGGCGGACACCAGCAACGGTGCCCGCCCCCCTGTATTTGGTATGCTCGGTATGATTATCCCTCACAAGCAATCAAAGAAATCTTGACCGCAATCGGTCGACGGTAAAGCAAATAGCAAAAACACTTGCTATGTTTATGAGGCAGTCAATTAAAATCGAAACGCATTGACCATCCCCCAACGGGGTCACGCCGCAAATCCACATGAGCATCGAGGACGGAAGCAGAAGCATGGAATTGGCCCCGAGCTGTATGTAGATCGCTACGACGTTGACAAGCAGCAGCATGCCAATCGGACCGAAGCCGGACCCAAAATAGGAAACAACGATTACGCAACAAACCACATATGCAAGGCAGGCAGCGGCAGCAAGAACAAGTCGATAGCAAAATACATGCAGGTTGAAATACTGCTGGGCATCCAAAACGATTACGCAGTTAAGACAGTACAAAACGACACTCGACAGGATAAACGCGCCCAAAAGGGCAAAAGAAGACAGCACCACTCGCGCAACGATAGCGCACACACGCTTCCCTCCCCGAGCCTCCGACAACACCCACGGTTCCTCAATAAAGCCCGAACTGACAAAGCGCGGCACAATGCAAGCCGCGATGAACGGAAAGAACAATGCATGAGCCAACGGGGCTACGTTGAACAGCAGACCGCGAAAAACCTCTGCATTACCAAATAGAAGAACATCCTCTGCCGATAGCCGAAGCGTCGGGTCTGGGAAAAAGCCCAAGAAACTGTTCTCACGGAGGCTACAGAACCACATCGGGAAAGAAGTAAGCTTCAATACCACCATGTATGCATAAATTACCAGGATTAAGGCGTACGCCCATTTGCTCACATGCTTCAATTCTGACTGGAGAAGTCTTTTAATCTGACGAGCCATTGAGCACACCCCCAGCACGAAAGCTCACGAGAGCGTAAATCAATACCGATAGACAGCTGGCTGCCACGCCATATCCCAGAAGCGTCAGCTGCCCCATATCGCTATACCCAAGGGCACATCCAACTCCAAGGTACGGCCCCGGAAGAAAGAAGATCCATCGCAAGGACGGTATGGGCGTCTGAAGGTAAGTTCCGTAGAGCGTCAAGCTCATGACAAATCCGATTATTACCACAGCCCCGCTAAATACAGCGCTGCCTGTGATCCGATAGATGGTCACCGTCTCCAGCGCAACCGATATCACCAATACGGCGTTGACTATCATTGCGGGCAAAAATGCAGTTAGCATGTCGTGCGAGTAGTTATGCCCTCCACGTATTATGGCTATTGCAAAAAGAAGAAGGCAAAGCGCACTATATGCTGCGCCGATTATTAAAGCAGACGAAAGTACATGTGCCAGAGCCCCATTAAAGCGGGCAAGACCTCTTGCTGAAGAAATTCGGTACCCCTCTTTATAGCCATGCTCCTGTAAAATTGCCAGGCAAACGATGAGCGGAACGAACAGGGAGGTGCCGGCAAAAGCACTGCGCACAAGGGACTCATCGGGTGCAGAAGGATCGATTACATTCCAGCAGAAACCAATATCCTCCCCAAAAACGCTATTGCCAAAGGCGAGCAACGTTGTTCCGTTTTTTAGAAAGACACAGAAGAGAAGGCCGAACGCCAGCATAAGCGTAAGACCAAACTTCGCCGGAAACATCCTGTGCAAACGCATCATATCTGCCTTTATGGGATGGATCGCCCGCTTCATAGCGAGACCGCCTTCATCAAGCGCCTGTAATACTCTTTTAGGGACGATGCCTCATCCCTTATGACGTCCATCGGTTCCTTTTTCAGCAGTTCGCCGTCATGGATAAACACGCAACTTGTTGCGACTGATGCCAACTCATCCAAATCATGGCTAGAGATGAGCATGGTCTTACCCTGTTCTCGATTCAATCGACCGATAAGGTCCCATATACTCTCGATGCCCAGCGGGTCCAACCCGTTTGCTGGCTCATCAAAAATAAGCAGATCAGTGTCACCCAACAAAGCTGTAGCTATATCCAGCCGCCGTTTCATTCCCAGAGAAAAACTGCTCACGCTCTTTTTCTCTTCGACGTCCAGCCCGGCTAGGCTCAAAACGCGAGGAATCTCACGATTCGCATCAAGCCCCCATTCCGAACATCGGATTTGGAGATTCTCAACCGCACTGAGGGATTGGTATGCTCCGCTGGAATCTGGCACATAGCCGACACGCGTCCGCATCAGGCCAAGCTCTCTTTTTGATTTGCCTCCAAAGAGCTCCACGCTCCCCGAAGATGGCTCGCAGAGGCCCAAGACGATTTTAATAAGCGTGCTTTTGCCCGCACCGTTTGCACCGACAAGGGCACAGAGCTCAGACTGATGCACCTCGAAGGAAACGTCATGCAAAACGTGCCGTTTCCCGTAGCGTTTTGAAACTTTTGATAGCTTTATCGCTGATGCGTTCATTGGACCCCCGTTCTGCTTGATAGAAAAATCGCTCATATCGTTCCTTCTTTCCTTTATTGTTTTCCATTGCTGTTATTGTTTTTCGATAACTCATATTTGTCAAGATAATCTAAAAGAAGGGACCCGTGTTAGACACGGGTCCCTTCACGCTGATACTTCGTTTTAGTTGTTTGCCTTAAGCTACTCGTCACTCAAATCGACAGCAAAGACTGATGTCGGAAGCGACGCCTCATTGCCTCCGCCGTCCCGCATCTGTCTCACGACATTTTTTGCGCGCTCGACAATAAGCTCCTCAAGCTCTTTCTCACTCACCCGCCGAATAATATCTCCCGGTTGACAGTCAAGTTCATCGCAAATATCGAGAAGCGTCTTAAGGCGAATAGCTTTAATTTTTCCGTTTCTTAGCTTAGAAATATTAGCCGGAGTATGCCCCGTGGCACGAATCAGATCAGCACTGGTCTTTCCGGTCTTAAGTAGCTGCGTCTCAAGCTCGATGATGAGATAGCTCATGCTTCCTCCTACACAAGCTCGTCAGACTGCTCTTGGAGCAGCGAGGCATAACTCCAGATCACCGAGATACACAGACAGACAGCCGCGCCGATAAGCGACCCCGCATCAAAGGCAACGCCTTGGCAAATCTCAATAACGAAGGAATGAGGCACGACGTAAAGCTCCAGCCCACCAATGGTAAGATTGACCGATCCGTAGGCACCAATAAGCGAAACCGCGGCGTTAACAGCAAAGGCAAGCGCAAGAACACGGATAAGCCGCACATGCGTCTTGGTAAAGGGCGAGACGCCTCGCGAGATGTTACGGCTGATCCCACACAGAACGACAAGCGAAATACCCACGACGAGTGCCAGGCACAGTCCGCTTGGGATAACGATGCACCCGCCATCGAGAAGCGTCACGACGCCGAAAGAATCGACAGAGGCAACGTTTGCAACCGCATACCAGATCACGTAAACAACCAACGCGGCAAAAGCGACGAGCATCCCTGCAAAAACGGCTGCCATGCAAAAGCCAAGCTTCCTGATATTTTCGCCCGCCTTGGCCATACGCTGAACGCTGTTAGACATACACTCACCCTCATCGACTCTATCGTTATTCGAACAGTTTATCGAACAACGATATTGATTGCATGCGGAAAGCCCCGCCAGTGCGCATAGGCCATTTACTAACCCGGAGGGGTGAGCGTGGATTTTTGGACACATATCGAACGAGAGTGGATAATCTCCCACTTTGAGGCCGCCACCGGGCCTAAAACGGGAGATTATCCACTCTCATAGTCATCAAGGCTCGCAAGCTCTTATTCAGCCGCCTCGCGCAGAGCCGACATCGTTGCCGCATATTGCTGCTGCAACGCATGCATTCCCTCGCGAGCGCCGTCAACGGCATCGGCGCCGCGCAGTGCTTCGGTCACCACGACCGCCGGCTCGTACAGATTATCGAATCCCAGGTTCTGGCTCACGCCCTTGAGCGTGTGCGCTGCCATAAACGCACCTTCGGCGTCTCCTGCCGCCATGGCGGCCTCCAGCTTGCCCATGCTCTCGTCATCCAAAAACTTGAGGGCAAAGCGGGCAAGCATTTCCCCGCCCATCAGCCGAGCGCACGCGTCGTCATAATTAGCGCCGATCTTCTCATACGCCTCACGCATGGAAATCATGGATTAAAAACTCCTTTGGTCAAACTAAATCGTGGGAAACGCGACGACGTCGGCGGGGCGTGCCAACGTCTCGGCAATACGGTCTTGCACCTCGAGCAGGCAATCGAGCAGCAGCGGGTTAAAGGTGCCGCACTTACCGTCCAGGATCATCTGGATCGCCTCCTCGTGCGGGATAGCGTCCTTGTATACGCGCACGCTCGTCAGTGCATCGTACACGTCAGCCACCGAAACCACCTGCGCGGCGATGGGAATTTCGTCGCCCTTAAGGCCATCGGGATAACCCTTGCCGTCCCAGCGCTCGTGATGCCAACGCGCAATCTGGTACGCATATTCCATAAGCGCATTGCCGGCGTGATGGCTGCCCAGCTCGAGCAGCATGTTGGCGCCAATCGTGGTATGCGTCTTCATAATCTCGAATTCCTCGGGCGTGAGGCGCCCGGGCTTGTTGAGGATCGCATCGTCAATCGACATCTTGCCGATATCGTGCAGCGCCGAAGCCAGGGCGATCGTGGAGCGTTCCTCATTGTCGAGGAAGATCGTGCCGCTACGCTGGACCAGATAGCCAAGCAGCAGCTCGGTCAGCTTTTCGATGTTCGTAACGTGCCTACCGCTCTCGCCGTTGCGAAGCTCCATGACGCCGGCCATGATGTCGATGAGCATGCGACTGTTCTTGACGCGCTCGTTGTACTGTTGGGACAGCAAACTCGTCAGGCGGCGCTGTTTGGCGTATAGGCGGATGGTGTTGCTTACACGCCGGCGCACGACACGGGAGTCAAACGGGCGGTTGATATAGTCCGAGGCGCCCAGCTCGTACGCGCGCAGAACCATATCATCGGAATCTTCGCTCGAAATCATGATGAAAGGCAGATTGTCGATACCCGATCGGCGCGACAGATCGGCCAGCACCTCAAAGCCGCTTATGCCCGGCATGACAATATCCAGCAGCACGAGCGACAACTCATCGCCATAGCGGTCGACCATGTCGAGCGCCGTACGACCGTTGTCGGCCTCGAGGATGCAATACTCGTCCTTGAGCATCTCGTTGAGAATGGCTCGGTTCATCTCGGAGTCATCGACAATAAGCACCAAAGGCTTTTCGCTTTGGAAGGCTTCGATGGAATCGGCATCGGTCACGACCGTACCGGCTTTTGCCTTAGCGCGGCTCAATAACTGGACAGCGCGGCCAACTCCTTCATCGACCGTCTCGCCATGAATGCGAACACCGCCAACACATGCCGTCAAGCTCACGTACTCATGGCCCGGAACAATCGTGGCATGAACGGCATCGGACACCTGATGCAGGCGACGGGTGAAGTCATCGGAGGGAATATTGGGCATGACGACCACAAACTTGTCGCAGCCATAGCGTACAAGCTCGTCAGTCGAACGAATTCCGCTGCGTATGGCTGTCGCCACAGCACCGAGCGCAAGGTCGCCGGCATGACGGCCACACGTATCGTTGAAGACCCTAAAATCATCAAGGTCGATCACCGCAACGCCGGCATTCATGCGGGCGCTACGGAGCTTTTCCTCGTAATATCGGCGATTGCGCACACTCGTCAGCACGTCGGTGTAGACGAGGTCCTCTTCTGCAGCCTCTTGCTCATCGATCGGACGCACCATCAGCAGGACGTGAGGCTCGCCCTCGACCTTCAGAGGGCGCAGGCGAGCGCGGTACTCGGTACCATCATTGAGCAGCTGCTCCGATACATCATCGGAACCTGCCAAGGCCTCAAGACTCGACTGACGCAGACAAGGGCAGCGATCGCCGGCGAGCAAGCAGTTAGGCTCGCTCTTAATCTGATCGGCCGACAACAAACGCACCACGGGGTAGGTCTTCGCGACGCGGGCGACCTCGGCGGCAGCCTCCTCGTCGGTTAGATTGACCTCGTGATTATTGAGCATATGGGGCCCTTCCTATCGTTACGCACGGCAACGGTGCATATCAATTGGTACAAGGGTAGCATCTAACAGCTGAAGGCAAACGCGCGATTATCGTTACATTTTTATGACCTGGCAAACGGTGGTAATGGAACCGCGGCGCGTGGTTATTGGCGCATTCGTTAACAATGACGAAACGCCAACAGTCCCCCTCCCCGCAGGTCATCGAGCGTGCTAACGCTCCAAGACATCGTGAACGGCGTTTGCCGCCGTAACGGGGCGATCGCGCAAACCGTTATGCGCGCCCGGGATCGTCACAAGGGGGCAATCGAGATATTCGGCAGCCGCTCGCGTACCAGCCTCGCGGGGCGTACCGACCGAGAGCTCGCCCAAAAACACGGCCGACACCGCCTTTGACGCGCGGGCGCGCTCCCAGTCGGGAGCATATGTCATATTTGTTCCATATTCGTTCGCCATAAAGCAACGACCATTGCGCAGGGCATGTTTGGCTTCCGCTTCGGTCGTCCCGGGAGCCTCGGGGTCCAAGTCGCCGAGGGCTCCCAAGAAAAGCCGAAGCGCCCTTGAAACCTTTCCAGCCGCAATCATATCGAGCAAAATCGGAGCTGCGCCCATGCCGACGCCTTCGGCCGACACAGCCGGCTCATGCAGAATCGCACGGGAGACGAGATGGGGTTCGATGCGAAGAAGCTCCAGCGCCACCAACGTACCGGCGCTGTGCGCAAGCACATTTGCCGGAGCGCCAACGTGTTCGATCACGGCTTGCAGGTCGGCGGCCTGAGCGGCAAGATCATAGCTGTCGTCTGCCGCATCGCTGCTGCCACCGCAGCCGCGGCGGTCGTAGGCAATTACGCGGTAGTTGCGACTGAGTTCACAAGCGATACCGTCGAAAAATGTGCCGTCGACACAAGCGCCGTGCACGCACACCAAGGCAGGAGTATCAGGCGACACATCCGGGCCGGCATATTCGCGACAGGCAATCGTGGTGCCCGCATTCTCGACCGTAAAATCCATGTTGTGCCCCCATCATCAATGCTCATCCAGTTGCACGTCAGTGCGGTTGGATGGACCCGCATTGCCTTACACCTTGTTAACAGATTAACTTTACCCGACCCGAGGCTTTTCATGACACGGCATAATGAGCGACGTGAAAAAACGAAACTTGTAAAGCAAGAGCCCGCACCCTGCTTTGGAGCCGATGCTATGCTTAGGCACAATTGTCTTGAGGAGCATATGCCTATGTCTACGTTTTTGAATGCCAGCCCCATCTTTGGGCCCGTTCGCAGCCGTCGCCTTGGTCTCTCGCTCGGCGTCAACATGATGCCGGCCAGCGGCAAAATCTGCACGTTCGACTGCATTTACTGCGAAAACGGCCTCAACGCCGAGCGCCCCTGCCATGAGCCGTACAACACAGCTGCCGTGGTACTCGACGCGCTCGAGGCAAAGCTGCACGAGATGGCAGCTGAGGGCGAGCTCCCCGATGTGATCACCTTCGCAGGCAACGGCGAGCCCACCGCCGCGCCGGAGTTTCCGCAGGCCATCGCCGGTGCCGTCGCGTTTCGCGACCAGCTTGCCCCAAACACCAAGATTGCCGTGCTTTCCAACGGCACGCGCGCCGACCGTCCCGAGGTGCACGACGCGCTCATGATGGTCGACGACAACATTCTTAAGCTCGATACCGTCGACCCGGCGTTTATCCAGCTGCTTGACCAGCCTGTTGGCCCCTACGACGTCGAGCACCAGATCGAGACGTTCGCAAGCTTTGACGGTCACGTTATTATCCAGACGATCTTTTTGACCGGCGAGTATCAGGGCAAGCTCATCGACAACACCGGCGAGGAGTACGTTGCCCCCTGGCTCGCGGCGCTTGAGCGTATTCGCCCACAAGAAGCGACCATCTACACGGTGGCGCGCGAGACGCCGGTCGCCGGCCTTGCCAAAGCAGCGCCTGAGGTGCTCGACAAGATTGCCGCACGCGTGCGCGCCCTCGGCATTCCCTGCCAGGTGAGCTACTAGCAAAACCACGCAGCAGCCAGTGTCCGCCATCCCGCTCCATCAGTTGCGGTGATATAGTTCCTATTTATGCTGTTAAACCGCTTAAATCGGAACTATATCACCGCAACTTTTATGGACGCGTGAGTGGGCTATACTAGCTGCGGATGAAAGGAAGTTAGCCATGTATGACAAAGGACCCGTGCCTGGCCGCAACGACGCTTGCTGGTGCGGCAGCGGCAAGAAATACAAGAAATGCCATAGCGCCTTTGATGAGCGCCTCGAGCGCTTGTGGGAAGAGGGCTGGGAGGTTCTGCCCCGCACGCTCTACAAGACGCCCGCCGATATCGAGGGCATCAAGCGCTCGGCCGCCATCAACGTGGGCGTGCTCGATTATGTGGGCGAGCACATCGCCGCAGGCATGACCACCAACCAGATCGACCAGATGATCTACGACTACACCGTCGAGCACGGCGGTACGCCGGCCGACCTCAACTACGAGGGCTACCCCAAGAGCGTGTGCACCTCGATCAATGATGTGGTCTGCCACGGCATTCCCTGCGATACGGACGTGTTGCACGAGGGCGACATCATCAACGTGGACTGCTCCACGATCCTGGACGGTTACTTTAGTGATTCGAGCCGCATGTTCTGCATCGGCGAGGTCTCGGCCGAGCGCCAGCACCTGGTCGACGTCACCCGCGCCAGCGTGGAGGCGGGTCTGGCGGCCGTCAAGCCGTGGCTACCGCTGTCCGTGATGGCCGAGGCCGTGCAAAAGACGGTCGAGGACGCCGGCTTTAGCGTGGTGCGCGAGTACGGCGGACACGGCATCGGTAAGGAGTTCCACGAGGACCCGTTTGTGGGCTTTACCACCGAAGCGCCCGACGTGGACACCATCATGGCCCCGGGCATGGTCTTTACCATCGAGCCCATGGTTAATGCCGGAGCGCCCGACATCAAGATTAGCAAGGGTGACGGTTGGTGCGTGCGCACCAAGGACGGCAGCGATTCGGCCCAATGCGAGGTACAGCTCGTGGTGACCGAGGATGGTTACGAGCTGCTGAGCTGGTAGCCGTGGATGCGCCGGATGCTGATGGGCACGCTCGTCTTGCACCCGGCGTTTTATTTGAACGTTTTGCCTGATAAAACCTGCCAAAACAAACCTGTCCCTTTTTAGCAGGTCGAGCGGAGAGGACTGCTTGTGAACATCCTGGTTTTGCTGCCTGTCAACGACCGCCATCGCGCGATCCTCGAGTCGAGCGCTCCAGGCGAGGACTTTATCTACACGAGCTCCGACGCCATCACGCGTGAGCAGGTCGCCAACGCCGACGTGATCTTGGGCAACATAGACCCTGCCTTGCTTACCGCATGCGAGCATCTCCAGCTGTTGCAATTGCAGACCGCCGGCTATGACGATTACTTGGCCGCCGGCACCGTGCCGGCTGAAGCCAAGCTGTCTTGCTCGATCGGCGCCTACGGCCAGGCCGTGAGCGAGCACATGTTTGCCATGGTCCTTTCCATGATGAAGCGCCTGCCCGGCTATCACGACTTGCAGCGCGAGCATCGCTGGGAGGATTTGGGGCCGGTTACCTCGCTCAAAAATGCCAACGTGCTGGTGCTGGGCGCGGGCGACATTGGCGGCCACTTTGCCACGCTCTGCCGCAACATGGGCGCGCACGTCCGCGGCATCAAGCGCCATCCACTCGTCTACCCCATTGTGTTTGAGGACATGGACGGCATGGACGCCCTACCTGAGCGCTTGGCGGAGGCCGACATCGTCGCATCCTTTATGCCGAGCACACCCGAGACCCGCGGCCTGGCGAACGCCGTGTTCTTCGCCGCGATGAAGCCGGGCGCCTTCTTTGCCAACGGCGGCCGCGGCGACCTTGTGGTCGCCGACGACTTGGTTGCCGCCTTGGAGTCGGGACATCTCGCCGGCGCCGCGGTCGACGTCACCGACCCCGAGCCCCTGCCCGCGACAAGCCCGCTGTGGGATGCGCCCAACATGCTCATCACGCCGCACGTCTCTGGCTGGTTCCATCTAGCCGCCACCCTCAACAACGTCGTCGACATTGCCGCGGAGAATCTGCGTCACCTGCAGGCCGGCGAGACCCTGCGCTGCTGGATCGAACATTAGGTTGTTCCGGCGTTTTACCAAACGCCGGAACCCCTCGACGCTGCGAGCCCCATGGGTTCCGCCGTTCTAACGAACGGCGGACCGGTCGACGCTGCGAGCCCGCCGTTTGGCCAATCTGCCGTTCAATTTCAAAGGCGCGACCAGAAGGTCAGCTGTCTCTTATA
>UQMO01000040.1 GCA_900542125.1 uncultured Collinsella sp. | reverse complement strand
CCTAAGCCTTCGTCGGCAGCGTCAGTTGTGTATAAGAGACAGACCAGGCACCGTAAAGGCGCAGGTCAACGCCCGTGGTTGTGAGCTATATGGCACATGGGCTCAGGAACTCGGCTTTTTATTCCGCCGCACCGGATCGATGGTGCTGGGGTTTAACGGCGAAGACCGCGCACGCCTGGAGAAGCTGCGCCAGAATGGCCTGGCCAACGGCGTTCCCGAGCTGGCGATTATCGGCCCAGAGCGCATCCACGAGCTGGAGCCGCGCGCGAGTGCCCAGGCCACGTGCGCACTATGGTGCCCTTCGACTGGTTACGTTGACCCGTTTGAAGTGGCCATTGCCGCGCTGGAAAACGCGGTTGCCAACGGCGTGACATTTATGCGGTCTGCGCCAGTGGAGGCAATTAAAGTTGTCGGCTCGGATGACAAAGCCGCGCGCTTTACACTGGCAACGCCCGCAGGCGATGTGCGCTGTCGCTATTTGATCAACGCCGCGGGCAACGGCGCCGCCGACATCTCGCATATGGCGGGCGCCGAGGAGTTCCAGATGGTCTGGCGTCAGGGCAACATCGTGGTGCTGGACAAGGAGCCGCGCACGCTCATGCCGCTCTACCCCGTGCCGACGCCGGTGTCGAAGGGCGTTATCGTGACGGGCACCGTGCACGGCAACACCGTGATTACCGCAACCGCCGCTGTGCGCGAGCCGGGCGATACACAGACCTACGCGACCGATATCAACGCGCTCCTGACCGGCGCGCGCAAGCTGGTGCCCGATCTGGACACGCGTCGCGTGGTGCGCGCATTTGCCGGCGGGCGCCCGGTCATTCAGGGAACGAACGACTTCTTTATTGGACAGTCGGCCGTTGTGCCGGGGCTTTTCCAGGCGGCGGGCATTCAGTCGCCGGGCGTGGCAAGCGCACCGGCCATTGCCGAGCGCATGGAGCTTGTGATGCGTGAGGCGGGCGTGGAGCTGCACGAGCGGGCGGACTGGAACCCAATTCGCCGCGCGCCGGACGACTTTGACCGCGCACCGCTTGCGCGCAAGGAGGAGCTGATCGAGTCCGATCCGCGTGGGGGCAGATTGTCTGCCGCTGTGAGACAGTGCCCGAAGCCGAGATTGCGGCCTCGATCCGACGCCGACCGGGCGCGGTTTCGGTCGAGGGCGTCAAGCGCCGCTGTCGTGCCGGCATGGGCCGGTGCCAAAGCGGCTTTTGCCAGAGCCGCGTGGTGACGATTCTTGCCCGCGAGCTGGGCTGCGACCCCAGCGAGGTGTTGTTAGAGGATACCGGATCTTGGTTGGTTGAGGGACCGCTGAAGGGGGTGCGCTAGGATGGCGACGGATATCGAGATGGACGCTGGACGAGACGTCATGATTGCTGCCGCGGGTGGCGTGCCGATGCAGGCCTTCGACGTGGTCGTTATCGGTGGCGGACCCGCCGGCATGGCGGCAGCTCTCGCCGCGCACAAGGCCGGCGCACGCGCGGCCATCGTGGAGCGCGAGCAGCATCTGGGCGGAATTCTCCGCCAGTGCATCCACCCCGGTTTTGGGCTTTCGCACTTTAAGCAGGAGCTCACCGGTCCCGAGTACGCGCAGCGCTTTATCGACCAGGTGCGCGAGACCGACATTGCGCTGTTCTTGGACAGCATGGTGATTGGGATTGACGGGGACGCGGATGCGGCGGATGACTCGGGCGCGGGCAACGCCGCGATTCACACCGTCACGCTCATGAATCCCGCCGGCATGCTGCAGCTCGCCGGACGTGCGGTCGTCCTTGCCATGGGTTGCCGTGAGCGTACCCGCAGCGAGATCAAGATTCCCGGCAGCCGTCCCGCCGGCGTGTTTACGGCCGGCTTGGCGCAGCGATACATCAATATCGAAAACCTCAAACCCGGCTCGCGAGCCGTCATTTTAGGCTCAGGCGACATCGGGCTGATCATGGCGCGCCGTTGCACGCTCGAGGGGATTTCCGTCGAGGGGGTGTACGAGCTCATGCCGTACGCCAACGGCCTGCGCCGCAACGTCAAAAACTGCCTGGACGATTTTGGCATTCCACTGCATCTGTCGACCACGGTCACGCGCGTAATCGGGCACGACCGCGTGGGGGCCGTCGAGGTGAGCCAGGTCGACGAGCACCTGGCGCCCATTCCGGGGACCGAGCGCATTGTTCCGTGCGACACGCTGCTGCTTTCGGTGGGCTTGATTCCCGAGAACGAGCTTTCGGTGGGCGCCGGCGTTGAGTTGGACCCACGCACACGCGGCGCCGTGGTGGACCAGAGCCTGCAGACGGGCGTGCCGGGCATATTTGCCTGCGGCAACGTTCTGCACGTGCACGATCTGGCCGATAACGTAACGACCGAGTCCGAGCGCGCCGGCGCGGCTGCGGCGGCATGGGCGTTGAGTAGCGGCACGGGCGCTGGGACGGACGCCGTGAGCGCGAGTTGCGAGCTCGCGGTCTCCCCCGCCGGCATTGCCGGCTACGCACTGCCGGGACGCATCACGGCCGCGGCGCTCACCAAGGTCAACTTCCGCGTGCGCCGGCCAGTCGATGCCGCCCGAGTGCGCCTCCTGGTTAACGGCGAAGAATTATTTGCCGGCAAAGTCCGTCCGTTTAAGCCAAGCGTCATGGAGAGTTTCCCGCTGCCGGCGAAGGTGATTCAGCAGGCGCTCGATCTGGGCGCAAGTGAAATCGTCCTGTCCGTCGATCCCGTAGAGGAGGCATAAGGCCATGAGTGACAACGCGACTGAGACACTGCGGTTCAACTGCACCACCTGCCCGTCCGAATGCCTCCTGGCCGTGGAAGTCGAGCGCGACGCCGATGGCCACGTGGCGGAGGTGCGCCGCGTGACCGGCAACAGCTGCCCACGCGGCGATAAGTTCGCGCATCAGGAGCTCACCTGCCCCATGCGAGTACTCACCACCACCGTAGCCGTCTCCGGCGGCGACGAAGTTCTGCTCCCCGTACGCACAGCCGAGGCCATCCCGCTCGAACTCCACGCCCAAGCCATGGCTCTCATCCGTGGCTTAGTCGTCAACGCCCCCATCCACATGGGCGACATAATCCTCCCCAACCTCCTAGACACCAACATCAACCTAGTCGCCAGCATGGACATCGACCCAGCCTAAACAGCTAATTTAGGACGGGGCTCTTTTAGCTACCCCGCCATCCACCCCGCCCCTCCTCAATTGCGGTGAAATAGTTCCTGATTTCCCCCAAAAACCCCGGCATCCAGGAACCATTCCACCGCAACTTGCCTTGGGATCGGTATTTAGCCTGTGCCCACTTTAGTGCCATTTCAAAACTATGCCGGATTACGGGGCTGATTCGGAGAACCCCATCCATACCGGCAATTTTCGATTTTTGATAAGTCATCTACCTGCGGTTTTAATTTCGCGATTTTTCCCATGGTCAAGTAATGCAGGTCCAGCCCCGTAATCCGCCATACTTTTGAAACCAGCCCATTTGGGACGGGCCTCTTTTAGCTACTTTTACTGCTTGCCAGGTTAGCCATGCCAAGGAGCGTCCCGAAGTGCCGGCATAAAAGGAACGTCCCTAGCTGCCGGGCATGGGATACCATGGTGGCAACCTAGCGAAAGGATGTTTCATGGCACATGTCGATGACCAGCGCGTGGCGCGCGTGCTCGATGCGCTCGAGGCTCAGCACCCCGGCGCGCAGCTACTTGTAAACGACCCGTGGTCGATTTATTACCTGACCGGCTTTTATGCCGATATGTTCGAGCGTTTTTGCGGCGTGCTGCTCGCGCGCGGCAGCGAGCCCGTGATCTTGGTCAACGCCCTGCATCAGCTGCCCGAGTATGACAATGCCCGCGTCGCCTATCACACCGATACCGACATCGTGGCCGACGCCATCGCGCGCGAGATCGATCCGACCAAACCGCTCGGCATCGACACCGTCATGCGCTCCGGCTTTTTGATGCCGCTCATGGAGCGCCATGCTGCGAGTGAGTTTTTCCTGGGCGACTTTGCCGTCACCTCCGCGCGCACCCACAAGGATGCCGCCGAGCAGGAGCTCATGCGCGTGTCCTCAGCTGCTAACGACGCCGTGATGGCCGATGCCATCAAGCTCGTCCACGAGGGCGGGACGGAACGCGAGATTGCCGACCAGATGCTCGGCTTGTATCGCAAGCACGGCTGCGAGGGCTTTAGCTTTCCGCCCATCGTGAGTTTTGGCGCCAACGCCGGCGACCCGCACCACGAGCCCGACGACACCGTGCTCAAGCGCGGCGACGTGGTGCTGTTCGACATCGGCGGACGCCGCTGCAACTACTGCTCGGACATGACGCGCACGTTCTTTTGGGGCGAGCCGGACGAGGAGACGGCTCGCATCTACGATATCGTGCGCCGCGCCAACGAGGCCGCCGAGGCGCTCATCGCACCGGGCGCGCGCATGTGCGACCTGGACCGTGCCGCGCGCGATGTGATTGAAGACGCAGGCTACGGGCGGTACTTTACGCACCGCCTGGGACATTCGATTGGCCTGCAGGATCACGAGCCTGGCGACGTCTCGCTCGTCAACGAGCAGGTTGTCGAGCCGGGCATGACCTTCTCCATCGAGCCGGGCATCTACCTCCCCGGCCGCACCGGCGTCCGCATCGAGGACCTGGCCCTGGTGACCGAGACCGGCGTCGAGATTCTCAACGCCTACCCTCACGATCCGATCCGCCTAGACTAGGCAATGCGGCAAAGGGACAGCCCCTTTGCCGCATCACACGAATGCCGCCACAAAAACGGCCTATCTACTACGTTTAACCCGCACGGGTCGACCATAACCGACTTTTCGCAAAATCCGCAAGCCTTCTACCTGCGGTTTTAATTTCGCAATGTTCCGTGTGGTCGAGGGTAGTCGGTAAAAGGTAGTAAATAGGCCCATTTCGTGGCAAGCGAGTCAACTCGGGGCACAGGGCAGCCAAAAAGCCCCGTCCCGAATTGGCTGCTTTTGAGTTGCGGTGATATACGGACTGTTTCAGGCTTCCAGCTTGTAAAACAGTCCGTATTTCACCGCAACTGATGTGGGGATGGGTTAACGGAGCAGGCCCGCTACTTCGCCGGCCAGGGTGATGGTGCCGGCGGCAACGAAAGCCTCGCCCGCGGCATCGAGGGCCGCGAGGGCCTCGGGCACGCTGGGATACACACCCGCGAGCTTGTCGGCGTCCACTAGGGCGGCGAGCTCCTCTGCCGGCAAGGCGCGGTCAGAATCGGTCTGGGTCACGACCACGCGCGGGAAGGCCGGGATCAGTACGTCGACGATGCCCGCCACGTCCTTGTCGGCCAGCGCGGCGCACAGCAGCGTGGGGCGATTCTCCACGCACGGATCGATCTCGTCCAGCGCGCTCACAAAGATCTCGCAGCTCTGAGGGTTATGGCAGGCGTCGATCAGCTTGAGCGGATCGGTTCCCAGCACATCAAAGCGACCCGGCGTGGGGCAGCCCATAAGCGAAGCATCGAGCGCATCATGGTCGAGCTCGCGGCCCAGATAGCCCTCGCACAGCATAATCGCGCACGCGGCATTCTGCGGCTGATAGGCCGGCTTGACCATGCTCGACGTATAGATCGCACGCGGCGTGTTGCAGCTAAACTCAACCGTATCGCCCACGTGCTCCGGCATCTTAGTCGTGGCGTGACTTACCACAAGCGGTACAACGCCGCACTCGCGGCAGCGGGCGTCCATCACGCGCTGAACGCTCGGCTCATGCGTGCCCTCGCCCAGAACAACCAGGCGTCCGGGCTTGATGACCGCGGCCTTCTCCCCCGCAATGGCCTCGAGCGTGTCGCCCAAAATGCGCGTGTGGTCGAGTCCGATGCCCGTAACGGCAACGGCGACGGGATCGGTCGCGCTCGTGGCGTCCCAACGCCCGCCCATGCCAACCTCGAGCACGGCAACATCCACCGCGGCCTCGGCAAACACGACAAGCGCAGCAGCCGTCAAAAGGTCAAACGGCGTGATGGTATAGGCACGCTCCCCCGCCGCCACACGACGGGCATTCACGCGGTGTCCCGCCTCGACGGCGGCGGAAACACCACGGGCAAACGCCTCATCGCTCACAACGCGCCCGTCAACCTCCATGCGCTCGGGGTAACGCACAAGCTGCGGCGACGTATACAGCGCCGTCTTAAGCCCCTCACCACGCAAGATGGCAGCCGAAAAACGCGTGGTCGAAGTCTTGCCATTGGTACCGGCAACCTGAATGCAATCAAAATACTCGTCCGGACGCCCCAGCTCATCAAGCATATCGACAACCGTCTCAAGCAAAGGACCAGCATCCCCAGAAATCCGCCCCGTATCAGCAGCCAGCCCAACAGCCTCACCAAACGAAAGCAAATCAAACGAGAACGGCACAGAATACGACCCAGAACGCTTCGCCATAACCAAAGTCCCCTCAACATAAAAAGAGGCCCGTAATCAACAACGAGCCCCTCCCATTCAAAATATCAGCCAAACACCGCTTTGCAGCGAGATCAAGGCCACAACCCAGTGGCCCTACCGGGCAGGCAGCGGACGCCCCCGTAACCGCTGTGGGAGCGGTTTGGGGCTTTGCTCGATACAAGTTCCGCACGAGCCGAAGGCCACTTAATGTGGCCTTCGTGCGAGCAGGACTGTTCGCAGTAGCGAGCAATGCCCCAAACCGCGTCCCCCAGTACCGCCTACGAGAAGTCAGCAACCTGAGCAGTCAGCGCCGCCAGGATCTCCTTGAGCTCAGCTGCACGGTCCATCTTCTTCTGGACCACCGCAGGCGCGGCCTTGGCCACAAAGCCCTCGTTGGCAAGCGTCTTCTCGCAGCCGGCGAGCTCCTTCTGCGCGGCGGCAATCTCCTTCTCCAGGCGCGCCTTCTCGGCCGAAAGGTCAACCTTGCCCTCGAGCACCACAAAGGCCTCAACGCCGCTGTCGACCACGGCGATGCTCGCAGCCGGCTTCTCAACGTCGGTGCCCATGACCAGAGAAGCAGTGTTCGCCAGCGGCTCAATCGTCGAGCGCAGGCTCTCGAGCTTCTCGATGTCCTCGGCACCGGCGCGCACGACCACGTCGAGCTCGGCCTTGGGGCTCAAGCGGTAACGCGAACGCGTGGCGCGGGCGGCGGAAACGACGGCGCGGCACAGCTCAAACGCGCGCTCGGCGTCCTCGTCAACATACTTAGCGTAGTCGGCGGGCTCGGGCCACTTGGCGATCATGAGCGCCTCGGCGCGGTTCACGTTGCCCTCGGCGTCCAGATCGAGCACACTCGCCGGCATGTTGTCCCAGATCTCCTCGGTGACAAACGGCATGAGCGGGTGCATCAGGCGAATGGAGGTGTCAAGCACAAAAATCAGGTTGCGCTGCGCCTGCAGACGGCCCTCGCCCTTCAAGCGGGCCTTGGTGACCTCGACGTACCAGTCGCAGACCTCGTTCCAGAAGAACTGCTGCACGCCGCGGGCCATGTCGCCAAAGGTGTAGTTCTCGATACCCTCGGTGACCATCTTCACGGCCTTGGCCAGGCGGCTGAACATCCAAGCGTCTGCCGGCGTCTCCACGACGGGCTCGCCGGGCGTGTAGCCCTCCATGTTCATGAGCAGGAAGCGGCTCGCGTTCCAGATCTTGGTCACAAACGACTTGGCCTGCTCGGTGCGCGGACTGTCGATAAGCTTCTTAGTCTTCTTGTCGATGTTCGCGTCGAACTTGACGTCCTGATTGTTGGTGCACAGCGTGAGCAGGTTGTAGCGCATGGCGTCGGCACCGTACATGCCAATGAGGTCCATGGGGTCAACGCCGTTGCCCTTGGACTTGGACATACGGCTTCCGTCCTTGGCAAGAATCGTCGGGTAGATGACGACGTCCTTAAACGGCACCTCGTCCAGGAAGTACAGCGAGCTCATGACCATGCGGGCGACCCACAGCGCGATGATGTCGCGCGCGGTGACGAGCGCCGTCGTGGGGTGATGTCCCTCGAGCAGCTCCGGCTTTTGCGGCCAGCCCTGCGTGGCGAAAGTCCACAGCTGCGAGCTGAACCAGGTGTCCAACACGTTCTCGTCCTGATGCACGTGATGACCGCCGCACTTGGGGCACACATCGGTGTCCTCGGTAAGGGCGTCCTCCCAGCCGCAGTCCTCGCAGTAGAACACGGGAATGCGGTGGCCCCACCACAGCTGGCGGCTGATGCACCAGTCCTTAAGATTCTCCATCCAGGTGGTGTAGGTCTGCGTCCAGCGCGCGGGGTGGAAGGTGACCTTGCCGGAGTTGACGGCGTCGAGCGCCGGCCCCTTGAGCTTGTCGACGGCCACAAACCACTGCTCGGACAGCCACGGCTCAAGCGCGGCGTCGCAGCGGTAGCAGTGCATGACGGAGTGATCGAGGTCCTCGACGTGATCGAGCAGGTCGTGCTCCTCGAACCACTTGATGACGGCCTCGCGGCACTCGTCGCGGTTCATGCCGGTGAACTCGCCATAGCCCTCGACGACCACCGCGTGCTCGTCAAAGATGTTGATCTGCGGCAGGTCGTGGGCCTGACCCATGGCGTAATCGTTGGGGTCGTGGGCCGGGGTGACCTTGACGAAGCCGGAACCGAAGTTGGCATCGACATGCCAATCCTCAAAGATGGGGATCTCGCGGTCGACGATGGGGAGCTTGACGGTCTTGCCCACGAAGGCGGCCTTCTCGGGGTCCTTCGGGGAGACGGCGACGCCCGTGTCGCCGAGCATGGTCTCGGGGCGCGTGGTGGCGACGACGATGTAGTCCTGGCCGTTGACCGGCTCGGTCAGCGGGTAGCGCAGGTGCCACAGGTGGCCCTTCTCGTCCTTGTACTCGGCCTCGTCGTCCGAGATAGCGGTAGTGCAATTGGGGCACCAGTTGACGATGCGCTTGCCGCGATAAATCAGGCCGTCGTGGTACCAGTCGCAGAAGACCTTGCGCACGGCCTGGGCATAGTCCTCGTCCATGGTGAAGCGCTCGTTGTCGAAGTCGACGGAGCAGCCCATACGCTTGATCTGCTCGACGATGATGCCGCCGTACTCGTGGGTCCAGTCCCAGCAGGCGTCGACAAACTTGTCGCGACCGATCTCCAGGCGGCTAATGCCCTCCTCTTTAAGCTTCTTGTCGACCTTGGTCTGCGTGGCGATACCGGCGTGATCGGTTCCGAGCACCCAGCGCGTGGACTTGCCGCGCATGCGGGCCATACGAATGATGGCGTCCTGGATGGAGTCGTCGGTAGCGTGACCCATGTGAAGCTTGCCGGTAACGTTGGGAGGCGGAATGGTGACGGTGCAGTCGCCCACGCCCTCACGGCGCTTGTAGTAGCCGCCGTCGAGCCACTTCTGCAGGATCGCCGGCTCGTTGGTCGACGGATCGTAGTTCTTGGGCATTTCTTCCATATATCTCTCCCTGTCCCGCCGGCGTGTCCGCCTGCTTGGTTTTCGCTCGGTCAGGTCCTGGCTCGCACGAAGAGCACATTAAGTGCTCTTCGGCTCGTGCGGAATCTACGAAAACCAAGCAGGCGGACACGCCTTAGGTATCGATTACTTCAGTCTGAATGGACTTTGCTGAGACTTTAAACAAACACACAGAATAACACAGGTAGTTGGGGTTATTGCGTATATATAAAATAGCCTCCGACCGCGGGTGGTCGGAGGCTATTTGCAAACACGTTTTAGGCTGGTTTAGCCGTAGATGCGCTGGGGCTGTTCTTCGCCCTTTACGGAGGCTTCGGTCACGATGACCTTGGAAACACCCTCCTCGCTGGGAAGGTCGAACATCGTCTGCTGCAGCACGTCCTCGCAGATGGAACGCAGGCCGCGGGCGCCGGTCTTGCGGGCAAGCGCCATACGGGCGATCTCGTGCAGGGCCGCGTCCTCGAACTCAAGATCGACGTCCTCGAGCTGGAACATCTTGCGGTACTGGCGCACCACGGCGTTCTTGGGCTCGGTCAGAATCGACACCAGGTCGTCCTCGTCGAGCGCCTGCGTCTGGGTGACGACGGGCGTACGTCCCACAAACTCGGGGATCATGCCAAAGGCGTTGAGGTCCTGCGGGAGCACCTGGCGCAGCAGGTCGTTCTCGTCGACCGAGGTGGGGCCGGCGATCTCGGAGTTAAAGCCCACGCCCTTGTTGCCCACGCGATCAGCAATGATCTTATCCAGGCCCACAAAGGCACCGCCGCAGATAAACAGGATGTTCGTCGTGTCGATCTGCAGCAGCTCCTGCTGGGGATGCTTGCGGCCGCCGGTGGGCGGAACGCTGGCCACCGTGCCCTCAAGAATCTTAAGCAGCGCCTGCTGAACGCCCTCGCCCGAAACATCTCGGGTGATGGAGAGGTTCTCGGCCTTGCGGGCGATCTTGTCGATCTCGTCGACGTAGATGATGCCCACCTGCGCGCGCTCGATATCGCCATCGGCCGCGTTGATGAGCTTGAGCAGGATGTTCTCCACGTCCTCGCCAACGTAACCAGCCTCGGTGAGCGCGGTGGCGTCGGCGATGGCAAACGGCACCTCGAGGATGCGCGCGAGCGTCTGGGCCAGCAACGTCTTGCCGGTACCGGTGGGGCCGAGCAGCAAAATATTGGACTTGGCGAGCTCCACCTCGTCCATGTCATCGTCAAACTGGCCGCCCATGCCCGAGGCCTCGTCAAAGGCGGACACCGCGGCACCGCCCTCGATCACGCGGCGGTAGTGGTTGTACACGGCCACCGACATGGCGCGCTTGGCGTCCTCTTGACCCATGACATAGGCCGAAAGCTCGTCATAGATCTCGTGCGGCGTCGGCACGTGCGTGATGACCTGACGGTCGTCCTCGAGCTCAAAGCCCTCGGCCTCGGGGTCAACGGCGGGCTGGGACGCAGCCTGCCCGTGATCGTTGAGGAAACCCGGGAGATTGCCGTTGCGGGCGGCGTCCATAAAGTCCGAAGCCAGCGACTCCTCAAGGATCTCGGAGCAGGCGGCGACGCACTCGTCGCAGATAAAGATGTTGGTCGGGCCCTTTACGAGACGACGGACCTGGCCCTGCTCTTTTCCGCAGAAGGAGCAGCGGATGGGGTTGCCGTTCTCGTCAAAGTTGTCCTGCATGTTACCTGCCATCCTAGGCATCCTTCGCGGCGAGGTCGCGCGAGGTGACGATACGGTCGATCAGGCCGTAGTCGAGGGCCTCGGCAGCGGTCAGGTAGTTGTCACGCTCGGTATCGGCCTGGACCTTCTCGATGGGCTGGCCCGAGGCGTCGGACAGGATCTGGTTGAGCTCGCGGCGGGTCTTCTTGATCTCCTCGGCCACGATCTCGATCTCGGTCTGCTGGCCCTGGGCACCGCCGCTGGGCTGGTGAATCATGACCTTGGAGTGCGGCAGGCAGAAGCGCTTGCCCTTGGCGCCGGCCGAAAGCAGCACGGCGGCCATAGACGCGGCCATACCGACGCAAATGGTGGAGACCTGCGGCTTAATGAAGTTCATGGTGTCCAGAATCGCCAGACCGGAGTAGACCTCGCCGCCGGGCGAATTGATGTAGAGCGAGATATCCTTCTCGGCATCCTGGCTCTCAAGATGCAGCAGCTGGGCAACGACCAGGTTGGCGCTGACGGAGTTGATCTCCTCGCCCAAGAAGATGATGCGGTCGTTGAGCAGGCGCGAATAGATATCGTAGCTGCGCTCGCCGCGCGGCGTCTGCTCGATAACGTATGGCACGAGGGCGGAATCGAACTTGGCGATCATACGCATCTCCATTTCTCTTACGGACCAATAGTGGTTCTAGACAAACGTACGGTGCCCGCATGCTATGCATTGGCTGGCACCGTACGAAGCAACCGGATAACCGGCTTATAACTTTACCCCATCACGGGCGCATCCATGCGCTCGCGGAAAAGGTGGCGAGAATTACTCGGCGTCCTTGGCGGTCTCGTCGACCTCGGTCACCTTGGCGTTCTCGACCAGGTGGTCGACGGCCTTGGAGCGACGGATGGACTCGCGGACAGCAGGCATGCGGCCATCGGCGATGAACTCGGCCTTGGAAGCCTCGACGTCCTTGACGCCAGCCTTCTCGAACTCGGCGTTGATGTCGTCCTCGGTGACCTCGATCTTGAGCTCGCGGGCGAGGGCGTCGAGAGCCAGGGACTCACGGGCAACGTCGTTGGCCTGCTTGTGCAGGTCGCCGATGAACTGCTCCATGGTCAGACCGGAAGCGGGCAGCCAGGTGTCCAGGGTCATGCCGCGGGCAGCGAGGTTGGACAGGAAGTTCTGGCCAAGCTCCTCAAAGACGGACTGCTCGTAGTCGGCGTCCATCTCGTCGAGCTGCAGACGCTCGGCGAGAGCGGAGACGCAACGGTTCTCCTTCTCGGCCGGGAGGCGGGAAGCCTTGTCCTGCTCGATCTCAATCTTGATGGCGTCGCGCATAGCGTCGATGCTGTCGAAGCCAAAGTCGGACTTGACGAGCTCGTCGGTGAGCTCGGGGGTGTTACGGACCTTGATGCCCTTGACGGTGACCTCGACGGTGTGGGTCTCGGCCTCTTCGCCCTCCTCGACCTCGTCGGTCCAGGTGACGGTCTTGACGTCGTCAACGTTGGCACCGATCAGGGCCTCGTTGAACTCCTTGGGGTTGCTGTCGCTACCGGCGATGAGCATGCGGCCCTCGGCGGCGAAGTTGTCGGCGTTCTCGACGGCCTTGAGGTCGACGGTCACGTAGTCCTCGGCCTCGACGGCGCGACCCTCGACGTCCTCGAAGGTGGCACGGTAGTTGAGGAGCATCTCGACCTGGTTGTTGATCTCGGACTCGGTGACCTCCGCGGGAGGCATCTCGATCTCGACGGCGTCGAAGGAGGAGAGCTCAGCGGCAGGACGCAGGGAGAACTCGACGGTGTAGGTGTAGTCCTCGTGATCCTTGGCGAGGTCGAGCTCCTTGTAGTCACCGTTCTTGGTGGGGACGATGTCCAGCTCGTTGAGGACGGCAGGCTCGTTGGCGGCGATCAGGTCGTTGGTGGCCTGAGCGAGGGTAGCCTCGGCGCCAAGAGCGGAGTCGATGACCGGACGGGGAGCCTTACCGGCGCGGAAGCCCGGGAAGCGGTACTTCTTGGCGGTGTCCTTGTAGGCCTTCTTAATCGCGGCGTCGACGTCGGCGGCCGGGATGGTGACCGTAGCGGTGAGCTTGGCGTCCTTGACGTCAGAAGCGGTGATGTTCAACACATTCCTCCTCATACTGCCCAGCTTATCTGAGGTGCTGGTACCTTTATGCAACAAAGAGTCGCGACGGCGGGAGCCGACGCAGGTGCGTTGGTGCGGGCGAAAGGACTCGAACCTTCACGGGAATCCCACCAGAACCTAAATCTGGCGCGTCTACCAATTCCGCCACGCCCGCATGAGCGCACAGACTAGGAATGATAGCAGATACGAACGACAAGCGCACGCACACCTTTTACAGGCTCACGACCTCACCACGAGTGCAAAAGGCGGGGCGAGTTACCCCACCCCGCCAATTACGACTTATTCGCTCACCCGCTACTCCCCCAGCAGGGCCTTCTCGGGCGTGATCGGCAGCGAGCGCACCTGGTGGCCGGTGGCGTGCGCCACAGCCGAGGCAACGGCGGCGAGCGGCGTGTTGATGACGACCTCGCCGATCGACTTGGCACCAAACGGACCCGTCGGCTCGTAGCTCGGCTCAAAGGCCACGCGGATGCTGCCGATATCCAGGCGCGTGGGCAGCTTGTAGCTCATAAAGTTGCCGGTGCGCAGACGACCGCGCTCATCGTGCTCGACGATCTCGTAGAGCGCGTGACCGATACCCTGGGCAATGCCGCCCTCGGCCTGGACGCGCGCGAGCGCCTCGTTGATCACAGTGCCACAGTCGACGGCCGCCGCGTAGTCCACCACAGTCACCTTGCCGGTGGCCTTGTCGACCTCGACCTCGGCAATGCCGGCCATAAACGGCGGGGGCGAAACGGGCAGGCAGGCAGAGGCATGCGAGGTGAGCGCGTCGCCGCCCGCGATGTTCTTGACGCACAGGTTGGCAAAGTCGCGCAGCGTGAGGTAGCGGTTCTGCTCGCGCGCGGCACGCTCGTCGGACAGGCGCACGTACTGGCCATCGAAGACCACATCGGTGGCGTCCACGTCCCACATCTGGGCGGCCTTGGCGCAGATCTTCTCACGCAGCTCGGTCGCGGCGTTCTTGGCGGCAAGGCCCGTCACGTACGTACCCGAGCTCGCGTACGAGCCGGCGTCGAACGGCGACACGTCGGTGTCCACGCCGCGCACCACAATGAGCGAGCTCTCCACGCCCAGCTCCTCGGCGGCAATCTGCGCCAGAATCGTATCGACGCCCATGCCGTTATCGGTGGCGCCGGTGCCGATGGTAATGAAGCCGTCCTCTTCCAGGCGCATGTCGATGCCGGCGATGTCCACGTTGGAAATGCCCGAGCCCTGCATGGTGAGCGCACAGCCCAGAGCACGCACGCGGTCGCCCAGGTCCACGGCCAGCGGCTTATCGCGCCAGCCGATCATGTCCATCGCGCGCAGCAGGCAGCGGTCGAGCGCGCAGGCGTTGAGCTTCTCGTTGTAGTACTGCGGCATAATCTCGCCCTCGTGAACCATGTTCTTAAGGCGCAGGTCGGCGGGGTCCATGTGCAGCATGTCGGCGAGCTCGTTGACGGCACTCTCCACGGCAAACTGGCCCTGGGTGGCACCGTAGCCGCGATACGCGCCGCCGCGGTTGGTATTGGTGTAGACGGCGTCCCAGCTAAAGCGGCTCGCCTTCACGTGGTTGTAGATGGGCAGGCTCTTGTGGCCCGAAAGGCCGATCGTCGTGGTGGCATGCTCGCCATACGCACCAGCGTTGGACAGCGTATGCAGGTCGATGGCCGTGATGGTGCCGTCGTTCATGGCGCCCAGCTTAACGGTCATCTGCATCTGATGGCGCGAGTTGCCCGCAGTGATGGTCTCCTCGCGGGTGTAGCAGCAGTAGCTCGGACGGCCGGTCTGCTGGGTAACGAATGCCACAAAGATCTCGCAGCAGCCCGTCTGCTTGGAGCCAAAGCCGCCGCCGATGCGCGGCTTAATGACCTGCACCTGCGACTGCGGGATATCGAGCGACTGCGCGACCATGCGGCGCACATGGAAGGGCACCTGCGTGGAGGTGGTCACCGAGATACGCCCGAACGCGTCGGTCGTCGCGAAGGCGCGGAAGGTTTCCATGGGTGCGGTCTGCGTGGCCTGGCTGGTGTAAGTGCGGGTAAAGACAATGTCGCTCTGGGCGAAGGCCTCGTCCAGGTCGCCATAATCGCTGGTACCGCTGCACACCAGGTTGCGCGGAACGTCGCCGCCCTGCGGGAACATAAAGGTCACGTCGCCCTCGGGGTGGACCACGATTTCGTTATCGAGTGCCTGGGTAAAGTCGAGCAGGGGCTCGAGCACCTCGTAGTCGACCTTGATGAGCTTGAGCGCCTTGTCGGCGGCCTCCTCGGTCTCGGCGGCGACGATCGCAACCTCCTCGTTTTGGTAACGGACGAGGTTCTCGAGGATCAGGCGGTCGTAGGGACTCGGCTGCGGATAGCTCTGGCCGGCGATGGTAAAGCGGCGCTTGGGCACGTCCTCGTAGGTGTAGACGCCCACCACGCCGGGCACCTTCAGGGCGCGCGACGTATCGATGGAGCGGATCTTGGCGCGGGCATACGGGCTGCGCTTGAGCTTGACGATCAGGGCGCCGGCGGGCACCATGTCGCCCGTGTAGACGGGACGACCCTCGAGCAGGGCCTTCGAGTCCTTCTTGGGCTGCTTGTGGGTAATCTGCTTGTAGGAGACGCCGTCGCAGCTGGTGTCGTTGACGGGCAGCTCGGGCATCTCGAAGCCCACCTGCACGCCGGACTCGTTGAGGAAGCGCACAATGGCGCGCAGCTGGCTTTCGTAGCCACTGCAACGGCAGAGGTTGCCGGCGAGCTGGCGCGAGAGCTCCTCGCGCGTGGCGACGAGGCTCGGGTCCTCCTTGGCGGCGCGGGCAAGCGCCAGCACGTTCATGATAAGACCGGGGGCGCAAAAACCGCACTGCTCGGCGCCTTCGGCAGCCATCGCACGGGCCAGCGCCTCAGACTCGGCTTTGAGGCCCTCGAGCGTGGTGATGGTGTGGCCCTCGACGCGAGCGGCGGGAACCGAGCAGCTCAGCACCGGGTCGCCGTCGAGCCACACCGTGCACAGGCCGCAGTTGGTGGTCTCACAGGCGCAGCGCACCGACGCACAACCCTGCTCGCGCAACAGTGCAAAGAGCATGGTGTCGGGGGCAATCTGAACCTTGACCTTACGGCCGTTGAGCGTAAAGGAAAGATCGATGAGTTTGGCAGCCATTAGCGCACCTCGCTAGAATCGACGCCGGGCACGCGGCGGCAGGAATACTCGTCCGTGGCAAACTTGGGGATCTGCACGGTCTCGAGCTCGCGGGCAAGCGCGGCCGAAAGCTCGATGCCGGCGGCGCGGCGCACGGCCTGCACGGCAAGCGGGGCCGAGATGCGGCGGCGGTAGGCGGCCGAGCCCCACAGGTTGGTGCCGTAGCTCAGGGCGCGCACAGAAGCGGCCAGAGCGCGAAGCTCGTCCTCGGAAGGCTGCTCGGCAGTAAGGCCGCATGCCTCGCCCTGCAGCAGGGTCGCGCGCAGCGGGCGGGCGCCCACGGTGACATGCCAGCTGTTGTTCCACCAGGCGGCAGTGACGTTTAAGGAGGGGAAGTCGGTCGCGGCCTTGCGCACGGCCTCGTAGCTCGCACGGTAGTCGTGCTTAACGACTACGATGTGCTCGATCACGTCGCGCACGTAACCCATGTCCACGAACTCGGCGAGCGGCACGCGGCCGGCGCCCGTCAGCTCAACATAGGAATCGAGCGCGAGGAAGGCAGTGAGCACGTCCGAGAAGCCAAAGCGGCCGTAAATGCTGCCGCCCACCGTGGCGGTATTGCGCAACTGCACGCCCACGATATCGTGGACGGCAAACTCAAAGACATGGTTGACAAGCGCGTTGAGCTCGGCATGACGCTCGAGCTGGCGCAGGGTACACATGGCACCGATGCGAAACTCGGTCTCGGTCTCCTCGATCTGATCGAGTCCGCAGGCCGAAAGGTCAATCGCCGTCGCGACGCGACGCGAGCCCAGGCGCATCCAAATGCCACCGCCCACAATCTTGTTGTTGCGGTTCTTCTGTAAGAGCTCATAGGCTTCGGCCGCGTTTCCAACACGGACGTAGGTACCGAACTTGAGCACGTTCTCCCCCATCTCTCCACTTGTCCAGTACTTTTAAGTGTACCAAACGAGGGGCCGCACACCGTTTTAGGACAAAATCCACCCACCCATCCATAACTTGCGGTGATATACGGACTGATTAGCCGTTCTGGGGCGCTAAACAGTCCGTATTTCACCGCAAGTTATGAAGAGTCCTCCGGGATAGAAAAGGCTCCCAGCCAAGATGACTGGGAGCCTCATCACATGGTATATCGAGCGAAGATTTAGCAGACGCCCTGGGCGAGCATGGCGTCGGCGACCTTCAGGAAGCCGGCGATGTTGGCGCCCATGACGAAGTTGCCCTCCTCGCCGTACTTCTTGGCGGTGTCGTCTACGTTGTGGAACATGCCGCGCATGAGCTGCTCGAGCTTGCCGTCGACCTCCTCGAAGGTCCAGGACAGGTGCTCGGCGTTCTGGCTCATCTCCAGGCCGGACACGAGCACGCCGCCGGCGTTGGCAGCCTTACCGGGCATAAAGGCGACGCCGTTCTCCTGGAAGTAGGTCGTAGCCTCGATGGTCGTGGGCATGTTCGCGCCCTCACCGACCACCTTGCAGCCGTTGGCGACGAGCGCCTGGGCGTCCTCGAGCAGCAGCGTGTTCTCGCGAGCGCAGGGCAGCGCGATGTCGCAGGGCAGCTGCCACACGCCGCGGCCGTCGCCCTCGTGCCACACGGCGTTGGGCTTCTCGTCAACGTACATGGCGAGCGTAACGCCCTTGTCGTGGCCGGAGCGCTTCTTGTTGTAGACATGCTCGAGCACGGTGTAGTCGATGCCGTCGGGATCCTCGACCCAGCCATGAGTATCGGAGCAGGCCAGGACCTTGCCGCCGAGCTGGGTGACCTTCTGGACTGCATAGATGGCGACGTTACCGGAGCCGTGAACGACGACGTTCTTGCCCTCGAAGGAGTCTCCGCGGCTCTTGAGGTACTCGTCCACAAAGTAGGCCAGACCGTAACCGGTGGCCTCGGTACGGGCGAGCGAGCCGCCAAAGGAGAGGCCCTTGCCGGTAAGGACGCCGGTCCACTCGTTGGTCAGGCGCTTGTGCTGACCGAACAGGTAGGCAACCTCGCGGCCGCCAACGCCCAGGTCGCCGGCGGGAACGTCGGTGTTGGGGCCAATGTGGCGATAGAGCTCGGTCATGAAGGACTGGCAGAAGTGCATGATCTCGTTGTTGGACTTGCCCTTGGGGTCAAAGTCGGAGCCGCCCTTGCCGCCGCCCATGGGAAGGGTGGTCAGGCTGTTCTTGAGGATCTGCTCCAGGCCCAGGAACTTGAGCATGCCCAGGGTGACCGTCGGGTTAAAGCGCAGGCCGCCCTTGTAGGGTCCAATGGCAGAGTTGAACTCGACGCGATAGCCGCGGTTGACCTGAACCTTGCCCTGGTCGTCGACCCAGGGAACACGGAACATAACGATGCGCTCGGGCTCGACGAGGCGCTCAAGCAGGGCGGCCTCCTCGTACTCGGGATGGGCGTCGAGCGCCGGCTGGATGGTGCCGAGGATCTCGGTCGCGGCCTGGATGAACTCAGGCTGCTCGGGATAGCGGGCCTTGAGCTCGTCGAGAACTTTCTGCGTGTAGCTCATGCTTCCTCCAATGATGGGAAACGAAAATGTCGGTCGCGGCACCCCATGCGCCGCGAGCTTTATCGAGTATGGATAATATCGCACTGTTGCAGCAAAGTTTCGCATAAGCCGACGAGCAGATGTTTCGTTTTGATTACAATGCAGGTAGATGCGTTTTTGAGTGCCTGACGTGCAAAACCTGTGTTTCAAACCTGTTTCGTCCACGTGTTCCAAACCACCACAAAGGTGCCTGTCCCCAATGTGGTGGTGTTGGTGGTTAGAGGACGAGCTGATGGTAGTCGGCGGGGGTTATGCGGCCTTCGGTGGCAGCGCGGAAGGCGGCGAGGGCATCGCCGGAGAACGGCATGGCCCAGCAAAGCCCACAGCCGGCAGTAATGGAGCCCGGCAATGGCATGATGCGCCCAGGCACACCGGCGGCAAGGCACAGCTGCTCGCATTCCATCACATCGAAAGTGCTGTCGAACGACACGATGATCTTGCGCTCGTGGTCGAGGGCATCGCCGGACGGGCCTTCGCGGTGTGCCTCACGATACGCCGCGGCGGCCGCTTCCTCTTCCGCAGTATGTCCACAGCCACCGCAGCCGCAGGTACAGGGCTCGGAACCATCGCAAGTGCAAGGCTCTCCCGTGTCGGGGCAAATATCGTGAGACATGGCAACTCCAATCGTCTAGGCGAGTAACTCGGCCGCCGCAAACTCCTCGGGCGTATTGACGTTCTCGAAGCAGAGCGTCGACCCCGCGGCCTTAACGATCTGCGGCTCATCCATATAACCAGCCTGAACTCGATTGATCAGGCAGCGAATGCGCTGGCGGTCGCAGGCGAGCAGCTCATGGGCGACCGGCGCACACGCGTCACGGCGCCAGACGGCGCAAAGCGGCTCAATCCCCCGCTCCTCGCGCGGCACGCACACGTCGAGCGCCTCGGCCTCAGCACGATCGGCAAGCGCGCCGATGAGTTCCGGCGAGACAAACGGCATATCGCAGGCGACGATCGCCACGAGCGGCAATCGAGCCGCGGCCAACGAGCTCGCGATGCCGCGCATGGCACCGGCGGGACCGTCGACGTCCATTACCACGCGGGGGCGCAGGCCATCAAACATAAGCTCCTCAAGGTAGGCAAGCTCGCAAGGGCGCGACGTCGTCACGACCAACTCGCCGGCAACTGGCGCCAGCCGACCCAGCACGCGCTCGATGAGCGGCTCACCGCAAAACGCCATGCGCGCCTTATCGCAGCCCATGCGCGACGACAACCCGCCCGCCTGGACGACACAAGAAAGATCGGCCCGTCTTACGGTAGTCATACGGCAAACCACCCCCATCGGCATGCTCGAAACCCGGTGCACGAAGCTAAATACCGCCGCCGAAATAGCGGCGCCACGAAAAGCTCCTGCAAAAACAAAACAGCGCTTTTGCGGCACGCAGCAAGACCTGTCTCTTATACACATCTCCGAGCCCACGAGACGCTCATGAATCTC
>UQMO01000039.1 GCA_900542125.1 uncultured Collinsella sp. | reverse complement strand
ACTATATCAAGAACATGATCACCGGTGCTGCCCAGATGGACGGCGCTATCCTGGTCATCGCCGCTACCGACGGCCCCATGGCTCAGACTCGCGAGCACATCCTGCTCGCCCGTCAGGTCGGCGTTCCCTACATCGTCGTCTTCTTGAACAAGTGCGACATGGTCGACGATGACGAGCTCATCGACCTCGTCGAGATGGAGACCCGTGAGCTCCTCTCCGAGTACGATTTCCCCGGCGACGACATCCCCGTCATCCGTGGTTCCGCTCTGGGCGCTCTCGAGGGCGACGCCAAGTGGATGGACGCTATCCGCGAGCTCATGAAGGCCGTCGACGAGTACATCCCGACGCCTGCTCGTAACAACGACCTCCCCTTCCTGATGGCCGTTGAGGACGTTATGACCATCTCTGGCCGTGGTACCGTTGCTACCGGCCGTGTCGAGCGCGGTGAGCTCAAGCTCAACGAGCCCGTCGAGATCGTCGGCATCAAGGATACCCAGAACACCGTCGTTACCGGTATCGAGATGTTCCGTAAGTCCATGGACTTCTGCGAGGCTGGCGACAACGTCGGTCTGCTGCTCCGCGGCATCAAGCGCGAGGACATCGAGCGCGGCCAGGTTCTCTGCAAGCCCGGTTCGGTTACCCCGCACACCAAGTTCACCGGTGAGATCTACGTTCTGACCAAGGAGGAGGGCGGCCGTCACACCCCGTTCTTCGATGGTTATCGTCCTCAGTTCTACTTCCGTACCACCGACGTTACCGGTACGGTCAAGCTCCCCGAGGGCACCGAGATGGCTATGCCTGGTGACCACATCACCATCGAGGGCGACCTCATCCACCCGATCGCCATGGAGGAGGGCCTGCGTTTCGCTATCCGCGAGGGTGGCCACACCGTCGGTTCGGGCATCGTCTCCACGATCATTGAGTAAATTAGCTCTTTGATATAGCTGACTTAGAGAACCCGGCACTTATATGGGTGCCGGGTTCTTTTCTGCAATGGATATTGAGCCGTTGCTGGTGTCGAGAGGATCGATAATGGTCCTGGATGCACCGTCGATTAGCTCTCGATGGCTTCATTGATGTGTTCCAAATATGAATGGATCCACCGAGAACCAATTGACTCGAGGTTTTCATTGACAGCACTTACGTGGAGCTGATAAAGTAACAAATCGTGCCCGTACGGGGCGGAAATGAAAGGTTCAGGATACATGCGTACTCTAGTTACTCTTGCGTGCACTGAGTGCAAGCGCCGCAACTATACGACCACCAAGAACAAGTCGACCATGCCTGATCGTATGGAGATCAAGAAGTATTGCCCCTGGTGCCGTCACCACACGCTGCACAAAGAGACTCGCTAGTCTCTAGTCACATACGCCAGTAGTTCAATTGGTAGAGCATCGGTCTCCAAAACCGAGTGTTGAGGGTTCGAGTCCTTCCTGGCGTGCCAGTCATTATTCCGTAAGCTCCCACTTGGGGGCTTACGGTTTACTCATGTATAAGCGCATTGCGCGGAGGTAACCCAAATGGCCAACAAGAAGAACAAGAAGAAGGCTCAGCAGCCGGCACCTGCCAACAGCGCTGCCGCCAACTCCAAGGTTGAGGCCAAGAAGGCCGTTGCCAAGAAGAACGAGAAGGCTGCGAAGTCCAAGAAGAACGAGAAGCCTGGTTTCTTCACCCGCACCAAGAAGTATTTCGCTTCGGTCAAGTCCGAGATGAAGCGTGTCACGTGGCCCGATAAGAAGGAGCTCGTGAACTACTCGGTCGTCGTTTGCGCTTCTCTGGTCGTCGTCGGCGTCGTCATCGCTCTGCTCGATGCTGGCTTTGGCGAGGCTCTTGCTCTGTTCTCTGGATTGAGGGGCTAAACCATGTCTAAGCGTTGGTACGTCGTTCACACTTACTCCGGATACGAGAACCGCGTAAAGTCCGATCTCGAGCATCGTATCGAGACCATGGGCATGCAGGACCGTATCTTTGATATCGAGATTCCTATGGAGCGCGTCACCGAGATCAAAGAGGGTGGCAAGCGTGAGACCAAGGATTCCAAGATCTTCCCGGGTTATGTCCTGGTCCGCATGGAGATGGATGACGATGCTTGGACGTGTGTTCGCAACACGCCCGGCGTCACCGGTTTCCTGGGCGGCAACGGTAAGCCCGCACCGCTTTCCCGCGATGAGTACAATAAGATGACTCGTCGTCCCGGTAAGGGCGATTCGCCCAAGCGCACCTCGGTTGATATTCAGGTCGGCACGTCCGTCCGCGTCACCGATGGCCCGCTTACCGACTTTGATGGCAAGGTCTCCGAGGTTAACACCGAGGCTGGCAAGCTCAAGGTCACGCTAATGATCTTTGGCCGCGAGACGCCGGTCGAGCTCGACTTTAACCAGGTCGCTGTCATCGCTTAAGTTTTCGTCCGTTCGCGCGAGCGTGCTTCTTCTGTGACTGCTCATCTCAGGAGTGCTTCTAACACGTGCGTGCTTACGATATAGCAAGTACTTCACACTCGTGATTCGAAAGGAATGACCATGGCTGAGAAGAAGGTTGCCAACGTCATTAAGCTCCAGATTCCTGCTGGTGCAGCTAACCCCGCTCCTCCCGTCGGCCCCGCCCTGGGCGCTGCTGGCGTGAACATCATGCAGTTCTGCCAGGCCTTTAACGCCGAGACGCAGGACAAGAAGGGCGACATCATCCCCGTTGAGATTTCTGTCTACGAGGATAAGTCCTTCTCCTTCATCACCAAGACCCCGCCGGCGGCTCACCTCATCAAGAAGGAGCTGAACCTCAAGTCTGGTTCCGCTAAGCCCCAGGCCGACAAGGTTGGTCAGCTCTCCCAGGAGCAGCTCACCAAGATCGCCGAGATTAAGATGCCGGACCTCAATGCCAACGACATTGACGCCGCCAAGAAGATCATCGCCGGTACCGCCCGTTCCATGGGCGTCACCATCGCTGAGTAGCGATTTCTTATGGTAACGACGGGTGCTCCGACCGGGGTGCCCGTTAAATGTGTGCAATAGGGCACACGATACGATGTGGGAGGGCTCACGCCCGTTTAACCACAGGAGGTAATGCACATGGCTAAGCATGGTAAGAGCTATAACGCCGCTGCCGAGAAGATCGACCGCGCCACGCTCTACACCCCCCTTCAGGCTGCCAAGCTCATCAAGGAGCTCGACACCGCCAAGTTCGACGAGACCGTCGAGGCCCACTTCCGTCTGGGCATCGATACTCGTAAGGCTGACCAGAACATCCGTGGTTCCATCTCCCTGCCCCACGGCACCGGCAAGACCGTTCGTGTTGCCGTCTTCGCCGAGGGCGAGAAGGCCCGCGAGGCCGAGGCTGCCGGCGCCGATATCATCGGTTCCGACGAGCTCGTCGCCCAGATCCAGAAGGGCGAGATCAACTTTGACGCCGCTATCGCTACGCCGAACATGATGGCCAAGGTTGGCCGCATCGGTAAGATCCTTGGTCCCCGTGGCCTCATGCCGAACCCCAAGCTCGGCACCGTGACCATGGACGTCGCCAAGATGGTCTCCGAGCTCAAGGCTGGCCGCGTTGAGTATCGCGCCGACCGTTATGGTATCTGTCACGTGCCCCTGGGCAAGAAGTCCTTCTCTGAGCAGCAGCTCGTCGAGAACTACGCTGCCCTGTACACCGAGATCCTGCGCGTCAAGCCCTCTTCTGCTAAGGGTAAGTACGTCAAGTCCATCTCCGTGTCTTCCACCATGGGCCCTGGCGTCAAGGTCGATCCCGCTGTCCAGCGTGACTTCCTGGCTGAGTAACTACTAGTTACTGCCTGAGCAAAGCAAGCATTGCTAAAGAAACCCGGTTCTGCCTCGTGCAGGACCGGGTTTCTTGCTATCTCGGGGCAAAACCAACACGAAGGGGACAGGCGCCTTTGTTGTGGTTACCAGGGTGTTCTGGCGGTTGACGACTCGATGGCCTCATGGCGCTTGAGTTCGCGGCGCATGGTTTGCGAGTTGAGCCAGGCTGCTTGCCAGCCGCGTGCGGGGTAGCGCGTCTCGTCGAGTTCAAACTGCATATAGCCGCAGGCGTTGATGATCGTTGTTCCACACACATGCTGACGCTCGCGCTGAAAATCGCAACCGTAGCTTTGGTGCACATGTCCGTGCACCATGTAGTCGGGATTCCAGGATTCGAGTGCTGTGTTAAAGCATTCGAATCCTCGATGCGGCAGATCGTCCAGATCACCCATACCGGCGGCGGGTGCATGGGTAAGCAGAATGTCGCACCCGCCGACCATCCTAACCTTACGCGACAGCTTACGCATGCGCTTGGACATCTCGCGTTCGGTGTACATGTTGGCGCCGTCGCGATAACGCATGGACCCGCCAAGGCCCGCAATGCGAATCCCTCGGTACGTGTACACGCTGTCTTCCACGCAGATACATCCGCCCGGTGCATGACGTGCGTAGCGGTCATCGTGATTGCCGCGCACGTAGATGAGCGGTTTGTTGATGACCGTAACCATAAACTCAAGATAGTCCGGGTCCAGATCGCCGGCGGACAAAATCAGGTCGACTCCCTCAAAGCGTTCCTTGCGAAAGCACTCCCAAAGGCATCGTTCTTCGGTATCGGCTATTGCAAGGATTTTCATAGGGCAGGGACTTTCGGCTCATCGTCGAGCTGCGGAATGGTGCCTACCACGTTATCCGCCAGCCAATTCATCTCGACAATCTGCGTGCTCGGCAGCGGAGGGAAGCCTTCGATCTGTACCACGCCGTTCTGACTGTGGAGCTCGCCGCCAAAGGGGTTGATGGATCCCTCGACAATGCCGTTGCGGAGCAACTGCACGAGTTTGCGCGTCTGGTAGGGTAGGCCCGGAGCGTAACGGATGTCGATAACGCCGGAGCTCATGCCGTACCAGTAGTTGACGGCGCGCACTTGGTTGTCATCGCTGGTCTCGTCCCACGTGCCGTGCAGAAGGCTGCGAACGATGAGCTCGTAGTAACGGCTCCAGTTCCATACCGGCATGGCGATGCCGGAAACCTTGCCATCGACCAGGCGGTGGAGTCCGTAGGCCGTAGGGTCTTCGAGCGACTTTGACATGTCAGCGCCGGTCATGACGCTCACACCTTCTCGGCACATGGCCTCGGCAAGGCCTCCGGCGGGCACATCGCCCCAGGTCAGGATAATTTGCGCGCGGGGGTCGAGTAGCGAGGCTCCAATCGCAAAGGCGTTGATCTCGCTTAGTGCGCCCGAGGCGAAGACCGACGCGTGGTAACCGATGCGGTGGTTGTCCGCCATGCTGGCGGCAAGGGCGCCCAAGAGGAACTTGGCCTCGTACATCTTTCCAAAGTACGAACGGACGCTTTGGTGGGGAAGGCCGATAGAACAGTTAAGGAACCGAACCTGGGGATACTCAACGGCTGCCCTGAGCGTGTATTCCATCAGGCGGTGCGAGGTCGAGAAGATGACCTTGTCTCCATGTTTGACAGCCGTTTCAACGGCGGCGTAGAACACGTCCGGATCGTGGCAGTCCTCGAACGCTTCGGTGCGCACGATACCGCCAAAGTGCTCATCGAGATACTGACGCCCTTGGTCGTGCAGGCTGTCCCAGCTCGACGTCGCACAGGGGAACTCATGGATAAAGGCGATGCGCAGGGGGTTGGCCGCCGAATAGACGGTCTTGCCCATAAAGAAGTTGAGCACGCCGGAGGTGGACTTGGCGGGCGACTCCTCCTCATCGACGCTCGGTGCTTCGACAAGATCGACCTTGTCCTCGTCATTTTTGCCTGCGATGACCAGCTCGCGCCAGATCTTGCACAGGCGGTTTACGACGATATCCGTCGGCGTATCCAGCAGACGGTCCTGGTTGTACACATTGAGGTAGACGAGCATGGCGTCGGCAGGCGTAATGTCCAGGTGGTCGCCGCCCGCGCGAAGGTAGGCGCGCTTAAAGAGCAGGAAGGTGTGGCGCAGGTAGTCGACCTTTTTCTGCGGCCATTTTTCGATAAGGTCCTGACCGAGCATCTTGGCGAGCGTCTCATAGCTCCCCTCACGCGAGAACTCGATCTCGTATAGGGGGCAGACGCGCCAAAACGCGCAGAACTCACCGTATAGGCGGCTTTCGACGGAATCCCATGTGCCGGGGTAGAGACGGGTAATCTTGGCAGAAACCGTCGGGGCGTCCAAGAATTTGAGGACACTGACGCGTTTGTTGCCTTCCTGGACATAGAACCGATGCATGAACTCGGTGACGATGACAGGATCGCGATAACCCTCGGTCACCTGGATGTCGTAGAGGTTGGACCACTTGCGGGCGAACTCGGTGCTAAACGGCAGCAAGGGCATAAAGTTGCATGAAAAGGCGGACTGACGGCCCTTAGTAACCGTACCGACGACCATTTCGAGCGGAATGTCTCTCAGGCCGACATTCTCTCGCTGGCCTAAGGGGAGCTGAGCAACCAAGCTATCGAGGTCCGTAAGGTACGGATGCTCGCTTTGACTAATGGCGCGTCGACGTCCCTGCTCGCCGCGCTTGCGTGCTTGACGATAGGCCTCTTCCATAGTTTTGCTCCCTTAGTCGTTTAAACAACTATATGAACCATGGTACCACGAAAGAAAACCACCACAAAGGTGCCTGTCCCCTTTGTGGTGGTTTAGGCGATGAGGGGGGCGATGGCGCGGATGCAGGCGTCGGCTGCCGTGAAAGTGATGCTGTCGTCGCTGACGATAAAGATGATCTTGCCCTTAATGCCAAAGTCGCCGATCTCGCTAAAGAGCACATACGGCTCCTTGTCAAAACCCGAGATGGGCGAGACGGCCGTTTTGGTGGCACTGACGAGCTCGTCTGTTAGTGCATCGAGCGACGCCCATTTTGAGGGGTCTTTGACCGCGACGGGGACGGCCACGCGCCCAAAGGGCATCAAATGCACGAGCGTGTTCTTGGAGATGTTGGAGTTGGGGACGATGATGGTCTGCCCGCAGGCGTCCTCGATGGTCGTGTGGCGCCAGGTGATGTCCTGGACCACGCCTGATACGCCACCGACCTCGATATTGTCGCCGGGCTTGATGATGCCCATAAAGGTTACCTGCATGCCGCCGATAAGGTTTGAGAGCGTGTCCTGAAAGCCGAGCGAGATGGCGATGCCGCCGACGCCAAGAGCGGCGACGAGGGCGTTTGCGTTAATGCCAAAGCAGTTGTCGAGGATAAAGCTGCCGCCGATCATCCAGATGACGGCGCGCGCAATGTTGATGAAAATGCTCGATGAAGGGAGTGGGTTGTCGTCGCGGTTAAGCAGGTGGCGCAGGGTCTTGGACGCGACCTTGGCGGCAACGGCGGTGCCGATGGCCAAGATACCTGCCCAGATGATGTTGTGGACCCATCGTTGTGCAAAGAAATGAAGAATTGGCTCAAACAATTCCATGTAGGGAAACCTCCTAATGATCGTCCAACCATGATACCCACCAAGAAGCCCGTCCGATCAAATTCGGACGGGCTTCTGTGCTCGATATAAGGTTTGCACGGCGGGGCTGCAAGGCCCGGCGGTGTAGCTTAGCGTCGACGCTTCCAGATCAACGCGGTGGCTAACGCAAGGCGGGGGAGTCTTTTCATGGCCGTCTCCTTACTCTTTAACAAAAACCACCACAAAGGTGCCTGTCCCCTTTGTGGTGGTTTTCTAGGTCGTTAGCTCAGCAGCATGCGGTCGTTGGCGAGCTCGCCGCCCGAGACCTCCTCGAATTTCTGCAGCAGGTCGGCAACGGTGAGCGACTTCTTCTCGTCGCCTGCCACGTCGTAGATTACGTGGCCCTCGTGCATCATGATCAGACGATTGCCCAGACGGATGGCGTCGTTCATGTTATGCGTGACCATGAGCGTGGTCAGGTGGTGCTCGTCGACGATTTCCTCGGTCAGATTGAGCACCTTAGAGGCCGTCTTGGGGTCGAGCGCCGCGGTGTGCTCGTCGAGCAGCAGCAGGCGTGGCTTGGTGAGCGTGGCCATGAGCAGGGTGAGTGCCTGGCGCTGGCCACCCGAAAGCAGACCGACCTTGGCGTTGAGGCGCGTGTCCAGACCGAGGTCTAGGCGCTTGAGCAGCTCAACGTACTCGTCCTTCTCGGCCTTGGTGACGCCCCACGAAAGACCGCGACGCTGGCCGCGGCGCTTGGCGAGGGCCAGGTTCTCGGCAATTTGCATGTCGGCTGCGGTGCCGCGCATGGGGTCCTGGAACACGCGGCCCAGGTACTTGGCGCGCTGCGACTCGCTCAGACGCGAGATGTCGGTGCCGTCGAGCTCGATAACGCCCGAATCGAGCGGATACACGCCGGCGATCATGTTGAGCAGCGTGGACTTGCCGGCGCCGTTGCCGCCAATCACGGTTACAAAGTCGCCGTCGTTAAGGGTGAGGTCGACGCCGGTGAGCGCGCGCTTCTCGGTGACGGTGCCCTTGTTAAAGGTCTTCTTGACGTGCGAGAGCTTAAGCATCTGCCTCATCCCCCTTCGTGTAGGAGCTGCGGAGCTTATAGCGCTCCCAAACCACGGGCACGCACAGGGCCACGGCGACGATCACAGCGGAAAGCAGCTTCATGTCGTTGGCGTCCATGCCCAACTGCAGCACGATGGCGCGGATGAGGAAGTACACCACGGAGCCAAAGACGGCGGAGGCAAGACGGACGCTAAACTGCGTGAGGCCACCGGGCAGCAGGCGACCGAGCACCTCGCCGATGACGATGGCTGCAAGACCGATAACGATGGCGCCGGTGCCCATACCAATGTCGGCGTACTTCTGGCTCTGGCAGATGAGTGCACCCGAAAGGCCAATGAGGGCGTTGGAGAGCACGAGGGCGATCATTTTGGTGGTGTTGGTGTTAACGCCCAGGGCGCGGATCATGTACTCGTTGTTGCCGGTGGCACGCAGCGCCGAGCCGATCTCGGTGCCAAAGAACCAGTACAGGATGGCGACGATGGCCACGGCCAGCACAATGCCTAGGATAATGGCAACAGTGGACTGCGGCAGGCCCGTCATGTTGCTGACGGATGAGAAGATAGTGCCCTTGGCAAGGATGGGCGTGTTGGACTTGCCCATGATGCGCAGGTTGATGGACCACAGACTGATCTGCGTAAGGATTCCGGCGAGGATTGCGGGAATCTCAAAGACGGTGGTCAAGATGCCCGTGACGGCGCCCGCGATGGCGCCGGCGCACATGCCGGCCAGCACGGCGAGCAAGGGGTCGACGTTATTGTTGACGATGAGTACGGCGCAGACACAGCCGCCGAGGGCAAAGCTGCCGTCGCAGGTCATATCGGGGATGTCGAGCAGGCGGAACGTGATAAACACGCCAAGCACCATAATGCCCCAGAGGACGCCCTGCGAAACGGCGCCCTGCAATGCAATGAGCATGCTTCATACCTCCTAGGATAGGGTGGACACGTGATTTTCCATAATAGCGGTACCAATGCATAAAAGAGCTGCGGACGGATGTTTTGTCTCATCCGAAACAAGCAGGGCGAACGCCGGTCTTTAGCGTTCGCCCCAAGGACTCAGATATTGAATAACGCGGCTGTGGCGCGCGTGCGGGCCCTAGACGCGTTACCGCGCATGGCGCTACTCGTCCAGAGCGGAAAGGTCGATACCCAGGGCCTCGGCCATCTCGTCGTTCTTGACGACGACCAGGTCCTTGCTCGAGAGGTGCTTGATCGGCATATCCTCGGGCTTGGCCTCGCCCTTCAGGATCTTAACGGCCATCTCGCCCGCGGCGTAGCCCAGGTCCTTATAGTTGATGGAGAGGGTGAACAGGCCGCCGGCCATGCACATACCCTCCTCGCCGGTCACGAAGGGGAGCTTATTCTCCTTGCAGATCTGGCCGACCTGCGAAGCGCCCGCGGCGATGGTGTTGTCAGTGGGGGAGTACAGCGCGTCGACCTTGCCCACGGCAGACTCGACGACGGACTGAATCTCGTTGGAGCTCGAGACGGTGAAGTCAGTGTACTCGAGGCCCAGCTTGTCGAGCTCCTTCTTGGCGGCCTTGATCTGGACGTCGGAGTTGGACTCGGCGGTGCAGTAGAGCAGGCCGACCTTTTTAACGTCGGGCAGGACCTTCTGCATCATTTCGAGCTGCTCGGCGACCGGGGTGAGGTCGGAAGCACCCGTGACGTTGGTGCCGGGCTTGTCGTTGTCCTGGACCAGGCCGGAGGCGGCGTAGTCGGTGATGGCACAGCCCACGATGGGGATATCGGCCGTGGCGCCGGCGGCAGCCTGCGCGGCGGGCGTGGCGATGGCATAAATCAGGTTGACGTTGTCGCCCACAAACTTGTCGGCAATGGACTTACACGTGGACTGGTCGTTCTGGGCGTTCTTCTGGTCGATCTTGACCTTAAGGCCGCTCTCCTTGATGGCCTTGACAAAGCCATCGTTGGCGGCGTCGAGTGCGGAGTGCTCGGTGAGCTGCAGAACGCCGATGGTGTAGTCGGAACCGGCGGCAGCAGAGCCGGAACCAGAGTTGCCGCCGCATCCGGCGAGCGGGGCGAGCGCGAGCAGGCCGGCGGAGACCAGAAGGCTCCTGCGGCTGATGGTGATGTCCTTCATATCATTACCCCCAGTATAAAAATGGCTGGAAACACTGCACTGGGACAAAGTGCAAGTGGAACTATAGTAGCGCTGATGTCCATTTTTACAACAGCTTGGCGGGTTTTTTAATACAGAATCGGATGGGCGGTACGGGTAGTCGAATGGGCGGCGGAGGGCCTTATGCGGCGGAGGAGGCGTCGTCCTCGTCTAGGGCGGCGAAGAGCTTCTTGCCGTCGAGGAGACGTGTGGTGACGTTTCTCATTCGGCCAATCTCTACAGTACGCAACGTGTCATCGGCGCCTCGGGCGTCGTAGACCGTTCCCAGCAAATACGAGATGCCGTCTCGTTGCTTGATGGCAAAGGGACGGAGTGTCATCCGTGCTGCTTCGGTTTCGCCACGTGTCGTGACGCTCGAAATATCAAAACTCACCGTGGTTCCGTGGTCGATGGCCTGCTCGACGAGCTCGCACGTGTCGATGCGCTTGATGGGCGTGCGCGTTGCCTTGGTAGCCTTGCTGCCTGCGCTTGGAGCGGGTTCGGGTGTATCGAGGTAGCCGCGAACGTCGGCACTCGCTATGGCAACTAAGTGCTGCGCCATGCTCTTGCGGATAGCGATAGGCGTGGAGCGGTTGCGCATGACCATACCGTGGAGCCGGATGATCTCTTCATCGGTGAGCGGGCGGGTAAGAAGTTTGTAGCCCACGCCGCGTTTGTATTCAATTTCGTATCCGGCATGGCGAAGCGCGGAGATGGCGGTGTAGATGCTGCGCCGCGCCGCCGAGATGGGCATGCGGGCGGGGTCGTCGGGATGGGCGAGGCGCCGGATCAACTCATCGGAAAGCATGGCCTTGTCCTCGCCGGTGTTTTCGCTTAATAGTTGCAGGATGCGAACGGCGCGATAGGCTGCCATCGAGGCGGCGCCCCTCGTCGTGGTCTCGTAAGTTTCAACAGCGGTTTCGGTCATGGCGTCCACGTCCTTTCCGTTTTGGGTGGCGACGGTATGGAGCCTAGGACGCGGGGCTTTCCCAGGGGCGCAGGGCGCTCTGGGCGGTCGGTAGTCGTCGGCAAACGGCGGGTCGAGTTTTCAACAGTCCTGCTCAACTGACCAAAAACTTGCCAAAAGCTTGACGGATGCTGTTGAAAAAAGCGCCTCTCGACCGATGTCGAGAGGCGCTTGTGCGATGAGCGTTGGCGTGTGGCGACGCGAGTTAGCGTCCGACGATTAGAAGTCGGCGTTGCCCACGGTGCGCGGGTGCGGCAGGACGTCGCGGATGTTGCCCACGCCGGTCAGATACATGACCAAGCGCTCGAAGCCCAGACCGTAGCCGGCGTGCTTGCAGGAACCGTAGCGGCGCAGGTCAAGGTAGTACTTGTACTGCTCGGGATTCATGCCCAGGTCCTTGATGCGGGCCTCGAGCAGATCCAGGCGCTCCTCGCGCTGGGAGCCGCCGATAATCTCGCCGATACCGGGAACCAGACAGTCGGCGGCGGCGACGGTCTTGCCGTCCTCGTTCATGCGCATGTAGAACGCCTTAATCTCGGCCGGGTAGTCGGTCACAAAAGTCGGCCGCTTAAAGTGCTCCTCGGTCAGGAAGCGCTCGTGCTCGGTCTGCAGGTCGATGCCCCAGCTGACGGGGTAATCAAACTGGTGGCCAGCAGCGACTGCCTGCTCCAGGATCTCGACGGCCTCGGTGTAGGTAACGCGGGCAAAGTCGGAGTTGGCGACATGGTCCAGGCGCTCGAGCAGACCCTTGTCCACAAACTTGTTGAGCATATTGAGCTCGTCGGGGCAGGTGGCCATAACGTCCTTAAGGACGTACTTGAGCATGGCCTCGGCGTTATCCATGTAGTCGTTAAGGTCGGCAAAGGCCATCTCGGGCTCGATCATCCAAAACTCGGCGGCGTGGCGCGTGGTGTTGGAGTTCTCGGCACGGAAGGTGGGGCCAAAGGTGTACACGTCGCCAAAGGCCATGGCAAAGTTCTCGGCATTGAGCTGGCCGGACACGGTGAGGCTTGCATGCTTGCCAAAGAAGTCCTGGCTCCAGTCGACCTCGCCGGACTCAGTGAGGGGCGGATTTTTGGGGTCGAGCGTGGTCACGCGGAACATCTCGCCGGCGCCCTCGCAGTCACTCGTGGTGATGATGGGGGTGTTGACGTAGACAAAGCCCTGCTCCTGGAAGAAGCGGTGGATGGCGGCAGCCGCGACAGAGCGGATGCGGAACACGGCGCGGAACAGGTTGGTGCGCGGACGCAGGTGCTGCTGGGTGCGCAGGAACTCGACGGTTGCGCGCTTCTTCTGCAGCGGGTAATCCGGGGCGCTCGTGCCCTCGACCTCGATGGAGGTGGCAGAAAGCTCGAAAGGCTGGGGCGCATCGGGGGTCAGCTTGACGGTGCCGGTGCAAATGAGTGCGGCCGAGACGTTTTGATGGGCGATCTCGTCGTAGTTGTCGAGTGCCTCGCGGTTCATGACGACCTGCAGGTCGCGGAAGCAGCTGCCGTCGTTGAGCGTAACAAAGCCAAAGTTCTTCATGTCGCGGACGGACTTGACCCAGCCGGCGACGGTGACGGTCTGGCCGCCGAGCGACTCGGCATCGGCATAGAGCTGCGCGATTTTGGTGCGGTTCACGTATCCTCCCATAACGGTTGAATGATAGTTATCCATACAGTTCGATATTCTAGCAGCTCGGCTCATTTGGGCTATACAGATAAGGCATTGACGGGATGGTTTTTCAAACGAAAAGCGCCCGCGGCCAAATGGTCGCGGGCGCTTAACGAGGTGCCTTTTTGGCTGTGTGGCGCGGGGCCTGGCTACTTGGTCTTGGCTACCAGCAGCGGGTCGCCAAGCTTGACGAGCGGGTTGCCGCCAATAAGCGTTCCAGACTCGCCGACATGGTCGATGCTCTTAAGACGATCGAGCTCGGAGACGATGACGGTCACGATGTCCTCGTGACCAGCGGCCTTAATGGCCTCGCGGTCGAAGCTGATGAGCGGCTGGCCTGCCTTGACCACATCGCCCATCTCGACAAAGCGGGCAAAACCCTTGCCGTTCATTTCCACGGTGCCCAGGCCAACATGGATGAACACGCGAAGACCGTCCTCGGTGATCATACCAATGGAGTGGTTGGTGACAGTGGTGGCGCCGATGCGGCCGTTGGCGGGCGCATAGATGGTGCCGGTAATGGGCTCGATGCCATAGCCCTGGCCAAGCATGCCCGAGGCGATCGTCTCGTCGGGAACCTCGTCCAGGTTGACGAGCACGCCGTTGACGGGGGCGTAGATGACGCCTTCGCGGGTAGCGAAGCTTGCTGCGGGCGGAACGGACGCCTCGCCGGTCGAGGTGAAGGTGGACTTAAGCGAATCGAGCAGACCCATAGTTGCCTCCAACTTAAATAGGCGCATATCGCGCGTATGGTTTGCCGGAAACGTTTCATATGTGTTTCGCGGCTTGGTCAACGCCCCTATTCTACGCTGCTCAGCGATACCTCTGAGCTGGGATTATGTGATATATCAGTTGGAGGGAAACTTATTGCTGGTGTGTTTCTGCGCCACGGGTTCAAGTGGGGTACGCTTGAAGGCGAAAAACAAGGGCGCATAATTTGCGCGAAGGGAGCACATATGATTGTCGAGAACCATGCGCTGTGGGGCGAGGAGCCGACCGAGGATTATCCGGCGACGTTTACGTATTTGGGTGCCGAGCCGCTGCCCGACAAGCCCAATGGCCGCCGCCCTGCCGTGATTATCTGCGGCGGAGGTGCGTTTACGCATATCGCTCCGCATGAGCAGGATCCCGTGGCGTTTGCGTTTTTGGATCACGGTTACCAGGCCTTTGTGCTCAACTATGTCACAAGTTCTACGGGTGACGTGAGCTTTCCGCACCCCCAGGCAGATCTTGCCAAGATGGTCGCCACGGTGCGCGCCAACGCCGACGAGTGGCATGTCGATCCTAAGCGCGTGTGCGTCGTGGGATTCTCGGCGGGCGGCATGATTTGCGCCTCGCTGGCAACACAGTGGAAGACCGGCCCCTTCGCGGCACTTGCCGGGGCGCGTCCGGACGACATTCGTCCCGATGCCGTGGTGCTGGGCTATCCATTGCTCGACTTTGCCTATGTGCGCGACATGCAGACGCGCGATCCGCGCATTGACTTGCGCGTGCCCAAGACGGGCGGCAAGACGGGGCGCGATTTGCTCAACGACTACCTGTCGATGGTGACGGGCGGCGAGGCAACTGACGAGCATTTGGCCGACATCTGCCCCACCACGCATGTTTCGCGCCAGATGCCGCCGACTTTTGTGTGGGGCGTGTCCGACGACAAGACGGCGCCGATCGCGCAGGTCTATCCGTTTGCGCAGCGCATGGCCGAGGAGGGCGTCGCTTGCGAGATGCACGTCTTTGACCAGGGCGGTCACGGTCTTTCGCTCGGCAACGCCAACACCGCGGTCGACAACGAGGACAAGCAGGTGGCAGTCCGCCCTTGGATTCGCCTAGCCTTCCGCTTCCTGGAGCGTCATCTGTAAGAGGACGGGCATCCCAGCCCTTCAATAACTTGCGGTGAAATAGTTCCGATCTGGGGCATCAACCAGCCCATCCAGGAACTATTCCACCGCAACTTTGTTTTTGATGTCCCGTCCGGAAACTGCACCCCAGTCTCGCCCTTCAAGGTGGGGCACGGTTTCCCATAGGGCCTCGATTTGGAAACCACATCCCGTTTCGAGCTCAAATTCTGGGTCGCAGTTTCCCCGAGGGGCCCCGTTGGGAAACTGCGACCCGTTTCGAGCGGGAATAACGGGACACGCTTTCCGCAAGGGCATCGTTTCCTACCAAACGGTGAACTGGGCGTTTTCTGTGTTCCAATGGACATCGCGAACGTAGTCGCGCACGCCCGTCGCATCTCGTGCTTCGAACAACTCAAGAATATGGGCATGTTCGCTGTTGGCTTTATTGAGCAGTTTGCACGCCGTCTCTTGGTCGACAGTCTCGTAATCGCGCTTGATAAAGCAGCGCTCGAGTTGCGAGATCATGTCACGCAGACGGTCGTTGCCGCAGCGGTTGAAGTACGTAAGGTGAAAGTCTCGCTGAATATCGTCGTACTTTCGGATAAGACCGCCTTGGATCGCAAGGTCCATGGAGCCGACGAGAAATTTAAGCTGCGTAATGTCATCGTCGGTTAGGTTTGGGCAGGCGAGGTACGCCGCCTGCCCGTCCAGCGGCCCCATGATCTCGAAGACTTCAACGGCGTTTTGCCGATCGAACCCGCGGACACGGAATCCGCGGCGGGGGAGGTTGTCCAGATAGCCATCGCTTGCCAGCTGGATGAGCGCTTCGCGAACCGGCGTGCGCGACACGCCCATGGCATCGCAGATCGCTTGCTCGCTCAAACGGTCGCCGGCGGACAACTCGCCGGCGTCAATGCGGCTCGAAATGTAGTCGTATACGTGGTCCTTCAGGGGCCTTCTGAGTGATTCCATGAACGTATATCCTTTAACTGTATATTTTTAAAACTAAATACATTTCACTTGAATAGCTCAGTTGAATTATAGAACGACCAGTTAAATCATGCTACTTCGTGCCGAAACGTGAGAGTACGCTCACCGAGAAATATCTACCGTTCATGATTGTATACAATATACAAAACAGGAAAACCGCCCTATGATTAAGCCATCGAAAGGAGGGCGGACACAAGGAAGTTCGCCCTCGGCTAGGAGATCCAAGGAGGATCATCATGACCAAGTTCAGCCACGTTATCATCCGTCGTCCCGGCAAGTCCCTGAGCAATGGCATCACGAGCGCACCCGAGCTTGGCCAGCCTATCTACGAGCGCGCCATTGAGGAGCACTACGATTATGAGCATGCGCTCGAGCAGTGTGGCGTGGACGTGTCGGTGCTGCCTGCCCTCGAGCAGTATCCCGACAGCTGCTTCGTCGAGGATCCGGCCGTCATCACTCGCTGCGGCGCCATTATTACCAACCCCGGTGCCGACAGCCGCAACGGCGAGAAGGACGAGATCGAGCCGGTCGTCCGTCGCTTCTTTGACGACGAGCATGTCAAGCACATTGTTTCTCCCGGCACGCTCGACGGCGGCGACGTCATGATGGTCGGCGATCATTTCTATGTCGGTCGCTCCGCTCGCACCAATGAAGAGGGCATTCGCCAGTTCTGCGAGATTCTCGAGGGCTGGGGCCTCGAGGGTTCCGAGGTTCCGCTGGAGGAGGTCCTGCACCTCAAGACGGGCGTCAACTACATCGAGGACAACAACATGCTCGTCTCCGGCGAGTTCATCGATAAGCCCGACTTTGCCCAGTACAACAAGATTGTCGTGCCCGAGGACGAGGCCTATGGCGCTAACTGCATCTGGGTCAACGGTACGGTCATCGTTGCCGAGGGCTATCCGACCGTGCTCAAGGCCGTGCAGGATCTGGGCTACAAGACGCTCGTCGTCGATACCTCCGAGTATCGCAAGGTCGACGGTGGCCTTTCTTGCCTGTCACTGCGCTTCTAACGCGATAGCTGTAACAGTCTGATGATCGCTTGACCGATGGCCCGGCACCCGATTCGGGACGTCCGGGCCATCTTTTGTTCGATCACATGATGAAGGGGGTGCACATACAATGGCCTCTAAAGCTCAAAACGATGAGATTATCGACCCTAATGGCCTCGATCTCTTTCGTCTGACCATGATGGTCATTACCGCCAGTATTTGTGGCGGTATCTTTTCTCTCGCCGGCGATATGGCAGCGGGCGGAGCCAATACCGGTGCGGTTATCGTCTCGTGGGGAATTTGTTTTATAGGCGTCTTTGCGTTGATGATGGTGTTCAACGGTCTATCTCAGGCTCGTCCCGACTTAACCGGCGGCATCTATGCATACGCTGCGGCAGGCTTTGGCGATTACATTGGTTTCAACTCCGCCTGGGGCTACTGGATCAGCGCATGCCTTTCCAACGTGAGCTTTGCTCTCTTGCTGTTTAGCGCACTGGGCTATTTCTTTCCCGCGTTTGGTGCGGGCAACAATCTGCTTTCCATCATCTGCGCCAGCGTATTTCTATGGTTCCTTACCGCTCTTGTACTTCGTGGCGTCAAGGAGGCCGCGGGCATTAACACGATCGTCACGTTGGCAAAGCTGGTGCCGCTGGGACTCTTTGTTCTGAGCATTGTGCTCCTGGGTAAGTTCAACGTCGATATCTTTATGGACAACTTCTGGGGAGAACCAGCTGGTCCTGGGTTTGGTGAGCAAGTCGTCTCGACCATGATCGCCCTTGTCTGGGTCTTCACAGGCATCGAGGGCGCTGTCGTCATCTCGGGCCGTGCAAAGTACGTGCGTGACGTCGGTCGCTCGACGGCACTCGGATTTGCTGCCGTGTTCACGCTGTATCTGATTATCTCGATGCTGTCGCTTGGCATTATGCCGCGCGAGGAGATGGCACAGCTCGCAACGCCTTCTATGGCGGGAATTCTTGAGCGCGCAATCGGTCCTGTTGGCGCTGCCATCGTAAACCTTGGCGTTATTCTCTCGTTGGTCGGCGCGATGCTGGGCTATGTCATCATTGCATCCGAGACGCCGTTCGAGGCAGCGCGCCAGGGATCCTTCCCTCTGGCGTTTGCCAAGACGAACAAGCACGACGCCCCGGTGGTAACGGTTCTCGTGAGCTCCGGTATCACGCAGCTCTTCTTGATTGTGTCGTATGTGGCGGCGAGCACCTACCAGTTCTTCTATAGCTGCGCGGTCAACACGATTCTGGTTCCGTACGTGTGCTCGGCAGCCTACTACATGGTGATTGGCTGGAAGAACGAGCATCTGGACGGGCCGCATGCGCCAAGCGTCGGCAAAGCCCGCTTCTTCGGTACACTCGGCTTTATCTACACGTTGTTCCTGGTGTGGTCGACGGGTCTTCAGGGCGTTATGATCACGACGATTCTTTTTGCTCCGGCCATTCCCGTCTATATGCTGGGTGAGCGAGGCCGCGGTAAGCCGGTGCTTCCGCATCTGCACGACAAGCTGATCGCAGCGGTGGTCATTGTCGTGGCAATTATTTCGCTGTATCTGCACTTTGCCGGCATTGCGCCGATTGTCTAGGACTGCGGCAAGCTTCATCGCTTGGTAAGTCGACTGAGGCATCGCGTGCCGGTGCCGTTCGGTAATCCATAACTGACGTGGGCCTCTGTAACGTACCTTTGTGAGCGCCCACTAAACCCGCGCAGGTGAATACGGTTGCCTGCGCGGGTTTTTGCAGTTGCGGTGAAATGCTGCCGGCAGCTGGGAACGTTCCTATTGTGCCGGCACTCTGGGACACTCCTTGGATGTTCCGCATACAACGGAGGAAAGCGGATGATTTTGACGAGGGGCGGGCGGCTGATTCGGCCCTTGGGGAAACCGCGTCCCGTTTCGGGCGCAGATTCCGGGCCGCAGTTTCCCCGAGGGGCTCGATCGGGAAAATACGTCCCAGTCTGAGTGCCTATTCCGGGACGCAGTTTCCGCTAGAGGCCCGTTTGGGAAATCGTGGCCCGTTTCGGCCGCCGATTCTGGGATGGGCTTTCCGCTAGATGTCTCAGTCGGAAAGTCCATCCCGTTTTAGCGTTTCGGAGTGGGACGCAGCTTCCGCGAGAGGCCTCCACGGGAAACTGCGTCCCGGAATTCGCCCGAGTAGTGGGATGCAGTTTCCGCAGCAGACCTGTCTGGGAAACGGCGAACCGGACCCCCTCGCGCCTCGTTGCTCCGCATCCTGTCTATTTGCGAAAAGCAACCTGCCCCCCTTGCACCAATCTGTCGATTGAACGTTGTTGCATGTTCGCGCTATCATGCATGGATAAATTGGTTAGCCACGGCAAACGGTTAGCCAAGATAAACAAAATGCAACGCCCTGTGGGCGCCGGGGGAGGAACACGGACGTGAAGCTCGATACACTCGAGATTGGAAAGGACGCCGTTGTCGCATCGGTGACATCCGATGATCAGGCGCTTCGACAGCATATTTTGGACATGGGCCTAACACCGGGCACCGAAGTCACCATGATGAAGTATGCTCCTATGGGCGACCCGCTCGAGATTCGCCTGCGTGGCTACGAGTTGACGCTGCGCAAGGACGATGCTGCTCGCATCGAGCTCGTGGGTGTTCACGACACCGATACGGGTCCGCGCGCTAACGCCGCAATCGGCACGACGGAGCACCCGGCCCTGGGAGAGGGGACGTATTCGCCCCGCGCGGCAAAGACTGCCGTGCCCGAGGGCGCGCCGCTGCACTTTGCTCTCGCCGGCAACCAAAACTGCGGTAAGACCACGTTATTCAACCAGCTGACGGGCTCCAACCAGCATGTCGGTAACTTTCCCGGCGTGACGGTCGACCGCAAAGACGGCACCATCCGCAACCACCCCGAGGCAAGCGTTACCGACCTGCCCGGTATTTATTCGTTGTCGCCGTATACGGGCGAAGAGATCGTGAGCCGCCAGTTTATCCTGGATGAGCATCCCGACGCCATCATCGATATCATCGACGCTACCAACATCGAGCGCAATCTGTACCTGACGCTGCAGCTTATGGAGCTCGATCGCCCCATGGTCATCGCGCTCAACATGATGGACGAGGTGACGGCCAACGGCGGCGCCGTGGACGTCAACCTGCTCGAGAGCCTGTTGGGCGTGCCCGTTGTCCCCATTAGCGCTGCCCGCAACGAGGGCATTGGCGAGCTGGTGGATCATGCCTTGCACGTGGCGCGGTTCCGTGAGCGCCCCGGTCGCCTGGACTTCTGTGCGCCCGATGGCTCGGACGGCGGTGCACTGCATCGTTGCATCCACGGCATTGCCAACCTTATCGAGGATCATGCCGCGACGGCGCACATTCCCGTGCGTTTTGCGGCGACCAAGCTGGTTGAGGGCGACGAGCTGGTAACCGAGGCACTTCACCTGGACCGTAACGAGCTTGACGCCATCGAGCACATCATTACCCAGATGGAGGGCGAGGCCGGCACCGACCGTCTATCTGCGCTGGCCGACATGCGCTTCGGCTTTATCGGCGACGTGTGCGGCCGCTGCGTCGTCAAGCCGCACGAGAGCCGCGAGCATGTGCGCTCCGTCAAGATTGACCGCATCCTGACAGGTCGTTACACAGCCATTCCGGCGTTCCTGGTGATCATGGGCCTCGTCTTTTGGCTGACGTTTGGCGTGATCGGCGCGGCGTTGCAGGGACTTATGGAGGACGGCATCGCTGCCATCATCGCCTCGGCCGATGCGGGTCTCAAGGCGTTCGGAACCAACGACGTGGTGCGCTCGCTGGCTGTGGACGGCGTGCTTACGGGCGTGGGCAGCGTGCTGACCTTCCTGCCGATTATCGTCGTGCTCTTTTTGTTTCTCTCCATTCTGGAAGACTCCGGCTACATGGCACGCGTAGCCTTTGTCATGGATAAGGTGTTGCGTCGCTTTGGCCTGTCGGGTCGCAGCTTCGTGCCCATGCTCGTCGGTTTTGGCTGCACCGTGCCGGCTATCATGTCGACCCGTACGCTCCCATCCGAGCACGACCGCAAGATGACCGTCATGCTCACGCCGTTCATGAGCTGCTCGGCCAAGCTGCCGGTCTATGGCCTGCTGTGCGGAGCATTCTTCCCGCAGGCGACGGTTCCTGCCATGGTCTCGCTCTATCTGATCGGCATCGTGGTCGGCTGCATTGCCGCCCTGGTGCTCAACCGCACGGCCTTTAAGGGTGACCCGGTACCGTTTATCATGGAGTTGCCCAACTACCGCCTGCCGAGTGTTAAGACGACAGTGATGCTAGCGTGGGATAAGGCCAAGGACTTCATCACCAAGGCCTTTACCATTATCTTTGCCGCTACGGTGGTCATCTGGTTCCTTCAGACGTTCGATATCCGCTTTAACGTGGTCGCCGACCAGTCGCAAAGCCTGCTTGCCGGTCTGGGTAGCATCATCGCACCGGTGTTAGCCCCGCTTGGCTTTGGCGACTGGCGCGCCTCGACGGCACTCGTCACGGGACTTATTGCCAAGGAGAGCGTCATCTCGACGCTCACGGTGCTTTTGGGTGCAACCTCGCCCTCGGCGCTGTCGACCATGTTTTCGCCGTTTACTGCCTATGTGTTCCTGGTCTTTACGCTGCTGTACCCGCCGTGCGTGGCGGCAATCGGCGGCGTCAAGAGCGAGCTGGGCGCACGTTATGCCGTTGCCGTGTTCGCGTTCCAGGTGACGGTCGCCTGGATCG
>UQMO01000038.1 GCA_900542125.1 uncultured Collinsella sp. | reverse complement strand
AATCCAAGGGTTATACCCTAAGAGCAAACCACCCCTTTTAGGGGTGGTTTTGATTGCACGGTACGGATGCGTTTTATTGCACGCTGAGCGGACTCGCAGACCGTTCGGACGTTAAAACGAACCGACCACGCCTTCGTGCTGCCGAGGGTGTTCATAAGTGGATAGTATGTGCTTACTATCACAACGTGTGCCGTGTCTGGGAAGCACGGTGCCGCTCATTGGGAGGAACAACATGAAAAAGAAGCTGCTGCTTGCGCCCCTCATGGCCGTTTTGGTTGCATGCGTGGTCGTGCTTTCCGGTTGTGGAGGCCCTTCGATCGAGGAACTCATCACCGAGGATCTTACGACTCAGTTTGACGAGGTCAAGAACGGTGGCGACGAGTTCCTTTCTGGTCTGGAAGAGGCTTCGGGCGACGAGTTCGAGCAGCTGGGTATCGATCCCAAGGAGTATGCCAAGACCTATCTCGAAGGCTTTGACTACGAGATCGGCGACGTGACGGTCGACGAGGACAAGGGTGTCGCGACCGCCGAGGTCTCCATCACCTGCAAGTCCATGAACAAGATTGTCGAGGACTTCTCCACCCAGTATCAGGAGAAGGTTGCCGCGCTTGATACGGTTCCTTCCGATGACGAGCTGTACAAGATGGCAGGTCAGGTTATGGTCGATGTGACCAAGGCCACCGAGCCCAGGAAGACCACGGTTATCTTCAAGTACACCTGCAACGACGACGGCGAGTGGTCTGCCGACGACTCCGTCAACTCCGAGATGATGGATGCGATGCTGAGCTAGGGGAGTTACGCGGTAGTTTGTTACGGCGTTTTACCAAACGCCGTAACTGCTCGACGCTGCGCGGGCACCAGAGCGACAACTTGTCATTCAAAGAGGACGGCATGACCAGAAGGTCTATGCCGTCCTCTTTTCATGCCAATTTGTTCGCTCTGGTGCCCGCTCGCTGTCATTGCCGAAACATCGGCGTTGCCATGGCAGTCATTGGGGACGTTCTTAAACGACTACTTTCCGCGCGACAGAATCTATGCAGCCGTGTTGAGCGACAGCCCCGCTACTCGCCCAGAATCAGCGCCGCGAGCTCATCCTGGGTGTCCACCACGTGGTCGGCGCCGGCGGCTTCTAGCTCTGCGCGGCCACGGAAGCCCCAGGCGACGCCGGCGCTCTTGAGGCCGGCGTTGTGACCGGTCAGGATATCGACATTGGAATCGCCCACATAGAGTGTGGTTGCCGGGTCGGCGCCTAGCTCTTTCATCACATGCAGCGTAACAGGCGCCTCGGGCTTGGGAGGAAACGCGTCGACGCGGCCCTGCACCAGCGCAAAGCGCTCGGAACCAAAATACTTCTCGATAAGCGGAGCGGCCGAGACATGGTCCTTGTTGGTGAGCACGGCAAGCTGCACGCCCGCGACGCGCAGGCGGTCGAGCATCTCGATCGTACCGGCGTACGGTGAGGTGTGGTCTTCCTTGTGCTCGCCGTAATAAGCCCTAAACTCGGCAAGCGTCTGCTCAAACATACGGCCGTCGCCCGCATACTCGGCGGGCATAAAGCGCTCGACCAGCTTGAGCATGCCGTTTCCCACCTTGTAGCGGTACTCGTCTACGGCAAACGTGGGCCAGCCGTGCATCTCGCAGGTATGGTTGCCGGCGGCCGCCAGGTCCTCGAGCGTGTTGAGAATGGTGCCGTCCAGGTCAAAGATCACATGGGAAAAAGCTGCTGCCATGGGTGCTCCTGCCGCTTGAGTTGTAAAACGCACCCCATGATACTGGGCATGCGTGCCGGGCATGTTTGGAATCTGAATATCTTTAATAGCCCTGAGCCTTTGTCGTTAGCAAATCCTCGGCAGCTGCTCTCCCACGAGCATGTCGAGTATGCGGGTCGAGCCCCAGCCGGTGCGTACGCGCACGGCGGGGCGGGCGTCCTCGGCAAGCGGCAGCACGCGACCGATGATGGCGGCATTCTCGCCGTAGCGGGCGGCGCGCATGGCGGCCAGTGCCGCATCTGCCTGTTCGGCCGGCACCACGGCGACCATCTTGCCCTCGTTTGCCACCTGCAACACATCATAGCCGAGCATCTCGCAGGCTGCCTGCACGTCGGGGCGTACGGGCACGGCATCCTCGTCGACCTCCATGGCAACGCCGCTGGCCTGGGCAAACTCGTTGAGCGTGGACGCCAGGCCACCGCGAGTGGGGTCGCGGAAGCAGCGTGTGTCGGGTGCTGCGGCAAGCACATCGGCAATCAGGTGGTTGAGCGGCGCGGCGTCGCTTTCGATGGTGCTCGAAAACGCCAGACCCTCGCGCTGACTCATGATGGCGATACCGTGGTCGCCGAGTGTACCCGACACCAGGATGACATCGCCAGGCTGGCAGTTGGCGCCGCTGAGCGCCACGCCCTCGGGCACCTCGCCCACGCCGGCGGTATTGATGTAGACGCCGTCGGCCCCGCCGCGCTCGACCACCTTGGTGTCGCCCGTGATGATCGCCACGTCCGCCTCGCGCGCCGTTTCGGCCATGGTCTGCACGATTTGACGCAGCTTGTCCATGGGGTAGCCCTCTTCGAGGATAAAACCGCATGAGAGGTAGCGCACGTTGGCGCCCGAGGTCGCGACGTCGTTAACGGTTCCGCACACGGCGAGTCGGCCGATATTGCCGCCGGGGAAGAACTGCGGCGAGACTACAAAGCTGTCGGTCGACATGGCGATGCGCCCGCTCGCGGGCAGCGCAGCGACGCCGGCATCGTTGCCCTCGAGCAGTTCGGGCGACCCAAAGGCATCCAAAAAGACCTCATCAATGATGCGTTTCATCATCTGGCCGCCAGAGCCGTGGCCCAACAGGACAGTGCTATCGGTGGCAGTACGGGACATATCGAAAACTCCAATCGAGGACGGAATTATATGGGTGAGGTGCAGCGTCGACCGGCCCGCCGTTCGTTAGAGCGGCGGAACCCATTAGCCTCGGTAGCGGAAATATGCTGCACAGCTGCCCTCGGAACTCACCATGCAGGGGCCGACGGGATGCTCGGGTGTACAAGCTTGGCCGAACAGAGGGCAGTCGCTCGGCGTAATGGCCCCGCGCAGCACGTCGCCGCAGCGGCACCCACGCGGCTCGACCGTCGTCTCAACGGGCACGTCAAAGCGAGTGCGGGCATCAAAGCGCGAGAACTCGGGGCGGATGGAAAGGCCCGAGTTGGCAATCGGCCCCAGCCCGCGCCACGTGGTGTTGCATGGCTCAAACACCTGCTCGACCAGCTGGCGCGCAACGGGGTTGCCGTCTGCGTTGACGCCACGGCGGTAGGCGTTGTCGATCGCCGGCCTGTTCTCGACAACCATCTGGACCAGCATGCAGATGCCCTGCAGGATATCGACCGGTTCAAATCCCGTGACCACACCCGGGGTATTGAACTCGTCGACCAAAAAGCTAAAGGGCGCCAGGCCCGTGATGGTGGCGACGTGGCCCGGCAGGATAAAGCCGTCGATAGTGGTCTCGGGATCGTTGGCGATGGCGCGCAGCGCCGGCGGCGTGGTCTTATGGGCACAGTAGACCGAGAAGTTCTGCAGCCCGCGCGCGTCTGCCTCCAGGATGGCGGCGGCGATGGTAGGCGTCGTGGTCTCAAAGCCGACGCCCATAAAGATGACCGGGCGATCGGGGTTGTGTTCGGCGATATCGAGTGCATCGAGCGGGGAGTACACAATGCGAATATCGCGCCCCGCCGCCTTTTGCGCGGCGAGCGAGGTAGACGACCCGGGCACGCGCATCATGTCGCCAAAGGTGGTGATGATGGCGCCGTCCATCTTGGCGAGCGCGATTGCATGGTCGATATCGCGGTTGGCGGTAACACAGACGGGGCAACCCGGACCGCTCAGCAGTTTGAGCCCGGCAGGCATAATGGAGCGAAAGCCATAGCGACCGATGCTCACGGTGTGCGTGCCGCAGACTTCCATAAGGTTGATGCTGCGGTTGCCGACAAGCTCATGAATACGATCGATGAGCTCGCGAGCCAGCTTGGGATCGCGGAATGCCGAAAAGTCGATACCGGAGCGAGCCGGCTGTCCGGCCGCCACTAGTAAGCCTCCGCCGGGTTGGTGGCCAGCTGGTCTTCTTCGACCAGTTCGGTCATGGTGTTGACCAGGTCGAGCGTCTCCTGCGCCTCCTGCTCGTCGACAATCTGAATGCCAAAGCCGGCGTGCACGAGAATATAGTCGCCTACCTGTGCCGTCGGCACGAGGCGCAGCGAAACGGGGCGCTCGATGCCCATCATGTCGACGGTCGCCTTAAGGTCGTCGTCGCGTTTGACCACTTTACCGGGAACGGCAAGGCACATAATGTTCCCCTTTTATACGTTTTGCGCTGGATAGGCGCCTAATTACCCATCAGTTGATGGTAGCGCTCGCGGGAGTCACGAGCAAACGCGTTACACCTGTGAGACGGCGGCGCGCAGACTGGCAAAACAGCCTATCGCGATGTTGTCTGCGCAAGACGAGCGCTTGCGACCGCCGCCTGGCCGTAGGCGATGCAGCCGTCATTGACGGGTGCGGTGTGGGGGACAAGGACAGTAAGGCCTGCGCTTTTGAGCTCGCGGGTGAGGAACTGAAGCAGGAGTCGGTTCATGAACACGCCGCCCGAGAGCACGACGGTGTCGATGCCTTCACGGACGCAGATCTCGCTTGCGATGCGGGCCGACGCGCGTGCGATGGTGACATGGAAGTCGAGCGCGAGCTTGCCGGCGGGCACGCCGGTCCTGATTCCCTCCAAAAGCGCCTCAAAAAGCGGTCTGGAGTTCAGAACATGGCAGTCGTCCGGACGGGATGATTCGGTTACGGAAAAGCTGGCCATATTGCCGGTGGGGCAGGCACTTTCACTGCTGAGCGCGCGCCAGGCGGCGGCTTCGAATTCTATGGCGGGTTCGCCCTCGTAGGTTGCCTTGTCGCAGATGCCCAGAATTGCTGCCGCGGCATCAAAGAGACGCCCCATGCTGCTGGTACGCGGGCTGTTGATGCCGCGCTCGATCATGGTGGCTGTCACGCTGCGCGTTTGCTCGTCGAGGCTGTCCAAAAGCCGAGCGGCGCCTGGGTGCTCGAGCAGGCCGAGCTCACTGAGCAGGGCAAAGGCGTTGCGGCGGGCGTCGCGCACGGAGGCCGCCCCGCCGGGGAGCGCCCAGGTGCGCAAATGCGCGGCGCGCTCAAAGCCGCCAAGGCTGGCAACAAGAAACTCGCCGCCCCAAATGGTCCCATCGGTACCGGCGCCGGTGCCGTCAAAGGCGATGCCAAGGACGCGCGCGTCGGTTGTAAGCTGGCCCGCGGCGATAGCCTCGGCCATTACGCTCGCGATATGCGCATGATGGTGCTGCACCTCGACGAGCGGCAGATTACATTTTCGCGCCTGCTCGCGCGCCCACTGGCTCGATAGATAGCTGGGATGTACATCGCAGGCTAAGGCGGCGGGCGCCAAGTCAAAGAGATCTTCCAAGCGCGTGCGCGCGGCGTTCCAGGCATCGAAGGTCCCGCCGTTTTCAACATCGCCGATATGCTGCGACACAAAACAGGTTGCCTCGCCGTTCGTCCCTTCACGCGTGAGCGCAATCGTGGCCTTTTGTTGTGGCCCGCAGGCGAGCACGCAGGACGGAGCGCCGTCGAGCGCCGGCAGCGGCAGCGGCTGGGGTGCATATCCGCGAGCGCGGCGCACGGGCATAACGGCGCCGTCGACCACGCGCACTACAGAGTCGTCGTAGCGCGAGAGGATCGCGCGGTCGTTACCGAGCAACGCGTCGGCGATGCCGGCGGCAACGAGGTGTTCCCAGGCAAGATCGTCGTCGGTCTCGATGGGCTCTTCACTCAGGTTTCCGCTGGTCATGACGAGCGCGTGCATACCGCGGGCTTCTGCCGCGGCAAGCAGCAGATGCTGAAGCGGGGTGTAGGGGAGCATAACGCCGAGCTCGGGCAGGTCGCGCGCGACGGACGGTGCGAGCGCGAGGGCGTCGGGAGAATCACCGCTCTCGCAAACAGCACGTCGGCGCAGCAGCACAATGGGGCGAATGCTGCCGGCCAGCAAGCCGCGCTCAACGTCGCTGATATGGCACAGGCGTTCAGCGTCGGCAAGGCTGCGCACCATAACGGCAAGTGGCTTGTTGCTGCGGCGTTTACGGCGGCGAAGCTCGGCTACCGCCTGCTCGTTGGAGGCGTCACAGGATAGATGGAATCCGCCCAGGCCCTTGATGGCGACGATGCCACCAAGGGCCAGCAGCTCAACGCAGCGGTCGATAATGGCGTCGCTGGTCTCGCGCGTGGTGCCGACGGCCAGCGGCGCGGCGGCTTCGCCCGGCTCATCGCCCACGCTCACTTCGCGCCACATGATATGCGGCCCGCAATTAAAGCAGGCATCGGGCTGCGCGTGAAAGCGACGGTCGAGCGGATTGGCATACTCCGCGGCACACTCAGGGCACATGGGAAAACGGTCCATCGAGGTAGCCGCTCGGTCATAAGGCAGCGATCGGATGATGGTAAAGCGTGGGCCGCAGTTAGTGCAGTTGATAAAGGGGTAGTGATAGCGTCGGTCGGCGGGATCGAACAGCTCGCGCAGGCAATCGTCACAGGTGGCGATATCGGGCGAAACGAGCGTCGTGTGCGCGGTCTGGTCCTGCGACGCCACAATGCGAAAGCCCTGATCGTTAGCGGCATCCCAGTTGCCGGGTGCTAGGTCTACAACCTCGACATGCTCCACGCGAGACGCCGCAGGCGCATGCTCGGAAAGTGCGTCAACAAATTCGTCGAGCGACTCGCTTAGGGCGTGCGCCTCGATATGCACGCCGTCGCCCGCGTTGAGCACCCAGCCGCAAATGCCGTGCGCCATGGCCTCGCGATACACAAACGGTCGCATGCCGACACCCTGCACAATGCCCGTTACATGGATATGCGCATGTCGCATGCGACCCTCCTTCGTTGAAATGTGTGCTGTTACAGCCCCAGGCTCTGCTTGGTGGCGGCGCAGGTGAGCTCGCCGTGCTTAACGCCGCGCAGGCCCAGCAGACGGTCGGCTAGTTCGTAGACGCGCTCGCCGCGACCCTTGAGCGCCAGAATCTCCAAGCAGTTGTGGTGATCCAGATGCACGTGCATGGTCGATACGATCTCGTCGGTGTAGTCGTGCTGCACTTCGTCCAGACGGCGCGTCAGGTCGCCGGTATGGTGGTCGTAGATCATGGTGAGCGACCCGATAACATGCTCATCGGGCGTGCGCATCTGCTCCTTGGCGATCGAGGCGCGAATCAGGTCGCGCACGGCCTCGGAGCGGTTGGCCACGTCGCCGCGGCGCGCGATCTGTTCGTCAAAACGGCGCAGCAGGTCGTCCGGTGCGGTAACCGAAAAGCGGACCAGCTCGGAGCCGGAGCCACTACAGTGGCAGCCTGCGTCACCGTCCGCCCCGCGCGGATGCTCGTGCTCGTACCCGCAGCCGTGCTCATGTTCGGCCACGTTACACCAGCTTCACGGAGCCGACGGAGTTGTGGTCGGCCTCGATGGCTTCCTCGTAGCCCTCGAGCGCGTCGTGCGCCTCGTGCAGCGCGGCCATGGCGGCCTCGAGCTTGGCGCCGATGCGCTCCATGTCAAAATTCTCGGTCGCATGCAGCAGCTGATGGCTCCACTCATGAGCGAGCTCGATGGTGTCGTCGACCTGTTTGACGCTCATGGTAAGCTGGCTCATGTTCATTCCAACATCATGCATGGAAAATCTCCTTTTGTATGGGGCAGTTCAGTGGTTCAGATTTTACTACGCCCGCTCTGCGCGCAGCTACATAAGAAAACGGGTACGAGTCTGTGCGACCCGCACCCGTTCACTGGGGGCTGTTTGTGACTACCATACTATCCGTGGTTGCACTCGGTGCATCCAGAAGTCCGGCGAGCGGTGCAAAAGCGCTCATAGACGGCGGGTAAGTAACAAGCGTATTACAGATGCTTTTCCAGCAGCGCCTGCAGCCTCGCCTTGGGCAGAGCGCCAACCGAGCGGTCAATCTCCTCGCCGTTCTTAAACACAATCAGCGTGGGGATGCTCATGACGCCAAACTTCATGGCCAGGTCCTGGTTGTCGTCGACGTTGCACTTGGCCACGGCAAGCTTGCCGGCCAGCTCGTCGGCGACCTCGTCCACGATGGGTGAGAGCGAACGACACGGCCCACACCACGGGGCCCAAAAATCAACCAGCACGGGCAGGCTGTCGTTAACGATGGAATCGAAGTTCTCGGGGGTAATCTGCTTAATGTCAGCCATGGTGACCTCCATAATGCGACGCGGCTCGGCCGCGTAAAACTCAGTACGACCGTGCTTATACCCAGCGGCCCGCAAAGCAACCACTCGCGGGCGGCTCTTTTATCAAAAGCGCCGCAAAACCCCTTTCTTCAGATATGGGGATATAAGGCGCATCGGCGTCAGCCGATATACATATACGGCTGCAAGTGGTATACTGTTTTCATGGATAGATACAGGAGCAACGACAACATAGTCTGGGACTGCGACTACCATGTGGTCTTCTGCCCGAAATACCGCAGGAAGGTGCTCGTGGACGGCATCGGCTCCCGCTTCGAGGAGATCGCGCACGAGGTCGCGGAGGAACTCGATTTCGAGATAAGGGAAATCAAGGTCATGCCCGACCGCGTGCACATGCTCGTCTCAGTCGACCCCCAGTTCGGCATCCACCGGGCCGTGAAGCGCATCAAGGGCAGGACCAGCCACGACCTGCGCGCCGAGTTCCCGCAGCTGAAGCGCAAGCTGCCGACGCTCTGGACGAACAGCTACTTCGTCTCGACCGTCGGCGGGGCGACGCCCGAGGCCGTCAGGCAGTATATCGAGGACCAGAGGAACGCGTGAGGGCCATGGACAAGACCTTCGAGTACCGCATATACCCGAGCGCCGAGCAGGAGGCCCTCCTGCAGAAGACCTTCGGCTGCTGCCGCTGGGTCTACAACAGGGTGCTGGCGATGAGGCGGGACGAGTACGCGCGGACGGGCAAATCGAGGCACATCAACTCCTACATCACCCAGATCCCCGCCTGGAAGAGGGCGGACGCGCCGTGGCTCTCCGAGGTGGACTCCATGGCACTGCAGCAGTCCCTGCGCGACCTGGACAAGGCATTTAAGAACTTCTTCCGCGCACCAGGCAAGGTGGGCTTTCCGAAGTTCAAGTCCAAACGCGCGGGGAGGAAGAGCTACCGCACGAACGGCGTCGGGATAATCGACGCCAGGCACGTGAGGCTGCCAAAGCTGGGGACCGTCAGGGCGCGGGTGAGCCGTCCCGTGGAGGGGCGCGTCCTGTCCGCGACGGTCAAGCAGGTGCCGAGCGGCAAGTACTACGTGGCGATATGCTGCGCGGACGTCCCCGCCACGGACGCGCCGGCCCCGACCGTCGGGTTCCTGGGAGTCGATGCGGGAATACACGACATAGCCACCTGCTCCACGGGGGAGCGCCTGCCCAACCCCAAAAACCTGCAAAGGAGCGAGAGGAGGCTGGCGCGGGAGCAGCGGCGGCTCTCGCGCAAGCGGAAGGGCTCCGCAAATCGCGCCAGGCAGCGTGTCAGGGTCGCGCGGGCGCACGAGAAGGTTGCCAACCGGCGGAAGGACGCCCTGCACAAGTTCACGACGCATGCGGTGGGAGAAAGCCAAAACATCGCGGTCGAGGACCTGAACGTCAGGGGCATGCAGAGGAACCGCCGCCTCGCCAAGGCCGTGGGCGATGCCGCCATGTCGGAGCTGGCGCGCCAGCTCGAGTACAAATGCGCATGGTCGGGGCGCGGCTTCGTAAGGGTGGGCAGGTTCTATCCGTCCAGCAAGACGTGTTCCGCATGCGGTTACGTCTACAGGGGACTGACGCTGGCCGAACGGGTATGGGACTGCCCCGCGTGCGGCATGCGTCACGACCGCGACCTGAACGCCGCCGTCAACATCGCCCGCGAGGGAAGGAGAATCCTGGAAGGTACCGCAGGGCATGCGGGAACCGCGGCAGACGCCGCAAACGCTTGTGGAGAGGGCGTAAGACCTACGGCTGCATGCGCAGTCTAGGCAATTCTCGGTGAAGCAAGAATCCCCTGGCTTTAGCCATGGGGAGTGTCAAATAATGGTGGGCACGCAAACGATTGGAGAGCGCATACCTATGTCACAAAGCCAGAAAAAAGAAGCCATCGCCCAGGCGGCCGAGCAGGAGCTCGCATCGCTTGCGGGTCGTGGCGTGCGCATCGCAGGCAACGCGTGCTCGCCGATTGTGCTGGTAAAAGGCGATTTGGATGAGGCCGAGCGCTCGGGCGGCGAGCTTGCCGCAGGCGCGGATGGCGCGGCGCTGCGTAAGGCGCTCGGGGCCATCGGTTATGCGCCCGAGGATTTTTGCGTGCTGGCAAGCGTCGCCGGTGCGGGCGACGGAACGGTGGCGGTGGGCCATGCCCTGCCGTGCGAGCTGTTCCGCGAGGCGCTCGAGGCGCTGGACCCCGAGGCGGTGCTGTTGCTGGATGATCGTGCGGCCGATACCATGCGCGAGACCTATGCCGATATGCTCGTGGCGATCGATGACTTCGACACCGCCATGCTCAAGCCCGGCTTGATCGCCCATGTGCAGGGTCGCCGCGTGCTCGCGCTCGACGGTTTTGAGGCGGCGCTCACTGACAAAGCCGCCAAGCAGCGCATGTGGGCATACATCAAGCAGCTGACCCCGGCGGCCGCTCCGCTGTAGCGGATTGGCGCCGGTAAGGCGGCCCTGACGGGTCGAGCGCGGCGCCGGCTTATCGCGTCCCTACATCACAGCGCGCAGCTCAAACCGATCGCCGTTAATGCGGAACTGACAGTTGCCGTTCATGCGCTCCACGGCAAGTTTGATGCTCCTGGTGCCAAAGCCGTGGCCCGCATGCCGGGTCACGGGCATGCCGTCGACCATGCGCGGCGCGCGGTCAAACGTGTTGGAAACTAACAGCAGCAGCTGGCCGTCCTCTAATCGCAGGTCAAAGTCGACGAATCGCTTTCCTTGGGGTGCGGCGCTTGCGGCGGTGATAGCGTTTTCCAAGGCATTTGAGAGCACACTAAACAGGTCGGCGTCACCTACGTGGATGGTTTCGGGTACGGAGGCGCGCAGGTTGGCGGTAATGCCGTTTCTATTGATATCCGAGTTAAATGACGAAAGCGCAATGTTTACGGTCTCGTTGGCACAGAAGCGGCGTACGGCGGTTCGGTCGCCGGCTTCGCAGAGTTCGTCGATGCGTTTGAGCGCCTCGTCGGTGTGGCCCTCCTCAATTAAAGCGGCCAGGCCGCGTAGGAAGTGGCGCATATCGTGGCGAAGAATCGACAGCTCGCGCCCAGATTGACGCCAAGCCTCGAGCTCTTTGATGGCGGCGCTGTCGCGGGTTTCGAGCATCCAACGCTCTCGCTCGGCGGTTTCCTTTTCTTCGTATTCGCGCAGGTAAACGGCAAGAAACATAAGATAGAAGGCACAGAGCGCAAATGCCAAAAACTCAACCGTCACCACCGAGCCCGAGTGGAACAGCGTGGTATAGACGTTGGTGGCGTAGTCAAAGATGTAATAGACGAGCGGCAGGATTAAAAGGATGCCCAGCTCGGTGGTGCTTTTAATCGCTAAGCGCGGACCGATGTCGCCGGCCCAATGCAACAGGACGGCAAAGACGGCGAGCGTGGTAGCGATGCGTGCCAGATAGTACGCGATCTGAGAATCGGTTGCGGCAAATGCGGCGATACCCATCCAATTGCTGAACTGGCAGCTCAGATAGGCGCTGGTGACGCCCAACGCCGCGAGCAGCGGACTCAAGTGGTAGCGCGCGCACAAATAGATGACGAGCGGCAGATGCACGACGAGCGGATATACCTGGCGGGCGAAAAGCTCGCCGCCGACGGCATTGGCGAGGCCAAATGCGCATCCAGTTACGGCACCGACCAGCACCAGTTCAAGCGCATGACGCCGGTTGATCTCGATACCGCACAGCGCCGCCGAGGCAAAGACGCCAAAGAGCAGCGTCGTGGCGTGGTGGATTGCCCAAAGGACCATTTCGACCGAGGAGACCATCAGTGTCTCCCACCCTCAAAGCGAACCGCAAAGTAGGCGTCTTGGAATCCCTGCTTGCAGCTGCGCGAAAGCGGGATACACGCACCCGAGCGCATGACGATGTCCGTGCGGTCAAAGTGATCGATATTGCGCAGGTTGACCTGGTAGCTGCGGTGGCATTTAAAGAAGACCGCGTTTTGCTCCAAGCGGTCCTCGACGCTGCGGAACGACTCGAGTGCCTCGATATCGCGTCCGTCGCGCAGGTGGAAGACCACGTGCTTGTTGCGCGCCTCGGCATATTCGATGTCGGACAGGCGCAGGGCGTGGTAGCCAAAGGACGTTTTGATCACGAGCTCGTCGGTTGCCGCCGGGCGCATGCTCGAAAGTTCGTCGAGTAACTGCGCCAGGCGTTCGTAAGTCACGGGCTTGAGCAGATAGTCGAAGGCGCGGACCTCGTAGGACTCCAGTGCAAACTCGGGCGACGAGGTAAGGAACACCAGGCGCACGGCGGTGTCGGCCTGGCGCAATTCGCGTGCGGTGTCCATGCCGTTGACGAGCGGCATGATCATGTCGAGCAGGATGATGTCGGCGCGCGACGCGGCATGGCGCGCCAGCAGGTCCTCGCCGCGCGTAACGAGCGCAACATCGACCGCCGTGCCCTTCTCGGTCGACCAACGGTCGATCATCCGGTGCAGTCTATCTAGAAAAGCGACGTCATCGTCGCAGGCAATAATCTTGAGCATTCTGGGCCCCCTTAGTAGTTCGATTTTGCCACATTGGGCGCGTGCCGCTCGCGGGGGAGCGCCCGTTCGTGCCTCATGGTGCGCAACTCGCGCCGAGCGGTATTGCGGTGGCGAAAGATGCCTCCTGCGCTATCGAGAGCTCGGCTATCCTCAGCTTGCCAGTTCGAAAATGGACCTGCCGCATGATTGAATCTTTATTTCAACTTTACACCTAGGTTTACAGCTGTCTTGTCAGCTGTAAACCTAGGTGTCATACTAAAGCCCCAAGATTCGCCAAAAGAGAGGGGCCTTGATGGCACAGAGCGCGAACATGGATGCGTCGGAGCTTGCACGCGATATCGCGGCCGGCCTAGCATCGGCAACGACGGCAACGGAGCGCGCGGCACTGGTGCCCGCAGAGCTCGTCGAGGCCATTCAGCAACTAAAAACCCAACGTGACGCGGTGATCCTGGCGCACTATTACGTGGCGCCCGAGGTCCAAGCCGTTGCCGATTACGTCGGCGACAGCTTCTACCTGGCAAAGCTCGCCAAGAGCCTGCCGCAGCAGACCATCGTGTTGTGCGGCGTGGAGTTTATGGGCGAGAGCGCCAAGCTGCTCAATCCCACTAAGACCGTGCTGCTGCCCGAGCCGGGCGCGGACTGTCCCATGGCGCACATGGTCAAGCGCGAGACGGTCGACGCGGCGCGCGCCGAGTACGGCGACGACCTGGCCGTGGTGTGCTACGTCAACTCCACGGTCGAGATCAAGAGCTGGAGCGACGTGTGCGTCACCAGTTCCAACGCCGTCAAGATCGTGTCCGAGCTGCCGCAGCAGCATATCCTGTTCATTCCCGACCAAAACCTCGGCCGCTTCGTAGCCGAGCAGGTGCCGCAAAAGCACGTCATCCTCAACAACGGCTACTGCCCGCGCCATCACATCATCACCGTCGAGCAGATCGTCGACGCGACGGAGGCCCACCCCGACGCGCTCGTGCTGGCGCACCCCGAGTGCAAGGCCGACGTCCTGGCCGAGGCCGACTACATCGGCTCCACCGCCGGCATCATCAAGTATGCCGAGGAGTCCGACGCGAGCGAGTTCATCATCGTGACGGTTCGCGGCGTGCTCTACGAGCTCGAGCGCCGCTGCCAGGGCGCTGGCAAGAAGTTCTACTTCCCCGCGGTGCAGCCCACCTGCGTCAACATGGATCTCATCACGCTCGAAAAGCTCGTGCGCTGCCTGGAGACGGGCGAGGGCGAGGTGCAGATCGGCGTCTCGGACGAGGCGGCAGACCAGGCCAAGCTCACGCTCGACCGTATGCTCGAGTACGCAGCGCGCTAGAACAATGTTGCATGAGGGACGGTCCCTTATGTCACATTACAAGGGAGAGGATTCCTGTGGAAACCAAGCAATACCCCGATATGGAGTGCGACGTCGTTATTGCCGGCTGCGGCGTGGCGGGTCTGTACGCGGCCCTCAATCTGCCGACGAGCACGCGCGTGATCATGCTCTCCAAGGGCGCGGTCGATGAGTGCGATTCGATGCTCGCGCAGGGCGGCATCTGCGTGCTGCCCGAGGGTTCGGACTACGATGCCTTCTTTGAGGACACCATGCACGCCGGCCACTACGAGAACCGCCGCGAGAGCGTCGACATCATGATTCGCTCGAGCCGCTCGGTCATCAACGACCTGCTGGCGATGGGCGTGGATTTTGAGCGCAAGGCCGACGGCAGCCTCGACTTTACCCGCGAGGGCGCGCACAGCCGTCCGCGCATTGCTTTCCATGCCGACATTACGGGCAAGGAGATCACGACCAAGCTGCTCCAGGCCGTTCGCAAGCTGGACAACGTGCAGATTTTGGAGCACGTGGCCATGACCGACATCCTGACCGCCGAGCGCGATGGCGCCACGGTGTGCACCGGCGTCGTCGCCGTAGCCGTGGACGAGGACAACTCGGTTCGTCCCGCCGACGAGCTGGCAAATGCCGCTGAGGGCGTGCATGCCGGTAAGCCGTTTAAGATCCATGCCCGCCACACGCTGTGGGCGACGGGTGGCATTGGCGGCGTGTACGACCACTCGACCAACTACCCGCAGCTCACGGGCGACGCCTGCTACATCGCTCAGGAGCATGGCATTAAGATGGAGCACCTGGACTACGTGCAGATCCATCCCACGGGTCTGTTCTCGCCGCAGCCGGGTCGCACGTTCCTGATCAGCGAGAGCTGCCGCGGCGAGGGCGCGATTTTGCTCAACGCCGCCGGCGAGCGTTTTACCGACGAGTTGCAGCCGCGCGACGTTGTCGCCGCCGCCATCCGCGAGCAGATGAAGCAGGACGGCACCGAGCACGAGTGGCTGAGCTTTGCCCCCGTCGAGCGCGACGTGGTGACCGGGCACTTTGCCAATATCCGCGCACGTTGCCTGGAGGACGGCCGCGACATCCTGGACGAGCCCATTCCCGTTACGCCCACGCAGCACTACTTTATGGGTGGCGTGTGGGTCGACAAGGACGGCTGCACCTCGATGCCCGAGCTCTACGCCGCCGGTGAGACGGCCTGTAACGGCGTACACGGCAAGAACCGCCTGGCCTCCAACAGCCTGCTCGAGTCCCTCGTCTGGGGTCGCCGCGCCGCTTGGCATATGCGCACTGGCGAGTCGCTTGCCGTGGAGCAGGCGGGCGAGCCCGCGCTCGACGGACGTCACCGCGCCCTGAGCGCCGATACCCTTGCAATCGATGATTTGGCCCGTGCCGCCGGCACGCAGGCCGTGGAGGAGTAGACCATGAATCCCGTTACCATGAAGCTCGTCGTCGATGATCTGATTTTGCAGGCCCTGCGCGAGGACATCACCTTTGAGGACGTGAGCACGGCGAGCGTGTGCCCCACGGCGCGCCCCGCCACCGTTGAGCTCATCGCCAAGGCAGACGGCATCATCGCCGGCCTGGACGTATTCGCCCGTACCTTTGAGCTGCTGGATTCGCAGAGCTCCGTACTGTTTGATGTTGCCGATGGCGACGAGGTGCACGCCGGCGACCACGTGGGCCAGGTGCGCGGCGACGCGCGCGTGCTGCTTTCGGGCGAGCGCGTGGCGCTCAACTACCTGCAGCGCATGAGCGGCATCGCCACCTATACGCACCAGATGGCCGCGGCGCTCGAGGGCACCAAGACCGTGCTCGTCGACACGCGCAAGACCACGCCGGGCATGCGTGTCTTCGAGAAGGCCGCAGTCGAGATCGGCGGCGGCAGCAACCACCGCTACAACCTGTCGACGGCCGTTATGCTCAAGGACAACCACATCGATGCCGCCGGTGGCGTGGCCCGCGCGATCGAGATGGCGCGCGCCCATGCGTCGTTTACCACGACGGTCGAGATTGAGTGCGAGAATCTGGACATGGTGCGCGAGGCCGTTGAGGCCGGTGCCGACATCATCATGCTCGACAACATGACGCACGACGATATGGCCGTCGCCATCGAGCTTATCGACGGCCGCGCCAAGACCGAGTGCTCGGGCAACGTGGATGCCGACAACATTCGCACCCTGGCCGATCTGGGCGTCGACTTTATTAGCTCGGGCGCCCTGACGCACTCCGCGCCGATCCTCGACCTCTCGCTTAAGCACCTGCGTCTGCTGGACGGTAAATAATGAACGCCCGCGAGCGTCGCCGTGCCATCATGGCCGTGCTCGAGGGGGCCAAAGATCCCGTTTCGGGCAGCGCGCTTGCTCGCGAGGTGGGCGTGAGCCGCCAGGTCGTGGTGCAGGACATCGCCCTGCTGCGTGCCGATGGGCACGATGTCGTGGCAACCAATCGCGGCTACGTGCTGCAGGAGGCCCCCAGCAGCCCCGCCGTTCCCACGCGCCTGGTTAAGGTTCGCCACAGCGTGGAGCAGGCGGGCGACGAGCTTACGAGCATCGTCGATGCCGGCGGTGCCGTGCTCAACGTGATCGTCAACCATCGCGTGTACGGCAAGATCACGGCCGACCTGGACATTCGCAACCGTCGCGATATCGAGCGCTATCTGCATGACATCGCCAGCGGCAAGAGCTTTCCGCTGCTCACGGTGACCAGCGGCTATCACTTCCATCGCATTGCGGCGGAAGACGAGCAAACCCTCGACGAGATCGAGGCTATGCTCAAGGAGAAAGGCTACTTGGCAGACCTGATGCCCTACGAAGACGATTTGTCCTAGTCGACGCCGCATCTATAAGTTGCGGTGAAATAGTTCCTAAAATCGGCATCCAAGACATAAAACAGAACTATTCCACCGCAACTGCCAAGGGTCCCGCTCCAAATTAGCTGCCCATATAAGCAAAAGGAGGCCTCCGCGGCGATGCGGAGGCCTCCTTTTTTGTGCACGGTGTACTTTTGAGTGTGCAAGTGGGGGAGTTATTACTCCTCGACGATCTCGGTGATCGCGCCAGCGGGGCAAGCGTCCTGGCAAGCGCCACAGGCGACGCAGGAGTCCTCGTCAGCGACGGTAGCGACGTCCTGGAGCTCCAGAACGCCAGCGGGGCAGGAGTCGACGCAAACGCCACAAGCGATGCACTCGTCGGCATCAATTACGGGATGAGCCATGGTAGTTTCCTCTCTGTTGACCGACGCTACAGGCGATGCGCGTCGGTTTGATTCGGGCAAAAACATACCACGGGAGCGACCGTTTGCAATACCCTCTGACCGGCATCTTCATACCGTTCGCCGAGTATGCCACGGCTTACTAAAAAACACGCAGGTGGGGCCGTTGAGCTGCGCAAATGTTAGCTAAAGGTGACTTGAAATATAGGGCGATTGAGCGTGCTTGCGGAAACCGCATCCCATTATTTTGTCGAAAAACGGGTTGCAGTTTCCGGTTAGGCCCGCTAGCGGAAAATGCGAGCCGGTATCAGCTCTCAAAACGGGATACGATTTCCGGTTGAGCCTTCAGACGGAAACTGCGACCCGGAATCCACGCTCAAACCGGGATGAGCTTTCCGCAAGGCAGCCCCAGGCACCTTCGGACCCAAACCTCAGCCATCTCTACATTGATCTCGATAGATTTGCCGAGAACTCAAACAGTGCGTCTACCTGCGTATTTGCGAACCTAAACTCTTGACAATAAGAAATCTTATATGAATTGACTTAGATTTTGTATATTCCGGCCCATAAGGGGATACACTACATCCTGAAAGACAAGCCGAAACACCGCTCGGCAGACCGCCGAGTCGGTGCAAACGCACAAGAGAGAGGGAATTTCTAATGGGCAAGATTCTTGGTATCGACCTTGGTACTACTAACTCCGCAATGGCCGTTCTCGAGGGCGGTTCTCCGACCATTATCGTGAACGCCGAGGGCGACCGCACCACGCCGTCTGTCGTGGGCTTCCGTGCCGACGGCGACCGCGTCGTGGGTAAGGCCGCTAAGAACCAGGCTGTCACCAACCCCAAGAACACCGTGTTCTCCATCAAGCGCTTCATGGGCCGCAAGTACTCCGAGTGCACCTCCGAGATCAAGACCGTGCCGTATGAGGTCAAGGAGGGCCAGGGTGGCCGTGCCGTCGTCGACATCGAGGGCAAGGATTACACCGCCGAGCAGGTGAGCGCCATGACGCTCGCTAAGATGAAGGCCGACGCCGAGAAGTATCTGGGCGAGACCGTCACCGACGCCGTCATCACCGTCCCGGCTTACTTCAACGACGCCCAGCGTCAGGCCACCAAGGACGCCGGTAAGATCGCCGGCCTCAACGTCAAGCGTATCGTCAACGAGCCGACCGCTGCTGCTCTTGCCTATGGCCTGGACAAGCAGGGCACCGACCAGCGCATCCTGGTCTTCGACCTGGGCGGCGGCACCTTCGACGTCTCCATCCTCGACCTCGCCGACGGCGTGTTTGAGGTTCTGTCCACCTCGGGCGACAACCACCTGGGCGGCGACGACTGGGATCAGCGCGTCATCGATTGGATGGCCGATAAGTTCCAGCAGGAGAACGGTGTCGATCTGCGTCAGGACCCCATGGCCCTGCAGCGTCTGAAGGAGGCCGCCGAGAACGCCAAGAAGGAGCTCTCTGCCGCCCAGCAGACCACCATCAACCTGCCGTTCATTACCATGAACCAGTCCGGCCCGCTGCACCTCAACTACACGCTGACCCGCGCCGAGTTCGAGAAGATCACCCGCGACCTGCTCGAGCGCTGCAAGCAGCCTGTCACCAACGCCCTGCGCGACGCCAAGCTTAAGCTCTCCGATCTGACCGAGGTCATCCTCGTCGGCGGCTCCACCCGTATGCCCGCCGTCCAGGAGCTCGTCAAGACCATGACCGGCAAGCAGCCCAACATGTCCGTGAACCCCGACGAGGTCGTTGCCGACGGCGCTGCCGTCCAGGGCGGCGTGCTCACCGGCGACGTCGAGGGCATCCTGCTGCTCGACGTTACCCCGCTGTCGCTGGGCGTCGAGACCATGGGCGGCATCATGACCAAGATGATCGACCGCAACACCACGATCCCGACCTCCAAGACCGAGGTCTACTCCACCGCTGCCGACAACCAGACCAGCGTCGAGATCAACGTGCTCCAGGGCGAGCGCGAGCTTGCCCGCGACAACAAGTCGCTCGGTAAGTTCCAGCTGACCGGTATCCCGGCTGCCCGCCGCGGCGTGCCGCAGATCGAGGTCACCTTCGACATCGACGCCAACGGTATCGTCAAGGTCTCCGCTAAGGACAAGGGCACCGGCAAGGAGCAGCAGATCACCATCTCCGGCTCCACTGCTCTGTCCGACGACGAAGTCGATCGTATGGTCAAGGACGCCGAGGCTCATGCCGAGGAGGACAAGAAGCAGAAGGAAGAGGTCGAGGTCCGCAACCAGACCGACAGCCTGTGCTACTCCACCGAGCAGACCCTCAACGAGCTGGGCGACAAGGTTTCCGCCGACGTGAAGTCCAAGGCCGAGGCCGCTATCGCCGACGCCAAGAAGGCGCTCGAGGGCTCTGACGTCGAGGCCATCAAGGCCGCCGGCGAGTCCCTGCAGTCTGTGGCCTACGAGCTGGCTCAGGTTGTCTACGCCGACGCTCAGCAGCAGACCGACGGTGCCGCCGGTGCCCAGCCTGCCGACGATGACGTCGTCGACGCCGACTACGAGGTTGTGGACGACGAGGACAAGTAATCATGTCCGCCCGTAAAGCTCGCACGGAGGCGGCTGCCGCTGGCGCCGCCCCCGTTGACTCTGAGGAGAAGGACGTGAAGATTCCCGTAGAGGCCGTCGACGATACCGAGGCCAACGAGGCCGAGGCCGCCGAGGCTGCCGAGAACCAGGTAGAGGATTCCAACAAGGAGGCGACGATGACCGAGGACGAGATGGTGGAAGCCGCTATCCGCGCCGGTGAGGAAGCCGCCGACAACGACTTTAAGCTTAAGTTCGAGCAGGCTCAGAAGGAGCTTACCGACGTGCGCAACGAGCTTGATGCTGCGGCAGAGGCTCAGAAGGCCGCCGAGGACAAGGCAAAGGACGCCACCGAGCGCACCGCCCGTCTGCAGGCCGACTGGGAGAACTTTCGTCGCCGCACCGCAAACGAGCGTATCGCCGAGCGCGAGCGCGCGACCGAGAAGCTTGTCACCGCGCTGTTGCCGGTGATCGACGATATCGAGCGCGCGATCGACCATGCCCGCAGCCAAGAGCTTTCCGACGACTTTAAGCAGTTCGTCGACGGCGTCGATGCGGTTCATGCCAAGCTGCTTGATGTGTTTGCGCACGAGGGCGTTGAGCCCATCGATCCCAAGGGCGAGGCGTTCGATCCGCTCGAGCATCAGGCCGTGGGTCGCGTCGAGGACGCATCGCAGTATGACGAGACCGTCAACGATGTGTACCAGAAGGGCTACCGCATGGCGGATCGCATCCTGCGTTCCGCGATGGTGACGGTGACCTACGGTGGCGAGAAGCGCCCCGCACCGGAGCCCGAAGCGGCGCCCGAGGATGCTACGGCCGATACGGCCGAGAGCACCGAGGAGTAATTGAGAAGGGCCCCGGGGCAACACCCGGGGCCCTTTCTGGCCTAGTGCCATATGAAAGCATGAGCCGTCGTCTGCATGGGCGGCGGACGTAACAGGAGAGGAGCTACGATGGCTGCAGGCAAAACCTTCTATGACATCCTGGGCGTATCCAAGAGCGCCTCCGACAAAGAGATCAAGAGCGCGTTTCGCAAGCTCGCGCAAAAATATCACCCCGATGCCGGCGGCGACGAGGCCAAGTTTAAGGAGATTAGCGAGGCCTACGAGACGCTTTCGGACGAGAAGAAGCGCAAAGAGTACGATCAGATGCTCATGTTCGGCGGCATGCCGGGCGCGGGCGGTGCGTATGGCGGCGGCTATGGTGCCGGTGCTGGCGCGAGCGGCTGGGGCGATATTTTCGACAGCATCTTTAGCGGCAACGGCGCCTGGGGCAGCGATTGGGGCTCTGGCTTTGCCGGGGCTGCGGGCGCTGCCGGTGCCGGCGCGGGCCGCAACCGCGCGCGCAAGGGCGGCGACCTGTCGCTGACCGTCGATGTGACGGCCGAGGACGCGTTTCGCGGCGTGACGCACAAGGTCACCTACCGCATTCCCTCGACGGGCGAGCAGCAGACCATTACGGTTTCGGTACCCGCGGGCGCGGTCGACGGCGGCAAGCTGCGCTACAAGCGCCGCGGCGAGTACGGTGTTGCCGGAGGCGAGCGCGGCGACCTGGTCGTGACCACGCACGTGGAGGAGCATCCGCTGTTTAAGCGCAAGGGTGCCGATGTGACCATGGAGGTGCCGATCTCGGTCTACGAGGCGGCGCTCGGCTGCACGGTGGACGTGCCCACGCCCGGTGGCGCGACGGTTCGTCTGAAGGTGCCCGCGGGTACCCAGACGGGCAAGAAGTTCCGCTTTAAGGAGATGGGTGCGCCCGACGTCAAGCATCGCGGCCGCACGGGCGCGTTGCTTGTCGAGATCAAGGTGCAAGTTCCCACGAACCTGTCCGACGATGAACGCGAGGCCATGACCAAGTTGCGCGAGGCCGACACGCGCGACTATCGCGAGAAGGTCAACCGTTACAAGGCGACGTACTAGCTTGGTTGCGCGGCTTGCGGCTTGGTCGCAGGCTTATGATAGAGATGTGCGAGACGGAAAGGGGTCAGGTAGCATGGCCGAGGACAATAGGAACAAACCGCTGTATATGATCAGCGTGGCGGCCGAGCTGACCGGCATGCACCCGCAGACCCTGCGAGTCTACGAGTCCAAGGGCTTGGTGAACCCCCAACGCTCGGGCGGCAACACGCGTCTGTATTCGCGTGCCGATATCGAGCGCCTGGAGCTCATCAACCAGCTGACCGACGAGGGCATCAACCTCGCCGGCGTGGTGCGCATCCTCGATATGAAGGAGCGTGCCGAGGAGCGCGAGCGCGAGAACGAGAAGCTCCGCGCCCGCGTGCGCCAGCTCGAGGACGAGCTGCACGAGTACAAGATGCAGAAGAAGATCACCGCGCTGGCCCCACGTGACGGCTCAGTCAACCCCGAGCAAGTCATGCGCAAGCTTTTAGGAGCAGGCGGAGATTTGTAGTTACGCGGTTTTACCCTGTCTCTTATACACATCTGACGCTGC
>UQMO01000037.1 GCA_900542125.1 uncultured Collinsella sp. | reverse complement strand
TTCGTCGGCAGCGTCAGATGTGTATAAGAGACAGACCCACACGGCACGTCACGCCAAAACGGCCCACGAGCGGATCGAGCTGCTCGCGGATGGTATCGGCACTTGTGCTGTCGGGGAAGCGCACGTCGATGACCTGCTCAATATGGCCATCCGCCACGCGGATGACGCCAGCGTTGCAGGTAAGCGGGCCAAACGCCGGACTCGTCGCATCGATACCCAGGCCGCGACCATAGGCGTCCGCATGCACAAAGGCCAAAAACTTGACAAACTCGTGCTCGGCAGGCGTTAGCAGGCGCTCGTCGCGTGCACCAAACGCGTCCTCGGCCTCGCGCAGATACGCCACGATCAGGCCGACGGCATTGATGGTGCCCTCAGGCATCGAAGCGTGGCCGCCAATACCGTGGGCGAAAATCTGCGCATGTCCATTATCAAGCGCCGTGATCTCCAGACGGTCGGCGTTCTCGATGGGCGCCGGCAGCTCATCGGCGGCAATCGCGAGCTCGCAGATAGACTGCGACGGAATGGCATTGCTCGCCTCGGCGCCGCTCCAGGACACAATGCGCCCGCCGTCGATCTTGGGGCTCACGAACGTCGCCCCAAACTGGCCCTTCTCGGCATTGCAGACCGGGAACTCGCCATCGGGCGTAAACAGAAAGTCGGGGTCTGCGTGGTTCTCCAGATAATGGTGAACGTCGGACATGCCCACTTCCTCATCGCAGCCCAGCAGTGCGCGGAAGGTGTAGCGCGGAACAATACCGTGCTTGAGAAGGTAAGCGCCGGCGTAGAGCGACAGAACCGCCGGACCCTTGTCGTCAATCACGCCGCGACCGAGCAGCCAGCCCTCGCGGCGCTCCATGGCGAACGGGTCGGTGTTCCAGCCAGGGCCGGCGGGAACCACGTCCACGTGGCAAATGGTCGCGAGCTGCTTGTCGCCGCGGCCGGGAATGTCGGCGATGCCCACATAGCCCTTGTCGTCGCTCGTCTGATAGCCGAGCTTTTGCGCGATACCGAGCGCGCAATCGAGCGCGTCGCGGACCGGGCGACCAAACGGCGCGCCGGGCTCCGCACCGGCGGCAACAGCCACGGACGGATAACTCACCAGCTGCTCGATATCGGCGACGACATCCTCCCAGACCTCGTCGACATACTCGGTAACGCTCTGCTCCACCTGATTCATGGACGACCTCCTTAGCAATGAGCGACGGGCACGCCCGCCCCTCACATTACGTCATTAGATAGCGAAAAGTTTAGCAAGCTCTGCCACCGAGTGCACCACCGCATCGGCACCCGCCGACTCGTGCTCGCCCGGCGCCGCCGCGCCCGAATAGATGCCGATGCACGGCACGCCCATCGCGTGCGCGCCCTCCACGTCGTTAAAGCGGTCGCCGATCATCACGGCCTCGTCGGCAGTCGCGCCAAGCGCCGCCAGGGCGTCGCGGACCGAATCGGCCTTGGTCTCGCGTCCCTGCGGCGGATTCATGCCAACCACCGCCTCAAACTGAGAAAGCCCCAGCTCATGCACCATGTCGATACACTTTGCCTCCATGCGAGACGTCGCCACGGCCATGCGATGACCCTGCGCCGCCAAGGCCATCGAGCAGCTCGGGGATTCCATCGAACACGGGATACTCTTCCGGTCCCAACTCATCAAAAAAGGCACGGTACTCGTCAGCCACCACAAGCGACTCCTCGCGGGAGAAGCCATAAAAGTCGTGAAAGCTCTTCCACAGGGGCGGCCCGATCATACGACGCAGGTCGCCCATCTGCGCCTCCGAAAACCCGCGCGCGGCCAACGTCTTGCGCGTCGAGGTCATCACCGCCCGACCCGTATCGGCCACCGTGCCGTCAAAATCGAACAGCACAACCGGTCGCCTGCATATCTCCAACGCCTCCATCGGCATTCCTCTTCCCCAGTTGATGATTTCCACACCGACACTTCAAACTGTTGACTATTCAACAATTGAACCTAGCAATGTAGAGCAACTCCACTATACTTGTCGCACTTTGCTCTCAGAAGGCGGCGCCGTCGCGCCCCAACGAAAGGTGCAATTATGTCTTTTGCCATCATAACCGACTCCACGTCGGACATCTCCCCCGCCCGCGCCCAAGAGCTCGGCATTTACGTGATTCCGCTGCATGTGATTATCGAGGGCGAGGACCTGCTCGACCAGGTGCAGATTACTGCCGAGGAATACGTCGCGCGCATGGCCGGCTCCGAGCAGCTGCCGCACACCTCGCAGCCGAGCGCCGGCGAGTTCAAGGCGCTGTTTGACCGCGTGCGCGCCGATGGCCACGACAGCGCGATCTTTATCTCGCTGTGCAGCGAGTGGTCCGCCTGCTATTCCAACGCATGCCTGGTCGCCGAGACCCACGAGCTCGACGTGCGCTGCATCGATTCGCGCACCGGCTCGGGCGCCGAGGGTCTGCTGGTGGAGTACGCGCTTGCCATGCGCGAGGACGGCCGCAGCTTGGACGAGACCGAGGCGCAGATCCGCGCGACGTTGCCCGACGCCCACCTGCTGCTGATTCCCCGAACGCTCGAGAACCTGGTCAAAAACGGCCGCGCCCCCAAGCTCGCCGGTCAGCTGACGCAGATGCTCAACATTCGCCTGGCCGTTTCGCCGGAGTGGCAGTCGGGCGAGATCAAGGCCATCAAAAAGGGCCGCGGCGCCAAGCGCATCGTCGCCAACACCATGGCAGACTGCCTCGCGTTTTTGGACGAGCACCCGGGCTCAAGCGTGCGCGTGCTCACGACCGGCGCCGCCGAGGAGCAGGAACTTGTCAACGAGGCGCTCGCGGGCCAGGACTACGTAGACGCCGGCGCCGGCACCATCGGCTGCACCATCGCAACCCACGTGGGCGTGGACGCCATCGCCATCAGCTACTGCCCCCGCTACCAGCCCGTTCACTAGAGGCACCTTTACCACTTGCGGTGGAATAGGGACTGTTTTTTGGCTTATCAGCCGCAAATCAATCCCTATTCCACCGCAACTTTTTTGCTGCGCCATCCGCATACAAGATATTGCTGGCAATCGGCGCGTTCCCAGCTGTACGGGGAGCTCTAATTGGCCCCCGACGATACCCAGTGGGAAAAAACGGCAAATATGAGTACTGTCACAATTTTAGTAACAGCAAAATTTCGCTGAAATTGCCCACTTCCACCGATTTTCAAGCTCCATAAAGCACCGAATCGTCGTATTTAGGGGGTTGATATATGCAATCGCAGCCAATTGGTCTTAAATACTATCCAAATGATATGATTCTATCCTAGCAACAGTACTCATATTTGCCATTTTTTGACCACGGGGTCTCCTGGTGGCTTGACCCCCACGCCTCCAGCCCATCTCATGACCGCTAAAGCCATTTAAGACCAGCAGCCACACGTTCCGGCGCGGGCCAGGCACCGTTCACGGAGCGACAACCCACCGTTGCCGAACCAAAATCGATGTCGAGTATCCCAAAAAAACGAAATGCCGTACTCTCATCTCAATAAACTCCTTTAAGACGAGAGTACGGCATTCGAATGTCCAAGCCTTTACATCAATACGCCCTCTTTGGGACCGCACAATTTAAATACGATCAGACGATCGCGCACACCTCCGACCCACACCGACAAATCGTCATTTGCAACAACGGTTCAGACGTACGCTACGCCACACTTGAAGAGTGGGAAGAAGCTGGCGCTTTGTTCGATGAACGAGCGCGAATCGAGGGCATCGTCACCAGCGCGAGCCCAGCACGTGACAAACTCGAGCTCTTTCGCAGTCTCTTTACCGGACGTAAAGATGTTTACGCTCATGGATATCGCAGAAAAGACGGAGGTATCGGCTATACGCCCGCTTGCGCAAACGAGTGGAAGTCGGGAATTTGCCCCAAAGCAGCCCATCAAAGAGTCAAATGCGCAGAATGCGGCAATCGCATCTTCCCCGAATTAAGCGATGCCGCAATCATTGCTCACTTTAAAGGCAACGATGACCGGTTCCGCGATGTCCTTGGGCAATATGTTCTCGACAGGGACTGCAACACGAAAGTTCTCGTCATCGATTTTGACAAAGCGGACTGGAAAGAGGCAACAAATGCCGTACGGCTTGTTGCAAAACGACGGAGCATTAACGCCGCCGTTGAGCGCTCAAGGTCCGGCAACGGCGCACACATCTGGTTTTTCTTCCTCGAGCCAATCGACGCAAAGGCTGCCAGAGAGTTTGGAAGTTACCTCATAACCGAAGCCGCGGCGCTTAATAAAACAATCACGTTCGAGGCCTTTGATCGAATGCTCCCCGCTCAGGTCACTATCCCCGATGGAGGCTTTGGAAACCTCATCGCACTTCCCTTTCAAGGCAAGGCACAACGTGAAGGAAACAGCGTATTTGTAGACGAACAATTCGAGCCCTTTCCCGACCAATGGCTTTATCTGTCGCAAGTCCAGCTGATTCCGCGCTCGACAGTGCAAAATCTGATCGAAACCACTGGGGACAACCCACACGGGCTAGCAACAGTTACGGTGGCAAACAAGACCAAACGGTATGCCCAAACGCCCCGCAAACGGCTACCGCTCACATCGCGGGACTTTCCTTCATCGCTGCCCGTCACACAAGCCGATATGCTGTACATCCCCGAGAAGTCTCTGAGTCCAGCGGCTCAAATGGAAATCCGCGGGCTCGCAACATTCGCCAACCCGGAATTCTTCCGCGCGCAATCTATGCATCAATCAGTATTCGGTAAACCGCGGCTCATAGACCTCAGCGAGCTTAGAGGCGGCTGCGTCGCGATTCCCAGAGGCTGCAAAGCTCAACTTGAGCGACTGCTCCAAGAAACCGGCGTCTCTGTCCACTATTCAGACGAACGCAAATCTGACAATCAAATTGTGATGACATTTAAAGGCGCCCTTCGCCCTGAGCAGCAAATCGCCGCTGATCAGATGCTCATATACGAAGACGGAATCATGTCCGCTCCGACAGGCTTCGGTAAAACCGTCATCGGAGCTTACCTTATTGCCGCCATTGGTCTTCCAACGCTCGTCATCGTTCCCAAGACCGCGCTCATAACCCAATGGAAATCCCAGCTCGAGCGATTTGTCGACATTACGGACAACAGGGAGCCCGTCCGAACCCCAAAAGGACGAATCAGCAAAAAGCAGCCTCCGCTCATCGGGCAAATTGGAGGAGGCAAGACCGCCGTAAGTGGCCTCATCGACGTCGCTTCATTTCAATCGCTGTCTGGCAAAGACCGCCAAACCGGAGAGCCAATAGTTAAGGACCTTGTTCGCAATTACGGCCTCATTATCTGCGACGAATGCCACCATGCCGCCGCGCCGCAGCTCGAGCTTGTTCTCAAGTCTGCCCCGGCCAAATACGTATACGGCCTTTCCGCAACGCCCGAGCGCTCCGACGGTCTTACGCGGGCACTCTCCATGCTCTGCGGCCCGCTTCGCTATGTCATCGATCCAAAAACGCAAGCGATCCAGCAGGGCATCCAGCGCATCGTACGGCCTCGTTTTACCGGAATTCGACTACCGGCCTACGAGCCCGGTGCAAGCTTCAATCAGATTCTCGACCTTCTGTGCGCGCATACGGCAAGAAATGAATTGATTGTCGACGACGCCCTCGAAGCCGCATCAAGCGGTCGACATCCACTTGTGCTTTCAAAAAGGAAAAAGCATGCCGAGGAGCTTTGCAGGCTCTTTCGCGACCGCGGACACGAGCCCATCCTCTTAACCGGGGAAATCGATGCTAAAGAGAGGAAAGCGATATTGAGCAAGCTTCCCGGCTTTGAGCACGAGCACAGAATCATTGTTGCCACCGAAAGCCTCCTGAGCGAGGGGTTCGACCTTGCATATCTCGACAACTTGTTTATTGCGACGCCGATAGCCTGGGATGGCAGCGTAACGCAACAGGCAGGCAGGCTGCATAGAAACTACGACGGCAAACAGCGGGTTGAGATATTCGACTACGTCGACCTGTCGATACCCATGCTCGCCCGCATGTACCAGAAGAGACTCAAGACGTACGCCAAGCTTGGGTACGAAGTCTACGTGACCGGAGGCAGCGAGCAGCCCGATCAAAACATTCTCATAGAGCCGGCGAATGCCGTAGAGACATTGGTTGAAGACATCGTCGACGCCGCCAAGAGCATCTTCATTGCCGCGCCCTACGTATCTGCCGCCTGCCTTGCAAAGCTCGGCGATGCAATCAAAGGCGCCGCTGCCCGAGGGATTGCCCTTGAGATTTACCTTGCCTCGACTCCGCGTGAAGATGCAAAAGAGACTTTGGCCGAAATGAACGTCGAGTATGCCATCAGAGCAGAAGGACGTTTGTGTGCAGCGATAATTGACGAAGAAACTGTCTGGTACGGAACGATCCCGCTGCTAGCTTTCCCAAAGAACGAAGACTGCAGCATCAGGTTCAAAAACAGCGAGATCGCAGCGGAGCTCTTAGACGAAGTCAGCCACAAGGGAAAGCCAGATGCCGCGTCAACAGACGGAACATCTCCATCACTTGCGGTGAAATAGGGACTGTTTTTGGCTTATAAGCCGCAAATCAATCCCTATTTCACCGCAACTTAGAAGTGAGTGGCTAGCTCAGTGGGCCCTGAAATAACTCTTGATGCGAACCCATTCTTACCAGTCGAATCACCGGATTGGTTTTATGCGGCAGGTAGAGAACGACCACGTCGACCAGGCCATCGGAAAGATGAAAATCGATGTGACCGTTGTAATTGCCGCCCGGGTTGGAGAGCTCGTGGGCACCGTACTCTGCCGGAAGCACGCCGTGTGCCGCAAGCTCGGCAACTGCCGCCTTAAACTCGGTTTTTAGCTGCGGGTGGCTCTGCATCGCTCGCTTATAGTCGGCCTTAAACTGAGCCTCGACCTTAATTTCAAACATCGTCTAATCCTCATCGAGGAACGACATCAACTCATCAACGTTATCGAATGACGGGCTGTCGTCTGGCAGAATCCCCAGCTCACGAGCCTCGGCGATCACCATAGCGCGCCTCGTCGCCTCGTTGGGTACCTCCGGCCGCCCCACAATCTCAAACGGAATCTTCCGCTGGTTCACAAGCTGCCGAACAGCAAGGTTGAGATACGAATTAAGGTTCAGGCCAACCGAATCTAAAAACTCAGTCGCCTGCTCCTTAAGCCCCTCCTCGATGCGGACCGTCGTGGGCTTAATCGTTGCAGTAGACATACGCGACCTCCTCGCCCTCGTCTTTTGCATCAGTATACCCAATAAAAATGGCAATCTGATGTTAGATAGCATCAGATTGCCATGCATATTCATGTCGCAGCGGCACGATTGCTCTACATCAGCCCGCTCAGGGCGACGTCGACCGCTTCGTTGAGGTCGTCGGTAATGTGTACCAGATCCGGATCGAGCGGGCTGATCATACCGGCGCTCATCACCGGGCCGTTGAGCCAGTCGAATAGGCCCTGCCAGTACTCGCTGCCCACCAGCACGAGCGGCATGCGCTTGACCTTGTGCGTCTGCACCAGCGTGAGAACCTCGAACATCTCGTCGAGCGTGCCAAAGCCGCCGGGAAATACGATGGCGCCCGAGCTGTACTTAACGAACATGGTTTTGCGCACAAAGAAGTAGCGGAAGTCCATGCCGAGGTTCACGTATTTGTTGAGCCCCTGCTCGTGCGGAAGCTCGATACCCAGGCCGACCGACTTGCCGTTGGCGCTCGCCGCTCCCCTGTTGGCTGCCTCCATGACGCCGGGACCGCCGCCGGTGATAACCGCCACGCCGCGCTGGGCGATTTTGCGCCCGACGGTACCCGCCGCCTTGTAGAGCTGATCGGTCTTGGGCGTGCGGGCACTGCCGAAGATGGTCACTGCGGGGCCAAGCTCGGCAAGCGCGCCGAAGCCATCGACAAACTCGGCCTGAATGCGCAGCACGCGCCAGGGATCGGCATGCAGCCAGTCAGTCGAATCTTCGGGCGCCAGCAGGTTGGCGTAGGTGTTGTCCTTGGGAATCATGGGGCCGCGCATGACCACGGGGCCGCGGCGGTACGTCTCGTCGTAGGCAGGCTCGCCCTCGACGTTCTCATTCTTAATCATGGGTACTCCTATCGAGAAAAAGAAAACGGGCGGGGTCGACGCCATGCGTCAAACACCCGCCCGAGCATCAACTATTCGGTATGGTACCCACGATGCATCAAGCACTTGCAAGCTATCGGTCAGCGGTCGCGCAGCCGGTGTCAGCGAATGCGACGACCGACTGGCGCTCGACCATTGCCGTTGTCCACGCTCTGCAAGCGTATCTGTCGCCCTTAGTAATCCACCGCCGCAGGGCTGTTCATCCAGTCGCTCACGAACGCACCGTAACGGCCCTCGATAATGGCCTGGCGAGCACGCTGCATAAGGTTGAGCAGGTAGTAGATGTTGTGCATCGACAGCAAAATGCCGCCGAGCATCTCCTTCTGCGTGACCATGTGGCGGATGAGCGCGCGGCTGTAGCCGCCCGTGCACACCGGGCAGGTGCAGGTGGGATCGATGGGGCCATCGTCGTGCGCAAAGCGAGCGTTGCGGAAGTTGAGGCGACCCTCGCTGGAGAACGCCGTACCCATGCGGCCGGTGCGCGTCGGCAGCACGCAGTCGAACATGTCGATGCCCACACCCACACCGCGCACGAGGGTGGTCGGGTTGCCGACGCCCATCAGGTAGCGCGGCTTGTGCTTGGGCATGTACTCGCTTACGAGTGGTGCCAGGGTCTCGAACATGGTCTCGTGGTCCTCGCCCACCGAGTAGCCGCCAATGCCGTAACCGGGGAAGTCGCCGCACTCCTCCAGATGGCGCAGCGAGCGCAGGCGCAGATCTAGGTGCATGCCGCCCTGAACAATGCCAAAGAGCGCCTGGTCGTCGCGGGTATGCGCCTTATAGCAGCGCTCGGCCCACATGCTCGACAGCTCAACGGCGCGCTCAACGTAGGCGCGCGTGGCGGGATAGCCCGGGCACTGGTCGAGCTGCATGCAGATGTCGGAACCGAGCTTCATGGCGATTTCCATGTTGTCCTCGGGCGTCCAGAACACATGGCGGCCGTCATAGTCGTTGACGATAAAGCGCACGCCCTCGTCGGTGAGCTTGACGGCATCGTTGTGGCTGAACACCTGGAAGCCGCCCGAATCGGTGAGGATAGGGCCGTGCCAGTTCATAAACTTGTGCAGGCCGCCCAGCTCGGCGATGGTGTCCTCGCCGGGACGCATGGACAGGTGATAGGTATTGGCAAGCACGATCTGGGCGCCGAGCTGTTTGACGGTCTCGGTAGGAATGCCCTTGACGTTTGCCTTTGTGCCCACGGGCATGAAGATCGGCGTCTCGATGTCGCCGTGCGGGGTGTGCAGCACGCCGGCACGCGCATGCGTCGTCGGATCCTCGGCGATCAGATCGAATTTAAAAAGGCTCTGGTCCATAAACTGGAACTCCTTGGTTGCGGTTCATACGCAAACCATTATACGGGCAACCCGCAAGAAGCACCGACTCGACAGAAACTGGTGCAAAGGGGTCATAGTCGTTTAAGAACGTCCCCAACGACTACTTTTCGCCAGCAACGCAAACGCCGATGTTATGGCACCGACAGCGAAAACCCGCCAAAGCGAGCAAGGTGCCTTGAAACGAGGCGGCATTGATCTTTTGATCATGCCGCCGAAGTTGAAAGGCAGATTGCCGCTCTGGCGGGTTTGCAGCGTCAACTGGTTACGCGGTTCGTAGAACCGCGTAACTGCTAGGGCCGCTGGCCCATGCCGCCCTCGAGGGTGACAGTCTCGCCGTTCATGTACTTAAAGTCGGGACCGCAGAGCTGAACGACCACGCGGCCGATTTCCTTCTCGACGTCGCCGTAGTGGCCTGCCGGCGGCATGTGGACGTTGGCCTTGAACGCCTCGGGGTAGGCATCCTGGAAGTTCTCGAGCGCAGCGGTCCAAGCAAGCGGGCACACGATGTTGACGTTGATGCCGTCCTTGCCCCACTCGTTGGCGGCAACGCGGGTCAGACCACGGATGCCCTCCTTGGCGGCGGCATAGCTGCACTGACCATAGTTGCCAAACAGGCCGGCGCCCGAGGCAAAGTTGACCACCGAGCCCTTGGTCTCCTTCAGATGCGGATAGGCCTTCTGCATGTACAGATAGGTGGCATACAGACCGGAATAAATGGCCAGGTTAAACTGATCCATGGTGTGATCGGCGATGGTCACGCCCGAGGCGCTGGCCTGAGCATTGTTGACGACGGCGTCGATGCGGCCGAACTCCTCAATGGCCTTGTCGATGACGTTCTGGACGACGGCCTCGTTGTCCTGACCAGCCGAGACATCGGCCTGAACAGGCAGAACCTTGACGCCGTACTCGGCCTCGAGGGACTCCTTGGCAGCCTCGAGCTTAGCAACGTTGCGGCCGGTAATGACGAGGTTTGCGCCCTCCTTGGCAAATGCGATATCGATGCCGTAACCGATGGAGCCAGCGGAACCGTCCTTAAGCGTGGCCTTGCCGCCGCCGGTGACGATTACGGTCTTACCAGTGAAAAGTCCCATATAAAGTCCTTTCAAATCGCGACGGGCGCACCCGCCGACTGCGCGCATCCAAATAAACGCGCCAAAAGCTGAAATGCAACTTTAACGGGTTCAAGCGAAAAATAAAGCCCATGGCAGGCGAACGGCGCAACGTCTTTCGGCGAAGGGAATGTCAAGTAAAAATTGGATAGAGTGGCCGAGTTTTTGCTATCGACGCGAGCCATCGAACACGTTTTGAAACTTTGCTGCGGCGCGCGGGAAGTCGGCGCGAGACTTTATCATAGGGTGACAAACAACGATGAGGAGCACATACCTATGACAGACGAGCTGGACCCCCAGACTCAACAGCATATTGATGATTCCGTAAACGTCACCGCAGATGCTGATGCTGTGACCTGCGATGATATTGACCTCGACGACCCCATCTTGGACGAAAGCGCTACGGCGGAAACCCCTGGCGCCGAAGATGCAGGCGAGCAAAACGACGATGCGCCCGCTCAGGACGACGACCCCGTACAGGATGCCGCTCCGCAAGCTGCGGGCCCTATCGAGGTGTCTTCGGAAGAAGAGCTCGACGCCGTCATGGACTCCATGATGGATGCCGTCAAAGCGATGAAAGACGCCGTGGCCGACGCTGACGTTGACGCCGAGGAAGAGGAGGCTGCCGAGGCGGCCTCGACCTTTGTACCCGGCGAGACTCCGGTTGCCGACCAGGGCAGCACCATGCCCTCGTTTCTGCAGCTCGAGCACCCCACGATTGGCGCCGATGCGGTCGACCCGCACGCAGCAGGCTTTTCTGTGGTCGAGGGCGGCACCGGCAATATCGCCGCGCCGCAGGCTGCCGATGCGGATGCTGCTGACACCGCTCGCCCGACCGCCCCGCACTCCCCCGCCGCGAACCGCGATCTGGGGACCGCTGTCTCGAACACTGCGAACGCCGTGGGCACCTTTATCGCCCAGGGCGCCTCGGCCATGCGCGAGATGAACGCCGCGAAAAAGGCACTTGCCGATGCCCGCGCCCACCTGGCCGAACTTGAGCAGCGCATTGCCGATCAGGCCGAGGAGCTCGAGACGCGCCAGGATATCGCTGGCCGCTACGACCAGATCGTCGCCGACCAGCGTCAGGCGATTGCCACGGCCCAAAAGACTGCAGCGGCCGCCGAGATTGACCGTGATGCCCACGCCGCCAAAGCGACAGAGCTCAAGGGTCAGCTCGAACAAATGAAGACAGAGGATGACGCGACTGAGCTCCGCCTGAAGGCCGCGCTCGACGCCGTGGAGGCCCGCGAGGCGAGCTCGCGCGAGACCGGCAACCGCCTCGTTCGACGTCTTGAGGATTCCAAGCGCATCCGCGACAAGGTGAAGGCAGAGCGAGACGCCGGCATTGCCGCCGCACAACAAACCGTCGACGCCACGCGCGCCCAGCTCGAGACGCTGCGTCATGAGTACGCCGAGCTGCAACGCAATCCCTCGGCAAATCCCGCCAACTATACGGTGCGCACCAGCGAACTCTCGATGCAGATCTCCGACACGGCAGATGCCCTGCGTAAAGCCGAAGAAGATGTCCCGCGCATCACCGCCGATCTTGAGCACTCGCTTGCCGCAGCCGAGCAGGCCGTCGAACAGGCGCAAGCCCCCATCGCCGACGCTAAGCGAGCCCATCAGGCCGTGACGACCGAAGCCGATGCCGCGCGCGACGAGTTGCAGACGGCAAAGACTGCCGCCGCGACGCGCCAGCGCGAACTGCGCGAGAAAATCGCCGCCGAGGACAAGGCACGCCACGACCAAGAGCAGGCCATCGCCAACGCCCAAGCAGATGCCGCACATGCGCAGTCGATCATCGAACAGGCGACCGAGGTGCACGACCACCCAGAGATCACTGAGTCGCTTGCAGGATCCTTGGCCCGAGACAAAGCCGAACACGCCGAGACCGAGCGAGAAGTCGCCCAGCTCGAGGCCACCGAGGACGCGGTGCGCGAGCGTACCCGCGACTCACGCATCAAATTCACCGGCGCCATCGTCTGCATCGTCGCCACAATCCTGGTGATCATCCTAGTCTGGCTGTTCGCAAGCAAGTAGGCAGGGCACTGAAAACACCCTCACCTCAACTTTTGATAGTCATTGGGGACGTTCTTAAACGACTAGTCAAACAAGAACATCCCCAACGACCACCAATCTCTTGACATAAGGACTGTCCCCAGGTGCCGGCACAGACGATATGAGCAGGACATAAAAACATTGAGAGCCCCTGCTGCATGAAAGACCGCGGATTAGGCCGACAATGGTGAGTGTCTAATTCAGCCGCGGCGGCCACGCCGCATTCATGGAAGGGGCTCCCATGCTCGATACTACCACCTTCGTCGGCCTCGACGTCCACGCCCGCTCGATAAAGGCAGTCTCCCTCGACGTCATGACCGGGGAGGCGCACTGCGCGACCTTCGGCTACGACGCCGGGGCAGTCGCGGAGTGGGTGCGGTCCGTGGACCCAAAGGCCAGGTGCGTGTACGAGTCCGGGGTCACGGGGTTCGACCTGCAGAAGAGGCTCTCCGGCCTCGGGGTCGACTGCGTGGTCGGCGCCGTCTCGAAGATGATCAAGCCCAGCGCGGACAGGCGCAGGAAGAACGACCGCAACGACGCCGAGTTCCTCGCCCGCATGCTGTCGGTCGGCAACGTGGTCGAGGTGTGGGTCCCCGACGACGAGTGCGAGGCCGCCCGCGACCTGACCAGGGCGCTCGAGGACGCGAGGGACGACCTCTCGCGCTCGAAGCAGCGGCTCTCCAAGTTCCTGCTCAGGCACGGGCTCGTCTTCGACGAGAGGACGCCCACCGGCCGCAGGAAGGGCAACTGGACCCGGGCGCACTGGTCCTGGATCGAGTCGATTAGGTTCGCGGAGGGGGCCGACAACGACGTGCTCGCCTACTACGTCGACGCGGTCAGGCGGGCGGCGGAGGAGAAGGCGAGGCTCGAGGGGCTCGTCGAGGCCGAGGCCCGCAAGCCCAGGTGGAGGAGGAGGGTCGACTCCCTGCGCTGCCTCAAGGGCGTCGACACCGCGTCCGCCGCCGACCTCGTGTTCGAGGCCGGCGAGTTCTCGAGGTTCGGGAACGCCCGGTCGTTCGCCGCATGGGTCGGCCTGACGCCCTCCGAGCACTCCAGCGGGGAGAGCGACCGCAGGGGCGCGATCACCAAGGCCGGCAACAAGCACCTGAGGAAGACGCTGGTCGAGGCCGCGTGGCACTACCTGACGTGCTCCGCGCGGCCGAAGGAACCCGCCAGGGGCCAGGCCCCGGACCCGGGCGCCCGGAGGCATGCCGCCAAGGGCGTGCGGAGGCTGATCGAGAGGCGCGAGGCCCTGCTCGCGCGCGGGGTCCACGGCAACAAGGCGAACGTCGCCACGGCGCGCGAGCTCGCCTGCTGGGTGTGGGCGGTCGGCCTCATGGCCGAGGAGGCGTAGGGGGCCGGTCCCCCGCACATAAGCCGATCACCCCGGAAGCGGTTCGATCCGAAGCCGTTGAGGCGAACCTCAGGTCCCTTTTCTGCGAGCGCCCAGAGCGCCACACGCGTGCACAGACTGTCGGTTCGACGAAGAAGCCTCAGCCGTAGCAACGGATTGCCCAGCGAGAGATCGCCACGGGCGGATATTAAACTGCAAAGACGAGCGTCGGGAAGACACGCCGAGGTCGCCGCGGACGGGTTGATATAGGGATAGGGCCTGACCCCATATCGTTGGGGCCAGGCCCGATTTTGTCTCTTGACAATGTCCTGCTCATAATAAAAGGAACGTCCCCATCTGCCGGATTAGGAGAGACTCTCCAGCACGCGACGGAGCTCCTGCTGGACGGCGTGGTCGCGGTTACGACCCACCACGCAATCGGCCACCGCCTTGAGCGCGGGGCGCGCGTTTTCCATCGCGCAACCCGTGCCGACAAAGCGAATGATTTCGTAGTCGTTCATAGAGTCGCCAAACGCCATGACCTCATCGCGCCCAATGCCGTAATGCTCCGCGAGCTGTGCGATGCCCGAAGCCTTCGACACACCGGGCTGCATGGCATCGATCCACGCGTTGCCTGAAGGCGCAAAGGTAAAGAGCTGACCGAGTTCGCGCTGTAGCACGTACGCACTGTCCATAACGGCACCGTCGTCGCAAAAGATACTCGCTTTGATGATATTTACGCTGGGATCGGGCAGCTCCCAAATGCGCTCGGCATTGGGGAGGTCCTTATCGACCTCGCGCACGAACTTGCACTCGTCATCGAGCAAAAAGGACTTGGTTCGGTCAAAGAGTGCAAGATGCAGATTGGGAAACGTCCTGACGGCTTGGGCGAGCCTTCGAATCGCCAGGTGCGAATACACCTCACGGTCTACCATCTTACCGTCGGCGTAGACCTGGGCGCCGTTAGCTGCGACAAAGTCCATCTTGTCGCGAACGGGCGCAAAGAACTCGCACAGGCGATCGTAGCGACGGCCTGACGATGCGGCAAAATGCACGCCATGCTCGCGTAGTGCCAGAATCAGTTCGTAGGTCTCAGGCGGCACCTGGCCGTTTTCGTCAAGCAGTGTGCCGTCCATATCGGATGCAATCAGTTTAAACATAGAAAAGCTCCCTTCGGGCTTGTTGGAATCGAACGCGTATCCGATTCCAACGTACCCAAAGGGAGCTCAAATAAGACTCCGCGGGCGTAAACGTTACAAGGACCTGGCAAATAGCTCACACATGCCAGAGGCCCTACGGTCGCGGCGTCAGGCAGCCCGCCAAAGAGCGTCCCCAATGACTAGTCGTTTAAGAACGTCCCCGATGACTAGTCGGCGTAGGTGAAGGTTGTAACGTCGAACATGCCCTCGGGGCGGATGCGGAGCGTCGGGATGACCGGCAGGGGCAGGAAGATGATGCCCATGATGGGGTCGAGCGGCGGCTCAATACCCATGGCGCGCGCCTTGACCATAAAGTCATCGTGCTGCGCGGCAACGTCCTCGGCCGTGCCCTCGCTCATCAGGCCACCGAGCGCCAGCGGAATGCGCGCCACAACCTCGCCGTTGCGCACCAGCACGTGGCCGCCCTGGCCCACGGCCTCAACGGCAGCCATCATATCGGCGGCGTTGTCGCCCACCACGCACACGTTGTGCGAGTCGTGGCCGATCGTGGAGGCAATGGCACCACCGGTGATGGTAAAGCCACGCACCCAGCCGCGACCGATATGCTTGCCAACAAGACCCAGGCCAGCGGGGCCGTCGCCGTCGACGCCCTCGGCCTGCAGCGACACGCCGCGGCCATGGCGCTCGATAAGCATAATGCGACGCAAGTCCTCGGCGCTCTCGGGGCGGGCCATACCCGTGATAGCCATACCCGGGATGACATCGATAACGGCCTCGCCCGGCTTAAAGGCATAATCGAATACGTCGAGCGAAAGCTTCGGCAGCTTAACGGAAGCACGCAGCTCATCGGCAAGGGCCGCAACCTCGGCCGTCTCGGGTGCGACCTCGCCCACAAAGGTGCCATCCTGCGCCACCAGAGCACCGGCGGCATATACGCGATGCGGAGCCTTGGCAAACGTCAGGTCATCAAGCAACAGCAGGTCGGCACGCTTGCCCGGGGCGATGGCGCCACGCAGCTCGTGCGGGTCGCGGCAACCGTGGTCCAGGCCAAACGCTTCGGCCGTGGACAGGGACGCCATGGAGATGGCGACCACGGGGTCGATACCGGCCTCGATAGCCACGCGGCAGGCATTGTCGATCATACCGGTCGAAAGCGCATCGGAGGGAGCGCGGTCGTCGGTCGCAAAGCAGCAGCGGCGGGCACGGGAAGGATTCTCCAACAGCATCGGAGACAGGTTGGCCAGGTCGTGGCTGCACGTGCCCTCACACAGCATCACATACATGCCGCGGGACAGCTTGTCGAGTGCCTCCTCGGGAATCGTCGACTCGTGGTCGGCGATAATGCCTGCTGCGGCATAGGCGTTGAGGTCCTTACTGGCAACGAGCGGCGCGTGGCCGTCAACCTGCTTGGACGGCGTCTGGTTGGCAGCATCGATGCGAGCACAGGTCTCGGGGTCGGCCATAAAGACGCCCGGCAGGTTCATCATTTCGCCCAGACCAAAGACATCGCCTGGATGCTCGGCAAAAAACGCCTGCATATCGGCAGCCGAAATAACGGCACCGGCCTGCTCGTCGGGCAGTGCGGGCACGCACGAAGGCATCATGTACTTGATGGAGATGGGTGCGCGGCGGCCGTCCTCGATCATAAAGCGCAAGCCGTCGAGACCGGCAACATTGGCAATCTCATGGCTGTCGGCAATGGCGGTGGTAGTACCGCGCGTCGCGGCCATGCGAGCATACTCGGCGGGACGGATGTTCGAAGACTCGATATGCAGATGCCCGTCAATAAAACCGGGAGCGAGATAGCGACCCTGGCAGTCGATGACCTCAGTTGCCTCGTAGGTGCCAGCGGCATCGTCGCGACCATCGTAGAGCACGCCGACGATCACACCGTCCTTGACGGCAACGCTACCGGGCGCCACACGCTGGCCATACACGTCGACGATCTGCGCATTGGTAAACAGCGTGTCGACGGGCACGCGGCCCTCGGCGGCCTCGATCACAGACCTCATGACCTCAACGGACATACATACTCCTTTAACCGTAGAAAAAAGCTGCGGAGCGGACAAGCCTTCACCGCAGCAAGCCAATAGCAATTGTATGCCCAAAAGAAAGTCCCGCTAACACCCCTTCCGCTTAACGGCACCGCCAAATGATCCCTCCGTCCCCAAGGGATCGTCGTAACCAAAAAGGCCGCAGTCGGGATTCCCGGCTGCGGCCTTTTTGCACTTGTGAGGTCAACTCGCTCGTTAGACCAACTTAAAGCCCTTGCGCTTGCCTACGGAGAGGGTGTCACCCAGCTTGAGGGCGCTGGGATCGATGTTATAGCTCTTGGGAGCCACGGCCTTGCCGTTGATCTTGACGCCGCCGCCGTCGATATCGCGACGAGCCTGGCCGGCGCTTGCCGAAAGACCCAAGTCCTTGAGCAGGCCGGCGAGGTAGATCTGGCCCTCGTCGTTAACAGTCAGCTCGACATGCTTCTCGGGGAAGTCGGCGAGCTGGCCCTCCTTGAACACGCGGTCAAACTCGGCCTGAGCCTCGTCGCCGGCACCGGCGCCGTGGTAGGTGTCGCACAGGTCGCGACCCAGAGCGCGCTTGAGCTCATAGGGATCGGCAGAACCATCGGCCAGGGCGGCGTCGATCTTGTCGACCTCGGCCGGGGTGAGCGAGCTGGCCAGACGATAGTACTTGCCGATCATCTCATCGGGGATGGACATGGTCTTGCCGAACATATCCTTGGGCGCGTCGGTCAGGCCGATGTAGTTGCCATAGGACTTGGACATCTTACGAACGCCATCGGTGCCCTCGAGCAGCGGCATGGTGAGCGCGATCTGGGGCTCCATGTCCATCTTCTCCATGAGCTCACGGCCGGCGAGCAGGTTGAAGAGCTGATCGGTGCCGCCCATCTCGACGTCGGCATTGATCTGCACGGAGTCAAAGGCCTGCATCACGGGATACAGGAACTCATGCAGGGCGATCGGCGTCTGAGACTGGTAGCGCTTGGTAAAGTCATCGCGCTCAAGAATGCGGGCGACGGTGAACTTGGAGCACACCTGCAGCAGGCCGGCCAGGTCCATCGAAAGAATCCAATCGCCGTTGTGCACGATGGTGGTCTTCTCGGGATCCAGGATCTTCATGGCCTGGCTCACGTAGGTCTCGGCGTTGGCCTCGATCTGCTCCTGCGAAAGCTGCGGACGGGTGGAATTCTTGCCCGAAGGGTCGCCAATCAACGCGGTACCGTTGCCGATGATGAGGGTGACGTTGTGGCCCAGGTCCTGGAACTGACGCATCTTGCGCAGGGGCACGGCATGGCCCAGGTGCAGGTCGGGGCTGGTGGGATCGACGCCGAGCTTGATGTTGAGGGGCTCGCCCTTCTCAAGCTTCTTGCGAAGGTCGGCCTCGGGGACGATCTGCGCTGCGCCCGAGGTGATGATACGCATTTGCTCGTCGACAGACAGCATTGGGTATCCTCCTTTTGCTATAGCACCCTCACCGGATACGGCGGTGCTCGAAGTTCATAAACCCACTAATAATAACCAAAACGGCGCGGCCGAACACCTACGACAGGAAAATCCTCGTCCTGCCGCACGCGTCGATAACGACCGGCAAACGCATGCCGTCACGTTCGACCAAAAAGCGCGCCTGCTGGCGGCGCGAGCAGTCACGGCAACGGACCTGCCCCGTCACATCCGTGGCGCAGGCGCCCTCGGCAGTCAGCAAGCAGTGCTCGCACACCATGAGCTCGGGGTGGTCGGCGTCGACAGGTCCCAAGACACCGAGGCAAGCGGCAAGCTCGGCAACACGCTCCGCGTCGTCGGCGACAAGCTCGGCAGGCAAATACACAAGGCCCGCGCCGAGCCCGCGTAGCCAGGCAAGCGTAACCCGGTTCGCGCAAAACACCGGTGCCGCAACGTCAAACGCCACGCCCAGCTCACGCGCCATCGCCACCTGTCCCAGATTACGGCAGACGACGCGCCCGGCACGCCGCATAAGCGAGCGGGTACGCGAAGCATCGGCTGCGCGACAGACCTCGTCGAGCACCACGGTCGCATCGGACAGATCGCGCTCGCCACACGGGTCGACATCCATCATCTGCCAGGCAAAGACCATGCGAGCGGAAGCCCCCTTTTCCGTCGGCTCCGTCAACGCCGCCTCGGGCACGTCGCCAACAGCCACGGCGCCCTCAAAGGGCAGTATCTCAACGGCTCGTGCAACGGGTACGACCGCGTCCGCCTCGACCCGCATGCGCTCCAGCGCCGTCGCCGTCTGCTCCAACACGCCGGCACTGCGAATCAGGTACACCTCGCATCCCGCATCCACCTTACGCTTGCAGTGCACGACAACGCGCTTCCCCGCTGCGGCATCCACCGGGCAGGGCACCTGGGGCCAGCGCTTGGGCACATCGGGGCGTGCATCGGCACCCGGATAGAACCGGATCTCGAGCGTGTCGCCCGCGGCCACGGCGGCATCGAGCTCGACGGTCACCTCTTCGTGACCCACCGTCACCAAGCGGCCCACGCGCACGCCCTGGTTAATCGCGCGCTCAAAGCTCATGAGTTCAGCACCCGATCGCCCCCGCAGATACGCATCGGTAAACCCGCGGTTGAACGACCTGCCCAGCTCGCGCTCGAGCGCCGACACGGCAGCGGCATCCCACGCGCCATCGCGCAGCATATCGAGTGCACGACGCCACACCCGCACCACGCTGAACACGTAGTCGGAGTTTTTCATGCGCCCCTCGATCTTGAGCGACGCCACCCCGGCCCCAACAAGCTCGGGCAGGTGCGCAATGCCCAGATAGTCGCGCGGGCACAGCAGGCGATCTCCCTCGACGGCGACAACGCTCTGCCCCGCCTCGTCCACCAGGTCGTACGCCAGACGGCAGGGCTGCGTGCAGTCGCCGCGCATCGCCGAGCGCCCACGCCGCAGGGCCGAGAACTCGCACGCCCCCGAATAGCCGATGCAAATCGCACCGTGGCAGAATACCTCGATGGGCACGCCCGTGGCACATAGCGCCGCAATCTCGTCGACCGCCAGCTCGCGGGCGGTCGTCACGCGCTCGACCCCCAGCTCATCGGCGGCAAGCCGCACGGCGCCTTCGCTATGAACGCCCGCCTGCGTAGACAGGTGAATCTCGACCCCGGGAATCGCCGCGCGCAACGCGCAGGCCAGACCGGCATCCGCCACGATCAAGGCGTCGGCACCCAACTCTTGCGCGCGTGCCCCCAGTGCCACCGCGTCGGCCAACTCGTCGTCAAACACGAACACGTTGAGCGTCACGTACACACGTACGCCATGGACATGCGCCACGGCGCAGCCGCGCGCAAACTCGTCATCGGTAAAGCCGTGCGCGCTCACGCGGGCGTTGAACCCGCCCAGGCCCGCATAGATGGCATCGGCACCCGCTGCAATCGCCACGAGCATCTGATCGAGTCCGCCGGCAGGCGCCAGCAGCTCGGGCAGCGCCACCTCGGCAGCCCCCGGCTCGTTATCGCATTGTCCACTCGGCCCCGTCGTCCGAATCGCCATCGGCAAGCTCCTTACCAACAAGGTATGCATTCACTCTGAAAAATACCGTCATCCAGCATACACGAGGCCTCGCGCGCCTCGTTTGGTTTATCGTGTAATAACTTATGTCCATCCTGCCCCAGCGGCGCACCCGCCGCCCGGCACGACATACCTGGAGGTCAATATATGGGTCCTCGCCAACGACAGGGGCGCAGTCGTTCCAAGACGCATGCCCTGCCCATGATCCTGCTCTCGTTCTTGGGCCTTTTGCTCATCGCGGGCGTAGCGTTTGGGATTGGCATGATCGGCAACGTCAATCGTTGGCTGTCCGATCTGCCCGACTATACCGACGCCAACGCCTATCTGGTGAGTGAACCCACCGAGATCGTCGATTGCAACGGCAACAAGATCGCGAGCTTCTACACGCAAAACCGCAAGTCCATCACCAAGGACCAGGTTTCCCCGTACGTGCTGCAGGGCACCGTCGACGTCGAGGACGAGCGCTTCTACGAGCATGGCGGCATCGACCTGTGGGGCATTGCTCGCGCAGCGGTGGCGACCCTTTCCGGCGGCCACGAGGGCGCCTCGACCATCACCCAACAGCTGGTGCGTAACACCATTCTGCAGGAGGAGCAGTTCGACTCGACCATCGAGCGTAAGGTCCGCGAGGCCTACATCGCCGTCAAGATGGAGGAGATGTACTCCAAGGACGAGATCCTCATGATGTACCTCAACACCATCTACTACGGCCACGGTGCCTACGGCATCGAGGCCGCAGCCGAGACCTATCTGTCCAAGAGCGCCGCCGACCTCACCCTGAGCGAGGCCGCGCTGCTCATCGGCCTTCCCAACTCGCCTTCGCAGTACGACCCCACGGTCAATCCCGATCTGGCGCTGTCTCGCCGCAACAAGGTTCTCGATAACATGCTGCGCCTGGGCCACATCACCCAGAAGGAGCACGACGCCGCGCAGGCAGAGCCCATCACCCTCAACGTAACTGAGATTTCGGGCAGTGGCGTCGACGTGTATTCGCAGCCCTACTTTGTCGCCTATGTTAAGCAGCTGCTGGAGCAGGAGTTCTCCACCGACGTGCTGTTTAAGGGCGGCCTAACCGTCAAAACCACCATCGACCCGACCATGCAGCAGACTGCCGAGGAGGCCGTGCGTGCCCAGCTCGACACGCTTTCGCTCGACGGCCTGGACATGGGCATGGTCGTCGTCGACCCCAAGACCGGCTACATCAAGTGCATGGTGGGCGGCTACGACTATAACGCCGACGAGAACCACGTGAACCACGCCACGGCCAAGCGTCCCGTAGGCTCCACGTTTAAGGCCTTTACGCTGGCCACTGCCATCCAAAACGGCATGAACCCCAACGTCACCCTCAATTGCAACTCGCCTCTTACAGCCAAGGGCACCACGACCAAGGTGCAAAACTACGCCAACCAGAGCTACGGCACCATCACGCTCAAGCAGGCGACGGCATACTCCTCCAACACCGGCTATATCCAGGTTGCAGAGGCTATCGGCAATAACAAGATCATGTCCCTCGTCAAAAAGCTCGGCATCGATCCATCTAAGGACAATATCGAGGACGTTCCCGTCATGACGCTCGGTACCGGCTCCATCTCGCCGCTCGAGATGGCCGCGGCCTATGCCACGTTTGCCAACGGCGGTTACTATCGCCAGCCGATCGCCATCACCGAGATTGATTCGCGAACTGGCTCGGTACTGTATCAGCACACCGATAACCCCTCGCAGGTGCTCTCCACCGGCGAGGCCGCGGCAGTGACCGACGTCCTGACCGGCGTCATGCAGGGCAGTGGCACGGGTGCCGCCGGCGCGCTGAGCGTCAACCAGCCATATGCCGGCAAGACGGGCACCACCGACAACACCACCAACCTTTGGTTCTGCGGCTACACGCCGCAGCTGGCATGCGCCCTGTGGACCGGCTATTCCGCAGGCGAGATTCCCATCCAAAAGTACGGCATGGACCTGCTGGGCGACAGTACCAACCTGCCCGTCTTTAAGAAGTTTATGAACACGGTTCTTGCGGGCACCGGGCGCGAGGAATTCCCGACCGGCACGGCTCCCACGTACAAGAACAATAACGTCTGGAAGTTCTACGGCACCAGCAACGCCAGGAAGTCGGAAAACGAGGAAGACGAAGACAAGGAGGGGACCACCACAACAACAACGACGACTACCACGACGACCGAGACCACGGGTGGCGATACGACCGGCGGCAACGGTGCGACCGGAGGCGATGGTGCGACCGGCGGCAATGGTACGACCGGCGGCGACGGCAGTGGCGGCGAGGGCGGCTCTCCTACTCCTACTCCTACCCCTACTCCCACTCCCACTCCCACGCCTACCCCCTGTCTCTTATACACATCTGACGCTGCCGACGAAGGCTTAGGTGTAGAT
>UQMO01000036.1 GCA_900542125.1 uncultured Collinsella sp. | reverse complement strand
CCTAAGCCTTCGTCGGCAGCGTCAGATGTGTATAAGAGACAGCCATATTATTGATGACGTCGACAGGCGGGGTGGTTCCCCGCGTACGTGCCATCTGAGTAACCGAGGGGAGGGCGCACATGGGAATGACGGGTGCATACGAGCGCAATCTCGATGCAAAAGGTCGTCTATCCCTGCCTGCACCCCTTCGCGAGGAGCTTGGAGAGCACGTTCGCGTGTTTAAAGCCCTGGATGTCGATGCTCTGTACGTGTTCTCTGCCGAGGCCTTCGATAAGTGGGTCGAAGGACTCTTCGCGGGTCGTGAGGGCCACGAGGGTTTTAACCCGCGTGACATCAACGACCAGAAGCTCATGAGGGCGATCAACAAGCGCACCACGTCGATGGATGTGGACAGTGCGGGTCGTATCGGTCTTTCTGAGTCTCTCCGCAAGCAGGCGAACCTCGACCGCGAGGTCACGGTTGTGGGCAACTACGACCACCTTGAGGTTTGGGACCGCGCTACGGCCGATGAGGACGATGACGACGAGGCCCTGCTGGACCTCTTCTTCTCGTAAGGGCAAGGCACGAGTAACGGATGGAGCGTGGGATCTTGACACAAGAATATCGGCATGAACCTGTCATGCTCGGCGAAGTGCTTGAGTCGCTGCAGCTAAAGAGCGGCTCCGTCGTCTGCGACTGCACCCTTGGCGGTGCCGGCCATTCGGTAAAGATGGCCGCGCAGGTGGGGGAGACCGGCCTTTTGCTCGGCGTCGATCAGGACGACATGGCCCTCGAGGCCGCTGGCGCCCGTCTGGACCGCGAGGTTCCCGGCGTCCCGCACCAGCTGCTGAAGGGCAACTTCGGCGACTTGGACGAGCTGCTTTGCTCGGCCGAGGTGCCCGGGGTCGATGGCTTCCTGTTCGACTTGGGCGTTTCGTCGCCGCAACTCGATATCCCTGGCAGGGGCTTTTCGTACAACGAGGATGCCCCATTGGACATGCGGATGGATCCGGGTAATAACACCTTAAACGCAGCTGAGGTCATCAACACCTACAACGAACACGACCTCGCCCGGATTCTACGCGTCTACGGCGAAGAGAAGTTCGCCTCGCAGATCGCGCGCGAGATCGTGCGCCGCCGCGAGCAAGAACCGATCGAAACCACCGGCCAATTTGTCGAGATCATCAAGGCGGGTATCCCGGCTGCCGCTCGTCGGCATGGCGGACACCCGGCCAAGAAAAGTTTCCAGGCCATTCGCATCGAGGTCAATCACGAGCTCGATGTGCTCGAGAGAGGGCTTGATGCCGCCACCAGGTGGCTCAACCCGGGCGGGCGTATTTGCGTCATCTCGTATCACTCGCTCGAGGACCGTATCGTAAAGAACCACTTTAAGGAGATGAGCCAGGGGTGCACGTGTCCGCCGGAGATTCCGGTGTGCGTGTGCGGCAACGTGCCGATACTCAAGGTCATCACTCGCAAACCCTTGGTTGCCCAGCCTGATGAGGTTGAGCGCAACCCTCGGGCGAGATCAGCCAAAATCCGCGTGGCGCAGCGTCTGTAGGCGCGACCGCGCGATATTGGACCTCCCGCTCGCACCATAAACGAAGCTTAAACACACTACCAACGTACTCGGGATGGGAGGCGGCATATCATGGGCTACAACACTTCAAGCGCAGCACTCGCCTATGATATGAACGCCATGCCCGCCTATCGTGAGACGCCGCAGGCCCCCGTTGCTCCCCGTGAGCAGCGCACGCCGCGCTTTGATGTCTACACGGGCGCGGGCCGTCAGGCAAACCAGGCGGTAAGCCCGGTTTTCATGAGCGTTCTTAAAACGTTTTGCATCATTGCGGCTATCTTCATGACGATTGGCGTCGCCCGCGTGGCGCTCGCCGGCGTTACGGCCCAGGTGCTCAACAGCAACGCCGAGCTTACCAACACGCTCGAAAAGGCGACCGATGAGAGCTCCGACCTGGAGGTCATGCATTCGGTCTATGGCGCCGACACGCGCATTCGCGACCTTGCGGGCGCTTATGGCATGGTGGAGCCCAGCGAGAGCGTTACACTTGACTTTTCGCAGGATGCAGCCGCGGGCGCCAACGCGACCGCGACCGCTCAGTAGCAAGACGGTAGCTGAGTATGACAAATGACTATCGCCGCGGTTCCGATGGGGGCCGCGGTTCTGGACGTCCCTCGTCGCGGGGACGTTCTGGTTATCAAGGAACGGGTCGGCAATCTTACAACGCCGGGCAGTCCCGTGGCAACGACCCGGCGTCGCGACTTCGCGGCTCGGGCGGCCCTCAAGTGCATAACACCAGGTCGTGCAAGAGTTCGTCGACCGAATGGCTCACAGGCGCGCCTCTGCCTCGCCGCAAAGCCGTCATGGGATTCATTGGGCTTGGCTTGGGCTTGGGCGTCTTTCGCCTTGCCGACTATCAAATTGTCGAAGCCGATAAACTGCGCGAGCGTGCCGATGCGCGCCGCCTGCTTGCGCAGACCCTCTATGCCAAACGCGGCACCATCTACGACCGCAACGGTAACGTGCTGGCGTCGTCGGTCGAATGTCGCAACATCGCCGTGAACCCGCAGCTTGTCGAGGATGTTGACAAGACGGTGTCGGCGCTGGTCAAGGCAACTGGAATCGATAAAAAGACCTGCCGCAAGCTCGTCGAGTCCGATGGCACCTGGGTGTATATCAAGCGCCAAGTGGACGAAGACGATGCTGCGGTGCTGGAGAAGAAGAACCTGCCCGGCGTGCTTTTTGAGCAGGCCATGAAGCGCGTATATCCATACGGCAATCTGGCATCGCAGGTGCTGGGTGTAGTGAATGTGGACAACGACGGCTTGACGGGTCTCGAAAAGCAATACAACAAGCTTCTGACCGGCACGAACGGTTCTCTCGTGCGCGAGCGCGCGAGGGACGGCAGCTATATCGCGGGCGGTGCCTATAAAAAGGTGGCCGCGGTCGACGGCGTTGATATCGTGACGACGCTCGACGTCAATATCCAGCGTGCGGCTGAGGATGCTCTGGCAGAGGCTGTCGAGAAGACAAAGGCCAAGAACGGCTCGGCTTTGGTCACCGACCCCACGACCGGTGAAATTCTCGCAGCCTGCTCGTACCCGACCTACGACCAGACCGATCTGGAGAACGCCAAGACCGAGGATATGAACCTGCGCCTGGTCACTGACGCCTACGAGCCCGGCTCGGTCTTTAAGACGCTCGTGGCGGGCGCCGGCTTCGACTTGGGCGTCGTACGATCGAGTACGTCGTTTGAGGTGCCGGCGAGCATCAAGGTGGGCGACGATACCGTTACCGATGCCGATAAGCGCGACTATGGCATGACCATGGATGTGCGCGAGATGATGCGCCGTTCGTCCAATGTGGGCTTTGTCCTGGTGGGGCGCAAGATCGGTGCCGACGACTTTGCCGCCTATGTGGACAAGTGGGGCATCGGTCACAGCTCCGGTGTCGATTTTCCGGGCGAGAGCCTGGGCATCGTCAAGGAGCGTGACCAGTATGACGGCGCCACGCTGGGATCGATGAGCTTTGGACAGGCGCTGTCCGTCTCGCCGATTGAGATCGCACGTGCCGTGGGCGGCATCGCCAACGGCGGCGTGATGATGACCCCGCACTTCTATAAGTCCAGCAAAGGCGACGAGAAGGACTGGGGCGAAGGCGAACGCGCGATTTCTGAGGACGCCGCATCCCAGGTGACATCGTGCATGCAGACGGTCGTGTCCGAGGGAACGGGCGTTGGCGGCGCGGTTGACGGCTATGACGTGGCGGGTAAGACCGGTACGGCCGAACGAGCCGACGAGAACGGCGGCTACCTCAAGGAGAACTACATGTCGTCCTTTATGGGCTTTGCGCCGGCACAATCGCCCAAGGTGCTGTGCTATATCACGCTCGACGGAACGCCGAGCGACTCAGATGCCGCTGCGGTGCCGTTCCAGTCCATTATGGCCAACGCGCTCGACGTGCTGGGTATCCCGCACACGAAGTAGGGGGTTACAATCTTTGGGGCGTGGTTTGTTGTCCCATATGAGGGTGTTCACATGCCCTGCACCACGCATGTGCGGCGCTGGGATACAATACGCCGATAGCATTATTAGGTTTACAGGGGAGCTGCAATGATAGAGATCGCCGTCAACAACCTCGCGGCCGCAACAGGGGCCCGAACCGTGACGGGAGAAGCCGATCGGGTATGCCGCGGGTGCGTTATCGACTCGCGTCAGGTCGAGGAAGGGACGATTTTCGTCGCCTTTCCCGGTGAAAACGTCGACGGCAATGATTTTGCTTCCCGTGCCGTCCAGTCGGGTGCCGGCGCCGTCGTGATGACGCGTGAGCCCGAGGCCGAGCTGGTCTCGCTGGCGCAGGACAAGGGCTGTGCCATCTTGCTGACCGATGATCCCGAGGACTTTCTGCTGCGTTTGGCGCACGCGTACCGTCTGGAGCTTGGCTGCCTGGTCGTTGGTATTACCGGTTCCATCGGCAAGACGACGACCAAGGACGTGCTCGCCGCCGTGCTCGCCAAGCGCTATCGTGTCTGGGCCACCAAGGGCAATTTCAATAACCTGATCGGCATGCCGCTCACGGTGCTTTCCGCTCCGGCCGATACCGAGGTCCTGGTGCTCGAGATGGGCATGAACCATTTCCACGAGATTGAGCGCCTGTCCCAGTCCGCCAATCCCAACCTTGCCATCGTGAGCAAGATTGGTACCTCTCACATCGGCATTTTGGGCAGCCGCGAGAACATCGCCCGCGCTAAGGCCGAGATTGTCCAGGGTATGTGCGCCGCCGGCGACTTCTTGCCGCTGCTGGTTTTGGGCGGTGAGGACGACTTTACGCCGTTCATTCGCGATACGTTCGCCCAGCCTGCTGGTATCGATGTGATGCTGGCCGGCGTCTCGGACGATGATGAGGTCCGTGCCCGCGACATTCGTGTTGATGACGAGGGCCGTCCGGTCTTTACGCTCGATTTTGGCCAGGGTGAGACGACCGATACCATGCTTGCCATCCCCGGCGTGCAGTCCGTCCCAAATGCCGTTAAGGCCGCCGCAGTTGCCTATCGCCTGGGCGTGACGCCCGAGCAGATCGATGCTGCCTTTAGGGGCCTCACGATCACCGGGCACCGCCAGGAGATCAAGCGCGCCAAGAGCGGTGCCCGCGTCATCGACGATTCCTATAACGCCAGCGCCGAATCCATGGCTGCTGGTCTCGATCTGCTGTGCTCGCTTTCGTGCACGGGGTCTCGCATGGCGATCCTGGGCGAGATGGGCGAGATGGGCGATGAGGCTCCTCGCATGCATGAGCTCGTGGGCGCCTATGCCGCCGCCAAGAAGCTCGACATGCTGGCGTGCGTGGGTGGTGAGCTGGCCCAGCTTATGGCCGATGCCGCGCGCATGATGGGCATGGACGAGGACCGCATCCAGGTGTTCTCCGATTATCAGCAGGTGCTCGACCGCATGGGCGGCGCGCTTGAAAAACATGATGTTGTACTGGTCAAGGGTTCCCGCTTTGTTGAGCTCGACCGCTTTGTGGAAGGTGTGTGCTAGCCCATGTTCGGCAATCCCTCGTATCCAACGTATCAGGCTTTTTTGGGGCTTGGCATCGCCGCTGCCATTGCGCTGCTGCTCATGCCGTGGTGGATCAAGCTACTTAAGGTCGAGGGTATCGGCCAGCAGGTTCGTGCCGACGGCCCCAAGCGTCATTTGGTTAAGCAGGGAACGCCCACCATGGGTGGCGTTGTCATTCTCGTCGCGATTTCGCTGACCTGCCTGCTGATGGGCAAGCTCACCACCGAGCTCGTGCTCGTGCTGCTCGCCACGCTGGCGACAGGCGTGCTGGGCCTGATCGACGACCTGACCTCCGTTACGCATGGGCGCTCGCTCGGTCTGACGCCTCATGCCAAGATGATCGGCCTAACCATTATCTGTGTCACCTTTACGGTACTTGCCGTTAACTGGTGCGGCGTCGCCCCCGAGATTCGTTTTCCCGGCGGCCTGACGATTGACCTTGGCGTGCTTTCGACCACCATCTGCGGCCTTTCGTTCCCGTGGCTCTACATTGTCTTTTGCTGGCTGATGATCGCCGGTCTTTCTAATGCCGTGAACCTGACCGATGGCCTTGACGGTCTTGCTGGCGGCACCTCCATGATTGCCATGCTCGCCATGGCTGCCATGGCGTTTTTGCACGGAGACGTGAACCTGTCCATCTTCTGCACCGCGTGTGCCGGTGCCTGCTTGGGCTTTCTGTGGTTCAACTGCTATCCGGCGAGCATCTTTATGGGCGATACCGGCTCGCTTGCCCTAGGCGCCGCGTTTGCCTGCACGTCCATCATGACCAACACCGAGGTCGTCTCCCTCATCATCGGCGGCCTGTTTATCGTTGAGACCCTGTCGGTCATGATTCAGGTTGTCTACTTCCACTTTACGCACAAGCGCGTCTTCCTTATGGCGCCCATCCATCATCATTTCGAAAAGAAGGGCTGGGCCGAGACCAAGGTCGTCATCCGTTTTTGGATTATCGCTGCTGCCTTTGGTGCCGTTGGCCTTGCCCTGTTCTTCCAGTTGGGATAGTGGTCTTTCATGCCTCTTGCTGATGTCTTTAGCCTGCTCGTTTTGGGTCAGGGCAAATCCGGTCTCGATGTCGCCCGCTGGGCGCTGGCACATCCCGAGCGCGTAAGTGCCGTTACCGTGTATGGCGGTGGCACCTCTGAACCCAATGACGCCACGCGTGCGCTCGAGGCTGCTGGTGCGTCGTTTGTCTATGGGACCGAACAGGTCGAGGGCGCCTATGACGTATGCGTGACGTGCCCGGGCATCTCGGAGTTCTCGGGCTTCTTTAAGGCCGGGCGCGAGCATGCCGCCCAGATTATGGGTGAGCCCGAGTTTGCCTATCGCCTGTCGCCCGATAACTGGATTGCCATCACGGGCACCAACGGCAAGACGACCACCACGTCGCTGGCTGATTATCTGCTTAAGGCTGCCGGCGAGGCCAGCGTTGCTGTCGGCAACATCGGCGAGCCGCCGGTCAACGAGATTGACGGCCGAGCCCACAACGAGTGGTTTGTGGCTGAGCTCTCGAGCTATCAGATTGCTACGACAACCGAGCTCCACCCCCGCGTGGCGGTGCTGCTCAACATCACTCCCGACCACTTGGGCTGGCATAAGAGCCATAAGAACTACGCGCTTGCCAAGATCAAACTGTTTGACAATATGGTCGATGACGATCTGGCGGTTGTCGACGTCGAAGACGCCGGCATTCACGAGTTCGATGAGTACATCTACACGCCGGGTCGTCGCATCTGCAAGGTTGCCTTTGACGAGCCTGAGGGCGAGGATGCCGCCTTTGTGCGCGACGGCAAGATGGTCGTGCGCCTGAAGGGCGTCGAGACCCCGCTCATCGCTACATCCGAGCTCAAGATCTCGGGCCATCACAATGTTATCAATGCCCTGTGCGCCGCCACGGCTGCCTTGGCGGTCGGTGCCGATGTCGATGGTGTCTGCCGCGGTCTTGCCTCGTTCCAGCCGCTCGAGCACCGCGTGGAGCCGTGTGGCGAGATTGACGGCGTGCGCTACGTCAACGATTCCAAGGCGACCAACACCGATGCGGTCGAGAAGGCACTGACGGCATTTCCCGATGACGACGTGATCTTGCTGCTCGGCGGCCACGATAAGGGCACGCCGCTCACGGACTTCGCGCGCGTTGTTATGGATAACGTACGCTCGGTCGTCTGCTTTGGCGATGCGCGCGAGCGTTTCACCGCCGCTATGGACGAGGCCGATGTCGACGGCGATGTGGATATCGCCCAGGCGGATGACCTGCGCGATGCCGTGGACGTCGCCCGTTCGCTGTCGAGCCGTGGCGACGTGATCTTACTTTCTCCTGCCTGCTCTTCGTTCGATGAGTTCTCGGGCTATGAGGAGCGCGGCCGCGTGTTTAAGGACTATGTGGCCCAGCTTGCCGCTGCGGCGAAATCGCAAATGGAATAGGGGTTGCCGGTGAGAGAGGAGAGCCCCCGACAAGGTATGAGGAGGCCCGACTCGGACCGTGCTTCCTCGCGGCGCAGCACACCGCGTTCCGGTCGCGGCGGGCAGTCGTTTAGCGAACGCTATATTGCCGGCGTTCCCGCCCGTATCATGCGCCCCCGTTTGATATTCATGGCCTGCTTGTTTACCTTGGTATGCTTTGGCCTGCTGATGGTGTACTCGGCGTCTTCGGTCGAGGCGCTGCACGAGAATGGCTCGGCGACGTTTTTTCTGGGTCGACAGGCCGCGTTTGCCGTGGTCGGTGTTCTGGCGCTGATTGCCATCGTGCGCGTTTTGCCGGACAGCTGGTTTGGGGAGGATGTGCTCAGGATCTTCCTCATAGGCATGATAGGGCTACTGTTTCTGGTGTTCTTGGTGGGCAGCGGCAGCCGTGGCGCCACGCGCTGGCTTAACATCGCCGGTATTCAGTTCCAGCCTTCCGAGTTTTTAAAGCCATTTGCCATTGCGTATTCGGCCATCATGCTTGATCGCTTCTTTTCGCCCGGTGGCAACATCAACGAATTCCTTCGCAAGATGGGCATCTACCTGGGCATTTCGCTCTTTCTGATCTTTATCCAGCCCGATTTCGGTACTGTCCTGATCATCCTGTTGACCCTCATGTGCATGGCGTTGTTTGCGGGTCTCGACCCCAGATTTATCATCGGCGTGCTAATCTTCGGCATTCTCGTGATCGTGATTGCGCTTGTCGCAGAGCCGTACCGTATGGTGCGTATTCAGGTTGCCTTGAACCCTTGGGCCGACGAGTATGGTGACGGCTATCAGGCCACGCTTGCCATTATGGCCTTTGCCTCGGGCGGTCTGTTCGGCCGTGGCATCGGCAACTCAACCATGAAGTACTCGTATCTGCCCGAGGCGCACAATGACTACATCCTGGCCATCATTGGCGAGGAAGTCGGTTTTGTCGGAACCGTGCTGTTCTTCTTGGTGTTTGCGATGCTGATCTACTCGGCGTTTCGCATTGCCGAGCAGGCGACCGATCGCCGGGGCGCGCTTATGGCGTCTGGCTCCGCGGTCATTCTCGCAGTGCAGTTTTTGATTAACGCGCTGGGCATCCTCAACGTGTTTCCCATGACGGGCAAACCGTTGCCGTTTATTAGCTACGGCGGTTCGTCGATTATTGTGTCGCTCATGCTTGCCGGGTTGATCCTGCGCGTTTCGTACGAGAGCGCCCGCCGCGATGAGTATGACCGCCGCCGCGAGAGCTTTGCCGTTATGGATGAGAGTACCGCCGGCGTGCCCCACGTGCGCGGCGAGCGATCTTCGCGTAACGGTTTTACCGTCCTGGATGGCTCTGCGACCGAGCCGGCAGCCCGCCCGCGTCAGCGAACGGCGCCGCAAGGTCGTCCTCAGCGCCCCAGCCCTCGCAACGCGGGCGGCGGATATAATCGAATCGATTTGAACTCGGACCCGTCGGCGCGTCTGCGTACCGACGACCAGGGACCGCGTGTACGAAGGGACTACCATGACCGATAAAATGACCGTTGCTATTGCAGCCGGCGGCACGGCCGGGCACATCAACCCCGCGCTCGCCTTGGCCGAAGAGCTGCGTGACCGTGGCCACCACGTTGTGTTCGTGGGCCAGTCGCGCAAGCTCGAGGGTCGTCTGGTCCCCGAGGCTGGGTTTGATTTTGTGCCCATTACGGTCACGGGCTTCGACCGCTCCCGTCCTTGGACGGCGCTGACCTCGCTGTGGCGTGTCAACAAAGCCAAGCGTGCGCTCGCCAGTCATTTCTCAAAGGTCGGCAAGCCCGATGCCGCCATTGGTTTTGGTGCCTATGTCGAGGTTCCGCTGCTGGGGTGGTGCAAGGGCGCGGGCGTTCCGTATCTGCTGCATGAGCAGAACTCTGTTCCGGGCCTGGCCAACAAGATGATGAACTCCCACGCCGCCCGCGTGTGCATCTCGGTGCCGGCAGCGCGTTCGGTCTTTGAGCGCGAAGGTGACCCTGACCACGTGCTCATGACCGGCAACCCCGTACGTCGCTCGGTGATCGAGGGCGATCGCGCTCGCGGCCGCAAGGCACTTGGCGTTCCCGAGGACGCTACGCTGCTGCTCGTCTTTGGCGGTTCACTTGGCGCCCAGCACCTCAACGAGCGTGTGGCTTCGCTCAAAAACGAGCTGCTTTCGCGCAAGAACCTCTATGTGTTGCATTCGACGGGTGCCGACGGCTTTGAGGAGACCGAGCGCGCTTTGGCGCTGACGCCCGAGGAGGCGAAGCGTTACCGCGTCCAGCCTTACATCGACAACATGGGCGATATGCTGGCTGCTGCCGATTTGGTGCTCTCGCGTTCGGGCGCATCGAGCGTGGCCGAGATCGCTGCACTCGCCGTGCCTTCGGTGCTCGTGCCGTACCCGCATGCGACGGCCGACCACCAAACCACCAATGCCCGTTATCTGGTCGACGCTGGGGCCGGCGTGCTCTGCGCCGATGCCGATATCGACGGTTCTGCCTTTGCCGATGAACTGCTGCACCTGGTCGATGACGCGGCGGCGCGCGACGCCATGCGTCAGGCGGCGCGTGGTCTGGCTCAGGATAGGGCCGCCGCTCTTCTGGCGGATGCGGTAGAGGGTTTGCGTTAGTTAGACGGGATATCGTCGGTCGCCCTCGCGCTGATGCGGTAGGTGCGGTACAGTTAACGGGTTACAGGCAGTGTTTACGCAAGGAGTACACGAGCACATGGCTGATTCCCAGACTGCAACCTCCGCGCCCGAGTTTAAGAGCGCCCACTTTATCGGTATCGGCGGCGCCGGCATGAGCGGCATCGCCCTCGTTCTTCACGAGCGCGGTTATGCCGTTACCGGCTCCGACCTTAAGACGTCACGTTATATCCGCCAGCTTACCCGCGCTGGTGTGAAGGTGCATGTGGGCCATGAGGCCGCCACGATCGACGAGGTCAAGCCCGACGTGGTTGTTGTCTCCACCGCTATTCCGGAGTCCAACCCTGAACTCGTGCGCGCTCGCGAGCTTGGTATTCCCGTGTGGCCCCGTGCCAAGATGCTCTCTGCTTTGGGCCACGGCTACACCACCGTCGCTGTTGCCGGCACGCATGGCAAGACCACCACGTCTTCGATGTGCGCCACCATGCTCGACCGCATGGGTCTGGATCCGAGCTTCTTGATCGGTGGCATCGTCGAGGGCTATGACACGAACGGCAAGAACGGCTCGGGCGACTACTTTGTCGCTGAGGCCGACGAGTCCGACAGCTCCTTCCTGTTCCTGAACCCCAACGTGGTCATTGTGACCAACGTCGAGGCCGACCACCTCGATCACTACTCGGGTATCGAGGAGATCGAGGCAACTTTCGCCAAATTCATGAGCTTGGTGGGCGAGGACGGCACCGTCATCGTCTGCGGTGAGGACCCGCATCTGGTCGAGCTCGCCAAGTCGACGGGCCGTCACGTGCTTTCCTACGGCTTTGCCGAGAGCAACGACATCGTCTGCATGCACCCGGATGTCAAGGGCATCCAGAGCGACTTTATCGTTCGCTTTGAGGACGGCACTGAGCACGCTGTGGAGATCAAGAGCAATCCCGGTCGCCACAACATGCTCAACGCCACGGCGGTGCTCACCGTCGCCCATGTCCTGGGCCTTGACATCGACGCCGCCGCCAAGGCGCTCTCGAGCTTTGAGGGCGTCCGCCGTCGCTTTACCCACGTGGGCGATATCGATGGCATCACCGTGGTCGATGATTACGGCCATCACCCCACCGAGATCAAGGCGACGCTTGCTGCTGCTTCGTCGCTGGGCTACAAGTACGTCGACGTCGTGTTCCAGCCGCACCGCTATTCGCGCCTGCAGGCCCTGTGCGACGACTTTGCCGATGCATTTGCCAATGCCGATAAACTGCTGCTGATTGATGTGTTCTCGGCTGGCGAGATGCCCATTCCGGGTGTCACCTCTAAGATGCTCGCCGATACCGTGCGCGCCAAGCATCCTGGCAAGGAGGTCGTGTACTGCTCCAGCCGTCTTGAGCTCAATCAGGAGCTCGAGCAGATGGTGGGCGAGGGCGACCTGCTGCTCACCATGGGCGCCGGTGACGTTACGACCGTCGGCCCCGAGTTCATTGAGTATCTGACTGCCAAGAAAGACGCTTAAGTCTAATGGGTCTGTTTAACGCCGTCATGGCGCTCTCGGGCATGATCGACACGGATGTGATCGAGGACGAGCGCCTTGCGCGTCATACGAGCTATCGTATCGGCGGCAAGGCCGACCTCTTTGTGACGTGCCATAGCTATCATGCCCTCCGCCGCGCCGTGGCGGTGCTCGATCGCGAGCAGGTGCCGTGGGTCATCATCGGCAAGGGCTCTAATCTGCTGGTTGCCGATGGCGGTTATCGTGGTGCCGTCATTTCGCTCGGACGTGAGTTTCAGCGCACGGTTGTTGCCGATGACGGTTGTACGCTGACGGTCGGTGCGGGCGTGATGTTTGCGCGCCTGGTCAACGATGCCCTGTCGCGTAGCCTCTCGGGCCTTGAGTTTGCCGTTGGCATCCCTGGTTCGGTCGGCGGTGCGATATCTATGAATGCCGGCACGCGGATCGAATGGATTGGCTCGCTGGTCGAGGATGTCGTAACTTTTGACCCGGCATCCGGTATCAAGCATTATGCGGGGTCCGAGATCACTTGGGGCTACCGCGAATGTAGCCTTCCCCGCAATGAGATCATCCTCGAGTGCGTGCTCAAACTTAAACCGGCGCCCAAGGCCGACATTCGCGAGCGCATGGAACGGTACCTGACGAGGCGCAAGCGTACGCAGCCCATGGGTCGCGCATCCTGCGGGTCGGTCTTTCGCAACCCGCCCGATGCGAGTGTGGGCAAGCTTATCGAGGATTGTGGATTAAAGGGTTTTTCGATTGGCGGCGCGGAAGTTTCGCCCGTTCACGCTAATTTTATCGTTAATAACGGAACCGCCTCGGCCGATGACGTTGCCGCGGTTATCAGACATGTGCACGGAAAGGTGAGGGAGGCGTATGGCATCGAGCTCAGACCGGAAGTTAAATTCCTCGGCTTCTAGAGCATCGAAACCCACCTTCCGCCGCGCCGGAGGGCGTTCCGGCGCGCCTGCCAAACCTCAACGCAATGCCGTCGCGCACTCTAAGTCTGTCGGGCATGCTCGACAGACCAGTCGTCCGGTTGTCGGCTCGCAGCTCGGCAATCGTCCGGCCGCAAAAAAGTCCTCGCGTCCCTCGGTGACGTCAAAGCCTGTTATGGGCGCCAAGCCTGCCCGTCCTATGGCAACTCCTAAGCCCTCGACGGGAGCTAAAGCGGCGCGTCCGGGTCGCACACTGGGCGCATCGAAACCGCGCTCGCTGACATCGGTGCCGGCTACCGCCAAGAAGCCTTCGACTAAAAAAGGCGTCAACCCGTTGTCTTCACTTGGGGCGATGGCAAATAAAACGTCAGACGCCGCTTCTCTCGTTACAGGCAAAGGCAAAATCGTGGGCGGCGTTCTGGCCGCCTTGGCCGTGCTCGTCGTCGTTGCCATCGTGGTGATTAACTCTGGATTGTTTACCGCCACTGATATTCAGATTCAAGGCAGCGAGCATGTGACGAAGCACGATGCTATCCAGCTGATCGATTTGCCCGAGGGAACGTCGCTTTTTAACGTCGATCCCGACCAGATTACCGAGGATCTCAAGCAGAACCCGTGGGTCTCGGGCGTGGATGTCCAGCGTCAGTTCCCGCATACGCTCATCATTACGCCGATGGAGCGCAAGGTCATTGCAATTGCCTATATCAGCTCCGATGACCTTGCTTGGGCCATCGGGGATGATGACACCTGGATCGCCCCGCTGTCGACGTCGGTCGAAGTGGACGATCAGGGCAACGTCATCACGACGGGGCAGGGCTCAAATACCCTGACCGGCATTGATGCCGCGCTGGCGCTCGCTAAGCACTATGGCGCGGTGTTGTTGACTGATGTCTCGGCGGATGTCGCTCCGGTTTCCGGCCAGGCGGTGAGCTCCAAGGCCGTTAAGGCTGGCTTGGATTATGTGCGTGGTTTTTCGAGCGAGTTCTTGGGACAAGTCAAGGATATTTCCACGCCTTCGGTCGAAGCCATCTCGGCAAACCTCAATAACGGCATTGAGGTGTCGCTGGGCGATTCGAACGATATCGTCAAGAAGGAGCGCGTAGTCACCAAGCTGCTTTCGCAGGTAGAGGGCGTAACGTATATCAATGTGCGCTCTCCGGGTAACTATACATTTAGGAACGCTCCGACCTCGTAGCGCTGGTTGATGCTTTGTTGAGGGGCCATACCACGCCGTTTATCTGGTTTGTTTGGTTTTCACGGTCAATTATTTGACTGATACGTTCATAATGTGCAAACATAATACGGTTTACCTTTGCATTTACTTTCAACCTGAAGGTTAATGTGCGCAGGGGTCGACCCATGCTATGGCTATAACCTTTGTTCGGAGGACCGACATGCACGAGACAGAGATCAACAACTACCTTGCCGTCATTAAGGTGGTCGGCGTCGGCGGCGGCGGTACCAACGCGGTCAATCGAATGATCGAAGAGGGCATCCGCGGCGTCGAGTTTGTTGCCATCAACACCGATGCTCAGGCACTCGCGATCTCTGATGCCGATATCAAGGTGCACATCGGCACCGACCTTACCCGCGGCCTGGGCGCCGGCGCCAACCCCGAGGTTGGCCGCAAGGCTGCCGATGAGTCCCGCGACGACATTGCCGAGGCGCTCGCTGGCGCCGACATGGTGTTCATCACCTGCGGCGAGGGCGGTGGCACCGGTACCGGCGCTGCTCCCATCGTTGCCGATATCGCGATGAACGAGGTCGGCGCACTGACCGTCGCCGTCGTGACCAAGCCCTTCACCTTCGAGGGCCGCAAGCGCAAGAAGAGCGCCGAGGAGGGCATTAAGACCCTCTCCGATTGCGTCGATACCATGATCGTCATCCCCAACGATAAGCTGCTCGACATCGCCGAGAAGAAGACTACCATGCTCGAGGCCTTCGCGATTGCCGATGGCGTCCTTTCCCAGGGCACCCAGGGCATCACCGACCTCATCACCGTCCCCGGTATCATCAACCTGGACTTCGCCGATGTTAAGACCATCATGAAGCAGGCCGGTACCGCCATGATGGGTATCGGTACCTCTTCTGGGGATACCCGTGCCGTCGACGCTGCCCAGCAGGCCATCTCCAGCCCGCTGCTCGAGAGCTCCATCGATGGTGCCACACGCGTGCTGCTCTCCATCGCCGGTTCCAAGGACCTGGGCATCCAGGAGATCAGCGACGCCGCCGACGTTGTCGCCAACGCCGTCGACCCCGAGGCCAACATCATCTTCGGTACCGTTGTCGACGAGTCCCTGGGCGATCAGGTGCGTATCACCGTCATCGCTACGGGCTTCTCCGACTCCAACGTCAACCGTCAGGACGAGCTCTTTGCTGCTCAGCAGTCTCAGAGCAAGGCCGCTGCCTCCGCTGAGCCGCAGCGCACCGCTCCGGCCACCAGCCCGGCTCAGGCCGCTCCGACCCGCAACGTCGGTGGCACCGAGCTTCCTAACTTCGGCAACGATCAGTTCGAGCTTCCCGACTTCCTGAAGCGCGGTAGCTTCTAAGTCGTTCTTTGCATTGTTGCTCACGGGGGCGTGTCCGTATGGACGCGCCCTTTTTATTTCGACTTTGTAAACTAGAACCTCCAATCTCTTTACGTTCCCTTTACGATTGCCTCCAGTGCAGCAGGTATCCTTTTAGAGAAGTATGACAGCCGTATAAACGCGGGCTGTAGCGGCGATGCCGCGGTACTTGTGTTATTAGGAGGCTTTAGTATGGCAGCACGTGCGGACAACGTTTCGCGTGTCGACCATGATGGAGTTACGTTGGTGGAAGGCGCGACATCCGATGTTCGCTTTGCCTTCACCGAGCGCGCCGGTGGTGTTTCCGAAGATGCGTACTCCTCACTCAATTTGGGCTCGCATGTTGGCGATGACCCCTTTGCTGTTCAAGAAAATCGTCGTCGCGTGCTCGAGGCTATGGGTGCCGCCGAGTGCGAGCACAACTTGCTCGTTCCCAATCAGGTCCATGGTGACCATATCGTTGCGGTGACCTCGAACGGCGCCGATGACCTTGAGGACGTCCGCGAGCAGATTGCCGAGGGCTGCGATGCCATCGTCTGTACGGCGCATAACGTACCCGTGCTGCTCTGCTTTGCCGACTGCGTTCCCGTGGTGCTGGTGGCCCCCGGCGGATTTGCCGTGGTGCACTCCGGTTGGAAGGGCACGATTGCACGTATTTCCGCCAAGGCGTGCCAGGCGCTTTGCGATGCTGCCGGTTGCGATGCGAGCGACGTTTCCGCCTATATCGGCCCCCATATCTTGGGTGACGAATATGAGGTATCCCAGGAACTCATGGATCGCTTTGCCGCCGAGTTCTCTTGCATCGATGCGAATACCTCTCGCATGCTCGATCTTTCCGCTGCCATTCGCGAGGCGCTGGTAGATGTCGGTGTCAACGCGGATAATATCGTGGATACCCAGCTTTCGACCGTGCGTCAGAACGACCGCTTTTATTCCTACCGTAACGAGGACGGCACCTGTGGGCGCCATGCTGCGATCGGCGTGATGCTATGAGAAAGATCGTATCGGTCCTGAGCGCCGCTGTGCTTACGCTTACGCTGTGCGCCTGTTCTTCGGGATCTTCTAGCTCTTCCATTACCGTGGCCGGCTCCACGACCTGCCTTCCTATCGCCGAGATTGCGGCCGAGGGCTTTAAGGAGGAGACCGGCATCGACGTGCTCGTTTCCGGTTTGGGTTCTTCCGCTGGGATCGAGGCCGTCAGCGCCGGCACGGCCGATATCGCCAGCTCCTCCCGTGGACTCAATGCCGACGAACAGGATCTGGGCCTGACTCCCATTGTCATTGCCCACGACGGTATTGCGGTCATCGTGAACGACGACAACCCCGTCGATAACCTCTCGACCGAGCAGCTCCGCGATATCTACGCCGGCAAGATTACCAATTGGAAAGAGGTCGGTGGCGAGGACCTGAGGATTCAGGTCATCAACCGAGACGAGGCGTCCGGTACGCGCGAGGCCTTCCGTACCATCGTGATGGATGGCACGCCGTTCGATCGCCGCTCGGCCGTTCTTTCGGGTACGGGCCAGGTGCGCGACGTGGTATCTCGTTCGCGTGGGGCCATCGGCTACATTTCGCTGGGCTTCGTCGATAGCCTCAACGCCAAGACCTCGGTCAAGGCCGTCTCGGTCAATCATGTTGAGGCGTCCGAGAAGACGGTCGCGAGTGGCGGCTATCCCATCTCGCGCGACCTTTACTTCTTTGTGAAGGGTGTGCCTTCGCAGCAGGCGCAGGATTACATCGACTATGTGACGTCCGAAAAGATGGACAAGCAGATTCGCGAGGCGGGCTTTATTCCCGTCACCAACGACGAGAAGGGGAGTGAGTAGCATGGAAGCACAGGAAAACTCCCAGACTGAGCAGAATGTTCAGACGCCCAAGAAGCGCGAGCTGGCGCTCGTATCGCGCAGCACCTATATCAAGGAGAAGGCGCTGCAGTGGATCTTCTTTGCCTGCGCGTTCTTGGCGGTCGTTACCGTCATCCTGATTTTTGTCTTTACCACGTACTCGGCGCTGCCCGTCTTTACTGACATCGGTCTGGCTGACTTCTTTAGCTTTACGTGGGCGCCTTCCGAGGGCCACTACGGCATCTTGTCGCTGCTTGCTGGCTCGGGTCTGGTGACCGTCGGTGCGCTCGCCATGGGCGTGCCGCTGGGCGTGGGTACGGCCGTTTACCTGGTCGAGATTGCCAGCAAGCGCGTGCGCAAGCTCATCAGCCCCGCCGTTGACCTGCTGGCGGGCATACCCTCCATCATCTACGGCTTCTTTGGCATGATCATCATCCGCCCGTTTATCGCACAACTGACCGGCGGCCTTGGTTTTGGTGCGCTGACGGCGTGGTTTGTGCTCGCCATCATGATCGTCCCTACCATCACCACGCTCACCATCGATGCTCTCAATTCCATTCCCATGGGCATTCGCGAGGCATCGTATGCCATGGGCGCCACAAAGTGGCAGACCATCTATAAGGTCGTGCTACCTGCCGCGAAGCTGGGTATCGTTGATGCCATCGTGCTGGGTATGGGCCGTGCCATCGGCGAGACCATGGCCGTGCTCATGGTCGTAGGTAACGCCCCGGTTATTCCCGACAGCATTGCGAGCCCCATCTCGACGCTCACGAGCCAGATTGCGCTCGACATGAGCTATTCCTCGGGTCTGCACCGCTCGGCGCTGTTCGGCATGGGTGTGGTCCTGTTTATCATCTCCGCCACGCTGGTGGGTATCGTTCGTCTGATTTCCAAGAAGAAGAGGGGGTAGGCTATGTCCGATTCCGTTGACACGACGGTCGATACGACCTCGTCGCGCGAGCGCATCAAGCGTGCCCTTTCCCACGGCAAGAAGGGCCGCATCAACAAGGACCTGTCCAACAAGATCATGCTTGGCGTGTTTCGTGCCGCTGCCTACATCACCACGCTGGTGCTGGTCGCTATCATCGCCTACGTGGTCATCAACGGCCTGCCACACATCTCGCTCGACTTTATCTTCGGTTGGCCCCAGGGCGTCAACGCCGAGGGCGGAATTTGGCCCACGATCGTCTCGACCGTCTACGTGACGGCGCTCGCCATGCTTATCTGCACGCCGATCGCTGTGCTGGCAGCCGTCTATCTGGCCGAGTACGCCAAGCAGGGCAAGGTCGTCGAGCTCATTCGCTACGCTGCTGACGCTTTGGCCTCGGTGCCCTCCATCGTTATGGGCCTGTTTGGCTACGCCTTGTTTGTCGAGGCTATGGGCCTGGGCCTTTCGATGGTCTCGGCCGCTCTGGCGCTCGCGCTCTTGATGCTTCCCATCGTCATGCGCACCACCGAAGAAGCCATTCGCGCCGTTCCGCGCTATATCCGTTGGGGCGCGTACGGCCTGGGCGCTACCAAGTGGCAGGTCGTCTCCAAGATCGTGCTTCCTTCGGCCTTTGGCCGCATTGCCACGGGCATCGTCCTTGCCATCGGCCGTGCCATCGGCGAGACCGCCGTGGTGCTCTACACCATGGGCCAGGCCATCAATCTACCTATTTCGCCGCTCGATTCCGGTCGTCCCATGACCGTTCACCTGTACCTGCTTGCCAACGACGGCATCAACATGAACGCAGCCTACGGCACCGCGCTCTTGCTGATGGTGATCATTTTGGCCTTCAACCTGTTTGCGCGCTTCCTGTCGCGCAAGCGTCGCTAGTTAAGGAGTCCCATGTCCGTTTATCAGTCCGCTCCCGCGTTGGAGCAAGCGGCCATTACGGCCAAGGATTTCAACTTTTGGTACGGTGACTTTCATGCGCTGACGGGGCTTGACCTCAACATCGCCAAAAACGCCATCACCTCCTTCATTGGCCCTTCGGGCTGCGGCAAGTCGACGTTTTTGCGCTGCATCAACCGCATGAATGACCTGATTGAGGGCACGCGCGTCGAGGGCACCATGACGCTCGACGGCAACGATATCTATGCCGAGGGTGTCGATCCGGTCGATCTCCGTCGTCGCGTGGGCATGATCTTTCAGCAGCCCAACCCGTTTCCCAAATCCATCTACGAGAATGTCGCCTTTGGCCCTCGTCTGCAGGGCGTGACTAGCAAAAGCGACCTCGATGACATCGTGGAAGAATCGCTCAAGCGCGCCAACCTCTGGAAAGAGGTATCCAATCAGCTCAACAAGGATGGTTTGGCGCTCTCGGGCGGTCAGCAGCAGCGTCTGTGCATCGCGCGCGTGCTTGCGGTGCAACCCGATGTCCTCCTGATGGACGAGCCCTGCTCCGCCATCGACCCCACTTCCGTCTCTAAGGTCGAGGATCTGATGGCCGAGCTGGCGCCCGAGATGACGATTATCATCGTCACGCATTCAATGCAGCAGGCAGCTCGTATCAGTGACTACACCGCGTTCTTCTTGCAGGAAGTTGCCGGCGAGCCCGCTACGCTCATCGAGTATGGTCAAACCGACGCGATCTTCACCAGCCCGGTGGACTCGCGGACGGAAGACTATATCACCGGCCGCTTTGGCTGATCGGTGCGACTAGTCCCAAGCCGATCGGATCTGGTCCGGTGCGTATTCACTGTGCGGGCGGCATGACCGCACCCAACTGATTGGAGTGAACCATGCGCAAACTGTTTTCCCGTCAGCTCATCGAGGCCCGTCACGAGATGCTGAGCATCTACGAGGCCGTCGATCTGGCCCTCCACGATGCCGTGAAGGCCTATGTGACCGACGACCGCAAGCTCGCCACCAAGACCAAGAAGCGTACGCTTTCGATTGACGCACGCTGCGCCAACCTGGAGGCCGTCTGCTACAACCTGATTGCCACGCAGTCACCGGTCGCCTCCGACTTCCGCTTGCTGCAGACGATCATCTACGTCGACTTTAACCTGCAGCGCATGACCGATAAGGTTCGCCAGATTTGCCGCGCCACGCGTCATATGATCAAGGCCGACATCTCGCTGCCCAAAGAGCTTGTCGGCACGGTCGAGGCCGAGGCTGAGGCCGTCTACCAGGTGCTGGGCTCTTCGCTTTCTGCGCTCGTCACCAACGACATGTCCATCATCTGCAACTTGGCCGTCGAGGACGAGCCAGTGCACGCCGCCTACGAGAAGTTCTTCCGCACCTTTAACCGCATGGACACGGGCGATTTTATGGACGACGACAGCAACTATGACGACCTGCGCCGCGCCATCATGGTATCGCGCTATCTCGATCGCATCGCCTCGATTTCCATCGATGCCGCCTGCCGTCTGACCTTCCTGTTGACCGGACAGCGTATGACTGCCGGTGATATCGCCTGCACTGATGAGGATGAGCTCGAGAGCATGCGCGTGCCTTCGGGCGAGGGTGTTATCATGAGGCCCGCCGTCGATGCACGCTACGTTGCCAAGGTGCCCGTTAACGAGGTCAGCGAGGGTCTTCGCTTCCTGCTCGATCATCTTGAGGATGAGGACGATGGCGAGGACGACGAGGAGTAAGTAACCCCGTTCGTCGAAAGATTGTAAATACCTAAGTGAGCGCGGCCTTGCACATGCGGGGCCGCGCTCTTGCGTTAGCATGGGACTACTTGTTTGGCTGTCAGCGGAGGCGATTGGTAATGGATAACTATTTGGACTTGATGCGCGCTCGCCGCGAGCAGATTCTGGAACGTTTTTATGCGGCGCTCGATCGCGCGGGCCGTCCCCACGACGCCGCGCGCCTCATTGCCGTGTCCAAGACCGTTGGTGTCGATGAGACCGTTGCCGCCATCCAGGCGGGGTATCGCCATTTTGCCGAGAATCGCCCGCAGGAGCTGGTTCGCAAGCTCACAGGTTTGGCGGAGCATCCGGAGCTGCCCGAGGTGCGCTTCGATATGATCGGCAACCTGCAGACCAATAAGATCAATGCGGTGCTGGGCTCAGCCGAGCTGATTCACTCGGTGGGTTCGCTGCATCTGGCGCAGGCGATCTCGAGCCGTGCTGCCCGCAAGATTGAGGCAGGCGAACTCGCCGGCCCCCAGCGTGTGCTCATTGAGGTCAATGTGAGTGGTGAGGAGTCGAAGGGAGGCTTTTCGCCCGATGAGATTCGCGCCGCCGCGGGTGAGCTTGCGGAACTTGAGGGAATTTGCGTACAGGGGCTTATGACTATGGCGCCCCGGGGGAATAAGGATGTGGCACGCCGCACCTTTGCGGGGCTTCGTGAGCTGAGGGATGAGCTGGAGGCGGCGCATCCCGATTTGAACCTGCCTGAGCTTTCCTGCGGCATGAGCGAAGACTTTGAGCCTGCCCTTGAGGAGGGCTCTACGCTCGTTCGCCTGGGCAGGGTAGTATTTAGCCCGGAGTTTGCAGTAAAATAAGGCTCTGAAGTGCGCACTGATTATCGGGGCGCCTGCACTAAACCGCGAGAGGACACAACCATGGGCTTCCTTGACGAGATTAAAAATAAGATGCACCTGGGCGGCCAGCAGGGTTACGACCAGGGTTATGGCCAGGACGACGACTACGGCTACGATGATGGCTATGACGATGGCTATCAGGGCAACGGCTACAGCGGTGCTTCGGGCGAGGGCTTCTACACCCAAGACGAGCCGAGCAACGGCCTGCTTGGTCAGACGCGCCGTGGTGAAGCTGAGTCGGTTGCCGTGTATACACGCTCCGGGCAGCTGGTCGGCGATGACTCCCGCCATGCCACGACGTATAACCCGCCTTCGCGCTCGCAGGACAGTGTTGCGAGCGGTTATCGTCCTGGTGCCTATGACACGCCGTCGAGCTACGCCGAGAACACCCGCGCCCGTGCCGCCGCTGCGCCTGCGCCTGCACCGAGCGATGCCTCGGCCTATGCGAGCAATATCATCAACGCCACACCGCAGCTGCCGGCCTATGTCCTGCGCCCCGAGAGCTATGACGACGTGGAGACCGTGGTGCGCCGCGTTCGCACCAAGCAGCCTGTCGCACTGATTTTTGTGGGCGTACGCACCGAAGTTGCCAAGCGCGTCTTGGACTTCTCTTACGGCTTTGCCTGCGGTCTGGGTGCCACGGTCAAGGAGGTGGGCGACCGCGTGTTCATGGTGCTGCCCGCCGGTTGCGAGGTCAAAGATTCCGATCTCAAGAAGCTTCGTGCCGACGGCTACCTTAAGTAAAGACAAGACGAGGAGATTCCCATCAACATCTACACTATCGTCCAGCTGGTCAATACGCTGTTCAACTTCTATTCCACGCTCATTGTCGTCTACTGCTTTATGACGTGGATTCCCATGAAGCAGGGTGGTTTGCTTCAGGATATTGCCGCGGTGCTTGATAGCGTGTGCGGTCCGTGGCTCAACCTGTTCCGTCGTTTCATCCCGCCGATGGGCGGTATCGATTTTTCGCCGGTCGTTGCGATTATTGCGTTGCAGTTGGTGCAGAGGCTGGTTCTGCAGCTTCTTATAGGTATACTCGTGTAGAACTGTCTTAGTAACTTACGTCGGGCGTGTAGCGCCGAGGCGATGAAAAAGGAGACTTGTTATGGCTATTACCCCTGCAGACATCCAGGCTCAGACTTTCTCTGAGGCCAAGCGTGGCTACGATCCTGCTGAGGTCGACGTCTTCTTGGAGACGCTGTCCTCTGAGGTTGACGCTATGCTCGCTAAGATCGTCGACCTTAAGGGTCGTCTGACTGCTACCGAGCAGCAGCTTGCCGATGCGCAGGCTCAGCTTGCCCAGGCTCAGGATGCCCTGTCTCTTATACACATCTGACGCTGCCGACGAAGG
>UQMO01000035.1 GCA_900542125.1 uncultured Collinsella sp. | reverse complement strand
GTTCCGCACGAGCCGGAAAGCACTTAATGTGCTTTCCGAGCGAGCCAGGACTGCCCGAGCAGCGAACTAAACGGCCAGACCCGCCCAGGAGGACCCACATGATCAAAATCACCGTCCCAGCAACCAGCGCCAACCTAGGCATCGGCTACGACACCCTCGGCATGGCCGTCAGCCTCTACTCGCACTTCACCTTCGAGCGCGCCGACAAGCTCACCATCACGGGCTGCCCCGAGGAGTTCCAAAACGAGAATAACCTGGTCTACGTGAGCTTTGTGGATGCACTGGCCGCATGGGGCGAGCCGGCCTTCCCCGTCGCTATCGACATTCAGACCGACGTGCCCGTCGCCCGTGGCCTGGGTTCCAGCTCCACCTGCGTCGTCGCCGGCATCATGGCTGCCGCCGCGCTGACGGGCCACACCGTCGACCGCGCCGAGCTCGTCCGCATTGCCACCGAGGTCGAAGGGCATCCCGATAACGTCGCCCCCGCTATCCTGGGCGGCGCCGTCTGCTCCTTTACGCCGACCGATTCGCTTCCCCAGTGCCTGCGATACGAGGTAAGCGATCGCTTGCGTTTTATTACCGTGATTCCGCCCTACGAGGTGCATACGAGCGAGGCGCGCAAGGTTGTGCCGCAGGAGATTCCACTCTCCACCGCCGTATGGCAAATGGGCCGCATCGCCGGCATGACGCGCGGCCTGGAGACTGGTGACCTTGACCTGATTGCCGCCGCCAACGACGACCGCATCCAGGAGCCCTATCGCCGCCGCCTCATCCCCGACTACAACGCCGTGCGCGACACCTGCCTTAACGGAGGCGCCAAGACCATCTGGATCAGTGGCTCCGGCTCGACCCTCATGGCTGTGACCGACGACACCATCGTGGCAAAGTTCCTGCAGGTCAAACTGCGTGAACAGTTCCCCAAGTGTGACACGCACATTCTGACGTGCGACACCGAGGGCGCTCAAATCGAGTACCTGTAGCGCCCTGCCTCATTGCTCTCACCGGTCCCCTTGGGGGCCTGCGCAGCCTCGAAAGGATAATCGCATTCGCTGATTTAATCTTGTGCTCCAACGGAGCCACGGACGAGAGGCCTTCGCGCTGCGGAATAATTTTGAGGGGAACACCCCGACCATCCCTGCGTTTACCTTGCTGAGGATGTCTACAGGAACCCACGCTTTGAAGGGGCGCCGGGCAGATAGGGGCTTTTTAAGTTACATAATAAACTGTTTATCTATGCTACTATTTAACTAGGCATCGCAGTATGGAGGTGGTCAAAGTGTTACGCACACTCAAAGCTTCGTTTTTCCTCTCGATACTTTTGATATTACCGATATGTTTCTCGTTTAGCCCTTCGACTGCTTATGCTGCAGAAAGCGATGCTGTCGCAATTTCTGGCGCAACCCAAGATTTTGATTTAACGAAAGGTCCCGAGCAGTCTCATCAAATCAAGCTTAAGGATGGGACCGTTGCAGTAATAGGAATTAAAAAAACCAATGAGCCCAGCCTGATATGGGACAGTTACTACAACAACGCATCTGGAACTTGGACTATCTATTACAACAGTCCTTTTATTTATCGCGAATTCAAGATCAAGATAGCGAACTCGCTCATTACCAGCGCTTGGGGACAAAACTATACGACTATCGGCTGTACGGTAACTAACGAGTCCTTTATATGGAACTCGAAACAGGCGACATATCGACTCAACTATGAATCGATGGGGATGACGTCCGGTATCGCCGTGTTGCAAGCGACCATGGAAGGCAGCACGCTCCACACCTATGCAAACTAGACTCACATCAATTGAGGAAGTTCAATGATCCCAATTCCTGCACGCTCAGACATTATGATCGCTCTCGTTTGGATTCTCGTCGGAGTGCTTATTTGGCGTATCTGCAAATGGGTTAAAAACAAGAAATAGTTGATAAAACGTATATGCCATTTATGCGATGCTTGGGGCCGTTAAATCGGCCCCTATTTCTATAGCTTTTCAAGCAGCAGTCACCCATTTGGAAGTCGCAATGCCATTCATACGATTTCGGCCCTTTAAGCCGCTATCTAATGGTAGGGACTCTTGCTGGTAAGGAGCGCTTACTAGATACAAACCTTGGCAATATATTGGTTTAGGCGGCGCTGGTTTCTTTGTATTCGAAGACTGGCTCTAGGAGATCTTCGATGTTGCAGTGGAGGGCTTTTGCTATGGCTCTTACGCTTGTTACCGAAGCTTCATTGATGTTTCTCTGGCGCTGCTCGTACATTTGGATCGAGCGGAGTGACACGCCCGATTCGTATGCCAGGTCTTGCTGGGTTTTCTTAAGCCTCTTCCTTGCTAGCGCCAGTTTGGTTTGACGAGGTGTTTTCTTCGCTATATCGCAAACAAGACGCGCCACACGCTCCTCTGAGGCTTCGTGCCAGGGGTAATACATATTGCACAGCGCATCGAACGGAACGACATGCAGCAGGTCTTCGAAAGACTCGCCCAGACGCCATTGCAGATATGCCAATATCCAGCCTGTCCAATACTCCGGCGTCTTCTCAAAACGATAGGTGCGGTCCGGTATAGACCCGCTTTGATATCCCGACCTTTCGGCGATAAGTGCGAACAGCTCAACACCTGATTTTCCCGATACGACCCATGCGTTGCCGCGTTCGAACTCGCGAGCTACACCGCTCAGGCAAAAGAGCTCAGCGACCTCGGACCCTTCCGCTCCATAGTCGTTCACGGCATAGTCAAAGCAGTCGCCAAGGTTGTTCATTGCATCCTCAAGGTAGTAGACGGGATATGTCCTACTCGGCCCACAATCCGTTAACTCTTGGATCATTTAAATCAACCCTCCCTGCCATTAAATCCCTAATGTCGATACCTTCGGAATCGAACCCGTTAACCGTATCCAAGTATTTGCGTCGAGCATTCTGCTCTCGCTCAAAACGCTTGGGATAAAACTCAGATCCCGAAGCCGGCTTCCAATCGCAGAATCTAATCGCCGAGAATGCGCGCTCACTCATAAGAGCATATTGAATGCCTAGATCGCCCAGGCGCATAATGCGCTGAAGTTGTCGGAGCGAAATCATGCCATTAACAAACTGCCTTGCAAAAGAAAAATACGAGTCGTCGGCACGATAGCCCCGAATAACGTCGTAAGAAGAAATATCAATCAAACAGTTATCAAGCAGAAATCGAAGTCCGTCGCGTGCTAGCGGCGTCGAGACATTAAACTCCCGGTTGTCGGCCAAAATCGCAAGCCAATTGAGGATTGAAAACTCCCCAGACTCTAAATCCAAGACCGAAAGGCCATCTAAATCAAGTTCATATCGATTTGCAATGCCATCCGACTCGGTCCGGCATGCCCATTCCATCGCCATTTCTTCATGTGGCGTGCAATAAAACCCGCGCCCATAGTCATTGAATTGTCTGCATTTATCCAACGACGGATGCTCGACAACAACCTCCGACCCGTGCCAAAGCTCCATATCGACCTCCAAACAAAAATATCACCCCAGTGATAGTGTACCAATAACTATCACTGGGGTGATATAGATAGACAAAAGTTGTTTGACAGTGCGGCATGCCCTAGAGGCAGGCCTCGGCGATGCGCTTTTTGAGTTCGTCGATGCCGGTGCCGGTTTGGGAGCTTGTGATGATTACGTTCTCGGCCGGAACGTTGAGCTGCTTTTTGATGGCTGCTGCCTGGCGGGCCTGCTGGGTGCGGCTGAGCTTGTCGGCCTTGGTGAGGCAGACGATAAAGTTGAACTCGTTGCCCTGCAGGTAGTCGATCATGTCATGGTCGAGCTTGCTCGGGTCGTGACGAATATCCACCAGCGACACGACCAGGTTAAAGCTGCGCTCCGAGTCGAAGAAGTCGCCGATAAGTTCTGCCCAGCGGTCACGCTCGGCCTTGGAACGACGGGCGAAACCATAACCCGGCAGGTCGACGAAGTGCACGTCGTCGGCCTCGAAGAAGTTGATGTTGCTCGTCTTGCCCGGCGTGCTCGAAACCTTGACGAGGTTCTTGCGGCCAAAAAGCTTGTTCATGATCGACGACTTGCCCACGTTGGAGCGGCCGACGAAGCTCACCTCGGGACAGGTGGACTCGGGGATCTGCGAGACCTTGCCATAGCTGGCGACAAACTTGGCAAGCTGGTAGTTAATGGAATCGGCCATGGACACTCCTTGGTCGTAGGTTCTTACAAAAGAGCGTGCTAATAGATAGCAGCGATACGGCGAACGATATCGAGCGTAATGCCACTCGCGGTACGGGCATACTCGAACAGATCGAACTCTCGCTCGCAAATTGCATCGTACGCCTCGTCACAATTATCGCTGATAGCGCGCAACACCAGGCAATCGACACCATTTTTGGTTGCGACATGGGCAATTGCCGCGCCCTCCATGCCGACACAATCGGCATGCGTCGCCTCGATAGCGTCGTTGCGCATGGTAGCGCCCGTCACAAATCGGTTACCCGTGGCAATCGTGCCGACCAGGAACTGCTTGGTGCCCTCGTTCGAAGCGACTGCATTTTTCGAAGCGTCAACAAACCCACGCTCAGCAAGCACGTCGGCGGCAATATCGACCAGCGCGGGCGTCGAGCCAAACTCCTCGAGCCCCGGTGCGGACTCGGCGATAAGCGCGGTATCGGTATCCAGATAGCGTAGGCGTTTGCCAATGACCACGTCGTCGATATGGAGCTTGGGGTTCAAACCGCCCGCAATGCCCGAAAACACAACAGCCTGCGGAGCATACTTGCTAATGAGGTGCTGTGTTGCAGCGGCGGCGTTCACCGTGCCCATGCCCGCCGTTGTGGCGACAACTGTCAGGCCGTCGAGCTCACCGCTCACAACGGTCAAGCCCGCCTCCCGTGCCTCGCAAACGTCGCTCAGCTCTTCCTTAATCTGCATGATCTCTTTTTCGAGCGCACCGATAATCGCGATGGTAGCCATACCATTCCCCAAACCTATACGAAATTCTCAACCAAGGTATGGTACCAGCATTTTGTTTGACCTCGCCAAACGAACACGCTAAGCCAGTGCAGCTCGCGTATCAAACAGAGCCTTTGCAATCGCGGCCGTAACCTCGCTCGAACGGTCACTCCATGGCATCGATGTCATGACGCTCATGACATCGGTACGGCCATCGATGTCGATGAGGCCCGCATCGCATGTCGAATAGTAACCATCCTCGCTAATCCAGCCTGCCTTGTTGCGCACCAAAACCTGCTCGTCCGCAATGCCATCGCGAATAAACGAGCGCGATGTTGATGCCAGAAGGCCCGACAACCACTGTGAAGTCCCGGTATCCATGCTCAGATACTCGCTCATCTCGCGCCATAACCTCGCAGAAGTGCGCGGGCAGTAGGTCGGAAAATCACTCATCGGATTCAGTGCCGTTTCGTCATCAACGCCCAGATTGGCAATCCAATCCTCATAGCCATCATGGTCAAACGCCGCGCGTAACGCGATAAACGAATCGTTGTCTGAGTTGACGACGGCATTCTCGATAAGGTCGCGCACCGTCTGCCAGCCCATGCTGTAACCACCATACGTGGCTAAAGGCCAATCGAGCGACACCTGCCCCGATTCGACCAACATCTCGCAAATATAGAGTGCATACAGCGCCTTATAACTGCTCGCTCCATACACCTCAACATCGGCGTTATACGTCACGCCCCTACCACTCGATAGGTCGTAGAACACTACACCCACGTCGCCCAGCTCCTGCGCCCGACACAGGGCATCCTGGAGCGAGGCAAGGCTCTCATCCTCCAAGGCAGGAGTCTTGTTATCCACCAACGAGAAGGTCCGAACGGTATCACCCGAAGGGATATCGTTGAAGTTCGCCTTCGAAAGTCTCGTCTTGAGATCTGCCGTCGACAGAGCTTGATCTGCCGACGCTTTGGACTTTGAAACCTTCTCGTTTTGCAGCTGTACCGTTGACGCATCTGGGCGCCCCGTTCGCTCCGAGGCGTAGGTTTTAACGGTAATTCCGAGGATAATAACCGCCGACGTTAGCATCCCAATAGCGGCAATCTTCCTCACGCGGATGCGAGCGCCGGCAAGGCCACGCGAAGACGTGTCCTTCGTCTTATATCTGCTGCCATGCTGCGGCACATACTCGTCCCGCGATGCGATGTTTCGCACGTGGTCTCCTGACTGCCACCGTTTATATACGAGCAGTATGATACCGAGCAGGCATTTCTTTCCAAAGATATTCAGCGGCGTTTAAGGTGTCTTTAAAGAAACCACAAGCGTATTTATCCAAATGGCACGCTAGCCGATGGCGTTTTTGAGTTCGGCGCGGCGCTTTTTCATGCCCGTCATGACGGCGTTGCGCAGCTCGGGCATGCGCGCGGTATCCATCTGCGGCACGCCCTCGAGCTTATAGGGAATCCCCAGCTGCTCGTATTTGACGACACCCATGGTGTGATACGGCAGCATCTCCAGGCCGACCACGTTATGCCACGGGGCAATCAGGCGACCGAGTGCCTCGCACTCCTCCACCGTGTCGGTAATGCCCGGCACCACCACGTGACGGATAACGACCTTGATCTTGCGACGTGCAAGCTCATCGCCAAACGCCAGGATGCGTGCGGGATCGCAACCGGTCAGCTTTTTATGCTCAGCCGGATCGGCATGCTTGATGTCGAGCAGCACCATATCGGTCTCGTTGAGAACGGCATCGAACTTCTCGGGGTGGTTGGGGTCAAACGCATATCCGCAGCTATCGAGGCAGGTATGCACGCGGCCATCGGGATTGTTGTGCATTGCACGGAACAGGTCGGCCAAAAACTCGGGCTGCAGGAGCGGCTCGCCACCCGAAACCGTAATGCCGCCGCTGCGATAGAACTCATGGTTGCTCTGGAACTCGTCCATCAGGTGCTCGACAGTCACCATGGTGCCGCCGTTAACAGACCAGGTATCGGGATTGTGGCAATACGCGCAGCGCATGGGACAGCCCTGAACAAACACCACAAAGCGAATGCCGGGTCCGTCGACCGTTCCCATCGTCTCAATCGAATGTACGCGGCCCAGGGCAAACGCGGAGTCCTCGGGACGAGCGTCCACACCCTCGAGCGTCATCTCAGCCATTCCCGCTACCTTGCCTCTCATTGGTTTTAGTTACATAAATGCCAGAGCCATTCTAGCCCATACGCATGATGGTGAAACGGTTTAGTGGTCAATTGAGTTGTTCTATTTGGCCCCACACAAAAGCGGCGGGAAGGTTGTCACAACCCACCCGCCGCCGAGGCAATAGATATCGATAGACGCCAGGCCTTACGCCTTAAGCGTAAGCACCGCGCCGAAGGCGGTCGGGCCGCAATGGCTCGAGATGACGCCGCCGACCTGAGTCCAGGTAATGTCCTTAAAGCCAAGATCGTGTGCATAGACTTCCATGTCGTCGCGCAACTCCTCGGAAAGACCCACCGAATACGCCAGGCCAATGTGCGAGTAGTCGATCTCGCCCTTCGCAACCATGTGGTCAATAAAGGCACGGGCGCATTTGAGCATAGAGCCGCGGAACTTCTTGGTCGCCACAAACTTACCGCCCGTTACCTCAATGCAGGGCTTAATCTTGAGCAGGTGGGCGCCAAGGAATGCCACGTTGGACAGACGACCGCCCGCCTTAAGGAAGGCTAGGTCGGTAGGAACAAAGCCCAGCAGCACACGGTCCATGACGGAATTCGTAAAAGCAAAGATCTCGTCGACGGTGGCATCGGGGTGAGCCTCGATGTATTTGGCGGTCTCGACGACAACGAGCGACTGGCCCACCGAGACAAAACGCGTGTCCATGGAGTAGACGTAGTCGCGACCCTTGGCGGCGATCTTCGATGATTGATGCGAGCAGGTCGTGACCTCGGAGTACGCGAGATGCAAAATGGTCGCGTCGGGCTGCTCGGCATGAATGCGGTCATACACGTGAGCAAAATCCGCCGGCGCACAGCCACTGGTCTTGGGCATCACGCCAAACTCATTGCAGCGTGAATAAATCTCGAGCGGATCGATCGAACCGTCCTCGACGGTCTCGTCACCAATCGTGACATGCATGGGCACGCGCACGATGCCGTAGCGCTCGCAGAGCTCCGGCGTCACATCCGACCCAGACTCAACCACGATTACGTACTTGCCCATTATCATCACGACCCATCTCAACGTCGACTTTCCAATATCAAGCACAGGCCGCCGCACTGTTGCACAACGGCCTCCAAGCGCCAAAGAGACGCCGTCCCTTGCACATAGCAAAGGACAGCGTCTCCCTGGAAAACTCCGTGCTTAACTGAGATTTTACACGGTTTATAAATGAGTGTTACTTACTCCGCAAACGGTAGCTATACACGATAAACGGTAGTTCGCTGCGGCAACTGCGACACATTCCACCCGGCAAGTCCAATCGTGCTCCACGCACGGTTAATGCGCGAGGCGGTAGAAATCCATCGACGCCGCACCCTCGGCATGCAACCCCATCGCCGAAACCGCCGGCGAATAGGTACGGCTCGTAAGTGCCGCCTCGCCGCTGTTGGCAAAAATCTCGACCATCGTAGTGTCCGAAAGCACGCGCAGGTCGCGAAGCTCGCTGAGCTCGATCGACCTTTGGTCGCGCCCATAGCCTTCGTCACCCATGTCGAGGGTAAGCATCCCGTCCGCATAACGTACAAAGACACCCTTGCGGATTTCGAGCTCGACCATCTTGGCGCCCTCACAGGAAACCACAAGATCAAACAGGCGTCCCGGCTCCTCAACGGTTTCACCGCCTGTCGCGCGAACGCAGTCGCCGCGCATCCTCTCAATCTCGTGCGCCGGCTGCTGGCAGAGCTTACCATCGCGCATGCTCAGCTCTCGCGGCACCGTCAACGCGCACTGCCACCCGCGCGCCACCGTCGGGTTTTCTGCCGTCGCATCGGGGCAACCCGACCATCCGATCATCAAACGCCGGCCTGCAGCATCCTCAAAGGACTGCGGAGCATAGAAATCAAAACCGGCATCGACCATCGGGGGCATGCCCTGCCCGACGATTTTAAAGCTCGGCGCCTCCCAATCGGCCTCGATGGGGAACCACACGCACTGATGCGGATTGCGGTAACGCCAACCATCGGCAGGCACACCCTGCGGACAGCAAACGAGAATAAGCTCGCCATCGAGCTCAAACAGATCGGGGCACTCCCACATAAAGCCAAACTTCTCGCCCAACTCAATGCGCGTCGCATAGCTCCAGTCCTCAAGATTGCGCGAGGTATAGACAAGCACGCAGCCACGGTCGTCTTTCGTACGAGCGCCCAGAACCATGTAGTAGATACCATCGTGCTCAAGGATCTTGGGGTCGCGCACGTGCGTACCGATATCGTCGGGGTAATTGACCGGTCCAACAGCTATGCACTTCTCGCCCAATTCGTCGGGATTCTCGGCAACCATATGAATCTGGTTTTGCTCACGGCCCGTCAACACGTAGTCGTAATCATCGCGGTCAAAATGCTTGACGTTGCCGGTATAGAAGTAGTGAATCTTGCCATCGCGTACAAAGGCAGAACCAGAATACGCTCCGTTCGAATCCAAATCGGAATCGGGGAACAGCACAGGGCCGTGATTCTCGTACGTCACAAAATCCTTTGTCGTCAGATGGTTCCAAAGCACTGGACCGCCATGCGCAGCATCGAACGGATCGTATTGATGATAGATGTGATACGTATCACCAATCTGAACCAAACCGTTGGGGTCGTTGAGCCAGCCAAGCTCAGGCTCCACATGGAACAGGAGCCTATCGGGGTCGGACGCGATGCGACCAGCCGTCTCATCCTGTCCGGCACGCCACTGCTCATAGTCCGCGCGTGTCACCTTATTTTTTTGATTAAACATCGCCATTGACTTTCTCGTCTATAGGGAAGGACGCTCGACTCGCACGAGCCGAGCGCCCTTCCTCAAATGGACTTATCCGCACATTACGCTGAACGGCTCAACTAGAAGCTGACATCGAAGCCAGCACCAGCGCCCTCTTCATCGGTGGTCGGAACGCCCTTTGCCTTGTTGTAGGCAAAGATCAAGACGATCGGCACGATAAAGGCGATAAGATTACCAGCCACATACCACACGAGGGTCTCGGGCGTGACGATGAGCAGGCCGAGAACGCCGGTCAGACCCTGACCGATAGCGCGCACCTCAAAGAGTTTCACGAAGGCACCGCCGCAGCCTGCACCGATGCATGCGCAGATGAACGGAATAATCGAGTAGCGCATGTTTGCAGCAAAGATAGCGGGCTCGGAGATACCGACCAGCGTCGGGATAAAGGACGACATGCAGATGTTGCGCTCTTTGGAGTGCTTCTTGTGAATGAGGTACATACCGATGGCGCCGCCGCCCTGGGCGATGATGGAAACCGACCAGATGGCCTGGATGTAGTTGAAGCCAGTCGTGGCAACAAGGTTGGCCTCGATACCCTGGATGAACTGATGCGTACCGGTAACGACGAGCGGCTGCAGGAACGCGGCGAAGACAAAGGCACCAAAGACGCCCATCCTGTTGTACAGGATATCGATTACGCCGGCGAGGACGTCACCGATCAGGTTACCGAGCGGGCCGAACACGGTGAACAGGGCGACGTTAGCAAGAATCAGGGTAACGGTCGGGACAAAGACGAACGAAACGACCTCGGGGATGTACTTCTGGGCAATCTTTTCGACCTTGGCCATAAACCAGGCGGTCAGAATTGCAGGGAACACGCCGCCCTGGAAAGCAACCATGGGAATGGAGAGCGGACCAAAGTTCCAGTACTCAGCACCCGTCGGGTCCATAACGAACGTGTTGCGGTTCATAAGGCTCGGGTGAACCATGACGATACCGACGAGGATGCCCAGGATCGGGTTACCGCCAAAACGCTTGACTGCGCTGTACATAACCAGGACAGGCAGGTAGTCGAACGTGGTGGCGATAATGGCAAAGAAGCTTGCGAGGTTCTTGAGGAACTCGCTGTGATCGGCGAGGCTGCCCTCCATGCCAAAGAGGCCGTTGGCAACGATCAACGACTTAAGGCCGATGATGATTGCAGCGCCGACGAAGGCGGGAATGATGGGGATAAAGATGTCCGAGAATACCTTGAGGACCGAGAAGAACTTGCCCTTCTTGTCCGCCTCGGCGCCCTTGACCTCGGAAGCACTGATCTCCTTAACGCCCGTCAGAGCCATAAACTCATCGTAAACCTTGTTGACGGTACCGGTACCGAAGATGATCATGAGCTGGCCGCTGTTGTACAGCACGCCCTTGACGCCATCGATGTTCTCGAGCTCGGCCTTGTTGTACTTGCTCGTATCCTTGAGCACCAGACGCAGACGCGTAACGCAATGCGTGGCGCCCTCGATGTTCTCCAGACCGCCGACGTTATCGACGACTTGCTGAGACACTACTTTGTAGTCCATGTTCCTCTCCATTCCTTTACGAAATCATAAGACGTTTTGATGCCATTACAGAGACGCGATCGTTGCATTTGCGCACTTAAGCGTACCGTCGGTGACCGTCAGCGCCACACCCTGGCCCTGCTTATTGCAGAATCGAGCGTTAAGCGCAACATCATCGACAAAGATGGTCGCGATATCGTCGTCAACGACCAGGCGCACATGATGAGTGCCCTCGCCCTTAAAGAACAACGGACGCTCGAGGCCCATGTTGTTGACCTGGAACCACGGATACTGGGGGGCCGCCGTAAACTCGAGCTTGCCCTCACGCAGGTTGGCGCGGAACTCATAGGCAAGACCGGACTCGGCGTCCTCGGCAAGCTTCACCGAGAAGCCGGCAGCGTCACCGGCGAGCTCGATGTCGGCATCGAGCATATAGGTGGAACCGGCATCCGCGGCGAGCACCTGCTCGACCTTGCCCGACTCGCAGGAGAGCTCAAAGGCCTCGAGTGCCTTAGCCTCGCCAAAGGCGCCAAGCATGCTGTCAGGAAGCTTGGTGCCGAGCGTTCCGTCAACACGCTGAACGATCTCGAGAGGCATAAAGGTGCCACCCCACAGGTAAGAGCTGGGGTCACCGCCCTCGTCACGCGTAGGAACCCAACCAAAGAGAACGCGGCGCTCGCCGTCAAATGCGGTACGCGCGGCATAGTACGCGCGGCCATCGAAGGAATCGTCCGCAGGAGTGATCCAAGGACCGTTGATAGAGCGAGACATGCGGTAACGGGTCTTGTTGCCATCACTGTACTCGGAGAACACCAGATACCACCAGTCGCCCATCTTAAAGAGATCAGGCATCTCGAACATGGTGTACAGGCCCGGATTCCACCAGTCGCCCTGGAACTCCCAGGTATCCAGGTCCTTGGAGGTGAACTTGACCAGACGACCGGTCATCAGACGCTTGTCCTCGCCCACACGCGTGCCGAGGATGAGCATGTACTCTTCGTTCTCCTCATCCCAAAGCACAAAGGGATCGCGCCAGTTGCGGTCATCGTAACCCTCCTGGGGCGGAAGCAGCGTCTCGGCGATGTTCTTCTCCCACTTGACGGCGTCGTCACTCGTTGCGTGAAGAAGAACCTGCTTCATCAAGCGTGCCTTGACCTTATCGCGATTGCAACCAGTGTAGAGCGCATGGTACTTGTCGCCCACCTTAAACACCGTGCCGGCATAAACATACTGGTCGACTTCCTCGTCGCCGCCACGCTCAAGGCTCTCGCCAAAGTCTTTGTAATTGACGAAGTCCTTGGTTGTCGCGAGTGCCCAGCCAAACGGCTCTCCGAAAGGTCCGGGGTTTCGCGTGTCACGCTGATGATAGAGATAGAACGTGCCGTCCTCGCCGTACGGCATGATGTCGCCTACCCAAATTCCCTCAGGCTGGTAATACACCTTGTGCATCCGAGACTTCCTTTCTCACGAGATACTAACTCGGTACAACTGCAAGATATGTCAATCGTTTTCATATGTCAAACGTTTTCACACCAATACGTCTTTTCGCAGTTCCAGTCGTCGGCAAACGGTTGACATATGCCGGCGAACGGTCATCAGAGGTGTTTGAGGAATTCTTTTGGCACGGGATGAACTACGCGGTTTTACCCTCAATGAGTTCAACGGGGAGCTTGATATTCGATTCGGGCTTTTCGCCGTTAATAAGAGCAATGATGGATTGCGCCGCGAGCTCTCCGATGCGATCGATATCTTGGCGAACGGTTGTTAAGTCAGGCATAAACGTCATAGTGCGGCGGGCACCATCCGCGCCCACGACCTTAATATCGCCCGGAGCGCTCAAGCCGCGCTGCTTCATCACGTTAAGACAGATAGCCGCCATCGTGTCGTCTCCCGCAAAGATGCCGTCAATATCGGGGTTCTCATCGAGGATCTTCGCAACGACCGCACTCTTTTCGTCGTCGGGCTTAACGAACTCGACCTCACGGACAAGCGCGGGCAAACCGGCCTGCTCAACAACATCGAGGTAGGCATCGGTACGCTTATTGGCAGGCATGCGCATGCGGCTATTGCTGCGCAGGCACAGGATGCGTGAACATCCGTCATCGATCAGGCGACGCGTGGCAAGTTCGCCGATGCTATAGCTGTCGCTCGCAATCTGAACAGAGGCTTCGCCAAGGTCGCAGTCGATACCAACCAGACTCAAGCCCATCTCGGCATACGCCTCGGCACCGATATTAAGCGAGTTGACGATGACGCCATCAACCATATTGCGTCGAAGCATGTCGATATAAGAGCGCTCAAGCTCGGGTCGATTGGCGCTATTGCACAGCAGCATCTTAAAACCGTTTTCGGCCAGGGTATGCTCAATGACTTGAACCACTTGGGCATGAAACGGACTGCTGACATAGGGGACGATCATACCGATAAGATTCAGGCGACCGTTGAGCATGGCACGAGCGATATCGTTGGGCGTATAGTTGATGCGCTTCATCGCGGCATGGACCTTATCGCGGGTCTCTTGGCTAATATAGCCACGATTATTAAGCACACGAGATACCGTAGTAGGCGAAACCCCCGCCACCGCCGCAACTTCCTTGATGCCAGGCTTAGCCGTATCCTTAGAACGAGCACTCTCGCGAGCCATAGCACCCTCCCCCATCAACATGTCATACGTTTACATACGAACAAAGCATACCCCAACAACAGCGGGATGACGGTAACAGTACAAGTAAGTAAACGACTCATCCAAATAATTAGGAGAGTTCCGCCTAAAGGGTGACTACACAGGATCCCCGCGAGGGCGTAATGGGCTTTCCCCCCCCAGAACATTCCGCAGGACGCAAAGAGGTCCCGCAGCGCGAAGCGCGCAGCGGGACCTCTTTGCATGTCCGAGGACGTTCTGGGGGGAAGCCCATTACGCCCTCGCGATCCTGCGGGAGTTAAACCCTTTAGAACTTGTCGTGGAAGGTACGCGAAATGACCTCGTCCTGCTGCTCCTTGGTGAGCGTGTGGAAGTTCACGGCATAGCCGGAAACGCGGATGGTCAGCTGCGGGTACTTCTCGGGGTGAGCCTGAGCGTCGAGCAGCGTCTCACGGTTGAAGACGTTGATGTTCAGGTGGTGGCCACCCTTCTCGGCGTAAGCGTCGAGCATGTGGACCAGGTTATCGGCCTGGGTCTCGGAAACTTCAGAAACCTTCATAATGTGTCTCCTTCGATTAATAGGCGCCGGCCGAAACCGGCGCGCTAATCAGTAATCGTTATTGTTAGTATAGCACTAACAATAGTTACTCGCCCAGCTGATCAAGGTCGATATCGCCAAAGAACACCTGGTCCTCCTTGCCGAGCGCACTCGGGATGATGGAGAAGGTGTTGGAGATGCCGTCCTGAGCATCGCGGAACGGGAGCTTGGAAACCGAAGACAGCGAAGCGATGGCGCCGTGGCTATCGCGCTTGTGCATGGGGTTAGCACCCGGGGCGAACGGCTGACCAGCCTTGCGGCCGTCGGGCGTAGAGCCGGTCTTCTTACCGTATACGACGTTGGAGGTAATGGTCAGAACCGAGGTCGTGGGCACGGAGTTGCGGTAGGTGTCGTTCATGCGGATGTACTCCATGAACTGGTGCACAACGTCGTGAGCGATCTGGTCGACGCGGTCGTCGTCGTTACCGTACTTGGGGAACTCGCCCTCGGTCTCGAAGTCGACGATGATGCCGTTCTCATCACGGACGGGGTGGACCTTGGCGTACTTGATGGCGGACAGGGAGTCAGCCACGACGGAAAGGCCAGCGATGCCCGTAGCGAACCAGCGATGAACGTGCTTGTCGTGCAAAGCCATCTGGATGCGCTCGTAGCAATACTTGTCGTGCATGTAGTGAATGATGTTCAGCGAGTTGACGTACACGCCAGCGAGCCACTTCATCATGTCGTTGTACTTGGCCACAACGTCGTCGTAATCGAGCGTATCGCCCTCGACGGCGCGATACTTGGGGCCGACCTGCTTCTTGGAGACCTCGTCAACACCGCCGTTGAGTGCGTACAGCAGGCACTTGGCCAGGTTGGCGCGGGCGCCGAAGAACTGCATCTCCTTGCCGATGCGCATGGAGGACACGCAGCAGGCAATACCGTAGTCGTCGCCATGATAGACGCGCATGAGGTCGTCGTTCTCGTACTGGATCGAGGAGCTGGCGACGGAAGTCTTGGCGCAGAACTTCTTGAAGTTCTCGGGCAGACGGGTCGACCACAGAACGGTCATGTTGGGCTCGGGGCTGGTGCCCATGTTCTCGAGCGTGTGCAGGTAGCGGTAGCTCATCTTGGTAACGAGCGTACGGCCGTCAACACCCATGCCGCCGATGGACTCGGTGACCCACTGCGGATCGCCGGTAAACAGGGCCTGATACTCGGGGGTACGGGCAAACTTGACCATGCGGAGCTTCATGATGAAGTGATCCACGAACTCCTGGATCTGCTCCTCGGTGAAGGTACCGTTGGCAAGGTCGCGCTCAGCGTAGATGTCGATGAACGTAGAGGTACGGCCGATGGACATAGCGGCGCCGTTCTGCTCCTTGACGGCAGCGAGGTAGGCGAAGTACATCCACTGGATGGCCTCCTGCGTGTTGGTAGCAGGGTTGGAAATGTCGAAACCATAGGTCTCGGCCATCATCTTGAGCTCGCCGAGGGCGCGGATCTGCTCCTGCAGCTCCTCGCGATCGCGGATGTTGTCGGCGGTCATGACCGTCGGGGTGGAAGCCTTCTGGGCCTCCTTGTCCTTGATCAGGTAGTCGACACCATACAGGGCGACACGACGATAGTCGCCGATGATGCGGCCGCGGCCATAGCCATCGGGCAGACCGGTGATGATGTGAGCCGAGCGGCAAGCACGCATCTCGGGGGTGTAAACATCGAAGACGCCGGCGTTGTGGGTCTTGCGCTCGAAGGTGTAGCGCTCGACAACGTTCTCGTCGACCTTGTAGCCGTGCTGGCTGGCAGCCTGGCAAGCGATGCGGATACCGCCGTTGACGTGCAGAGCGCGCTTGAGCGGCTTGTCAGTCTGGAGACCGACGATGGTCTCCTTCTCGCGGTGGGCGTTATCGATGTAGCCAGCGGGGTGGCTCACGATACCCGTGACGGTCTTGGTGTCCATATCGAGGACACCGCCCTGCTCGCGCTCCTTAAGCAGCAGGTCGAGAACCTCGCCCCACAGCTCCTTGGTACGCTCGGTCGGGCCGGCGAGGAACGACTCGTCGCCCTCATAGGGGGTGTAGTTCTTCTGGATGAAGTCTCGGACGTCAACCTCTCCCGTCCAAATGCCTTCTTTGAAGCCTTCCCATGCCTCCTGCATTGTGTAACCACGCTCCTAGTTACGTGTAATGCGGCGCTCTCTCACACCGCTGCTTATTGAATTCTTGAATTTTCGGTTTGCACTATCGGCTTCTTCCGTTCTTCATCACACGTTGGTGCAGGGAAAAACGTTTGTCCACCTTGGAACTGCAACCCAAAACCCAAGATTTCACCCGTTTGAGAAGGATAACATAGCGACCCTCTCCATCTGGGCTGTTATATGTTTCTTTTTTTATATCATAAGGGCGTTTTTTACAAACCCGCAGGAAATGCGAGCGCGAACAACTACCGTTCACCGATTTGTATGTTATTTTTCCTTGCCTTTGTACGACCTTCGCTCTAGCTGTTATGCCAGCTTTAGCAGGGTAAAGTGTCCCAGAGACCCTACAGAAACTACAGGGCGGCCGCGGGATCCCCCGTGGCCGCCCTGTGGCGTAGCTAGTTTTAGCTTTGATTGCCGCTTGGCATTAGGCGGCTGCGGCGGCCTTGTCGGTCGTTGCCTTGCTATCGCCGTTGCCCTGGCCCTCAAAATGCTTGTAGCACCAGCTGGTGACCAGCGGGGTCAAAATAGCCGTCACGATTGCGCAGGCAGCAACCTGTGCCGTAGCCGTCGCGAGCACGGCGCCACCGTACATGGCCCCATTGACGCTTGCCATGGCAGCAGGCGTGGCCACATTGGCTCCGGCGCAGCTCGAAATGGCCGCACCTGCGACACCAGTACCGCCCGTAAGCTTATCGACCGCGATGACGGGAATTGCAAAGATCACCGAGCAGATCACGCCGAGCAGAATGCCGGGAAGACCACCGTTGATGAGCTGGCCAAAGGTCATGGTCGAGCCCATGGCAAAGAAGACGAGCACAATGATGGCGGAAAGTGCCGGTGCCATCATCTTCTTAAAGCTGGGGAAGAGGTTGCCTAGAATAATGCCGACGACGATCGGCAGGATGGCACCCACGAGCGACCAGCCGATCGGAGCCTGGCCGGCAGCGCCGAGCACGATCATCGTGACCGGAGGGCCGACAACGAGCGTGGTGATTGCGACAGCGCCACGCTCGGCCTCGTTGCCCATGGTGCCCATCAGACCAGCGTACATAGCGTTGTTGGCGCCGGTGCAAGCCGCCAGCATCACCATGGCAGAGATGCCAAACAGGTTGTCGTTGAACACATAAAGGATGAGCAGCGACACGGCAACGACCACGATTTGCTTGATGGCGATGATGATGGCACCGCGGGCAGCGGCGGCAGGAGCACTCTTAAACGAAATCGTCGTACCGACGATAAGCAAAAAAGCGCCCACGAGCGGGCCTGCACCCTGCTGGGTCATGCCAAGCGTAAAGCTGCCGAGCGTTTTGAACAGGTCAGGGAACAGCGTGTTGAGCAGGCAACCCAGCAAAAGCGGCACCAAAATATTGGCACCCGGGATGGAGGACATCTTAAAGAACGGCTCCTTTGCCGCCGGCGCCTCCACCGCAGTCGATTCACTCATATATATCTCCTTTGGATGCATGCGAATCGTAGCCGCACGCGCCTATATCAGAAAGAAGGCGACGGTCCCGAGTCGCAGGAGCCGTCGCCGAACAATCGTCGTGGGGTATTACCCGTCCAGGACGATGCCGCCGTCGCAGTCACCGATCTCGCCGTTCACGAAGCTGGCGAGGTCGGAAGCGAAGAACAGCACCATCTGCGCAGGCTCGCTGGCCTGGGCGGCGCGGCCCAGAGGAATACCGTTGATGATGCGCTGAGAGTTCTCGTCAGAGAGAATCGAGGTCATATCGGTCAACGTGAGCGACGGGCACACGGCGTTGCAGCGGACGCCGAACTTGCCGCCTTCCTTGGCGACTGCCTTGGTTAGACCGTTGACGCCGGCCTTGGAGCTCGCGTAGGCCGCGGTGCCGAGCAGGCCGCCGCCGATCTTGCCGGCAACAGAGCTCACGTTGACGATAGTGCCGGCATGGGCCGCCTTAAAGTGCGGGTACACGGCATTCATCATGGTGAAGGTACCGTTGAGGTTGATGTCGATGGTGCGACGCCACTCGGTGTCATCGATCTCGTCGAACTTCTTGGTGCTGATGACGCCAGCGCAGTTGATCAGGATGTTGGTTTGCGGCAGGTCCGTAAAAATCTGCTCGACAGTCTCGCGCGCCTTGGGTGCATCGGCGACATCGAGCTGGTAGAACTTGTTGCCCTCGCCAAGCTCGGCCACCGCGGCCTCGCCCTTAGCAGCGTTCCTTGCGATGAGCGCGACGTGTCCGCCGCCCGCAACGATGCCCTTGGCAATCTCGAGGCCAATGCCCTGAGTGCCGCCGGTAACGATCGCGGTTTTGCCCGTGAAGTCAAATGCCATGACTCCAACCCCCTTGATTCAGGTGTCTCCTTGCGGGAAGTTGGAGCATCGCACGTGGCGATAAATGAGTCCCAGTCGTCATGGTGGTGACAACCCCTCGCCTAACCGCGGGCATAATAGTTCTTTGAAACGCTTCAGCGATTGAATTTTTTACTCTTTATGCGCTCTTTATATTGCCCACTACATGAGACCCGAATACGCGGGTATCATCTTTCACCGAAAATAGTTTCTAGTGTTAGGGGTTTTCGGTGGAAGATACCGATTTCCGTGAGCTTGGGCGTCAACTCCTTACCGAGTTCGGCAGCATGCATCAGCGCATTTCGCATTTTGCGGACAAAGCCCTCAGCGGCGAGATGGCCGTCATGCGCGCCCTCATACTCGCCGGCGGTTCGCTCACGCCGAGCGAACTCGCTGATCGCGCCTGGGTCTCGAGTGCCCGCATCGCCAATATCCTACGCGCTCTCGAAGCCAAGGGCTGGGTCGAGCGCGAGCACTCAAAGACCGACCGTCGTCGCGTACACGTCACGGTGACCGACAAAGGATTCCAGGATCTCGAAATCAAACGTCGGGAATTCGAGAACCGCACTGCGGCTTTCCTCGAGCAGCTCGGCGAAACAGATACCCAAGAGATGGTGCGCCTTCTAAGACGTGCCAACGAAATTATCGACCGCAATCAAGAAAGGAGAGATGCCGAGTGAGGATTCTCAAGCTCTTTAAAAAACATGTCCTGGCACTGTTTGCAGCTATCGTACTTATCGTAATCAGCTGCAACGCCGATCTGGCACTGCCTACCTATATGAGCGACATCGTCGACGTGGGCGTGCAGCAAGGCGGCATCGCCTCGCCCGTGCCCGACACCATTCGCGCCGAATCGCTCGACGACCTCGAACTCTTTATGAGCGCCAAGGACGCCAAGGCTGTGGAGGCCGTGTTTAGCAAGGCAGACAAAAACGGGATTCGCACGTACAAGGGCACCGAGGACGAGCGCGCCGACGGCAGCAAGCTCGCTGACATTATGAGCCTGCCCGAGACCGTCGTCCTTTCGCTCAACCAAGGCATCGACGCCAACTCCATGGGCGACATGATGGGCTCGTCCAGCGAGAAAGACAACAACGCCGCCCAGGCCATGCCCACCCCCGAGCAAATGGCAGCGATGACGCCCGAGCAGCTCGCCGAGCTGCAGCAGAAGGCCGCAGCGGCGCAGAACATGCAAAAGCAGATTGATGCCGACGGCGGTAAGATCACCATGAAGAGCCTGCGTCTGGGCGTTGAAGGCGGCCTAATCGACCAGGGCAAGCTCGTCGAGGGTGCCAACCAAATGGCGGACAAAATGGGCTCCATGTCGGGCTCCATTGTGACCCAACGCGCCGTGAGCTATGTGCAGGACGAGTACAAGGCGCAGGGCATCGACCCCGCCGACGTGCAGAACGCGTACCTGAGCCGCATGGCGACCACGATGTTTGGGCTGTGCCTGGTGTCGCTCGTCGCCACCATCCTGACCGGTGCCGTGGCGTCGCGCACCGCCTGCTCCATCGCCCGCGACCTGCGCCGCGAGACCTTCAACAAGGTTATGCACTTCTCGCCAGCCGAGGTGGGCAAATTTAGCCAGGCCTCGCTCATTACCCGCTGCACCAACGACATTCAGCAGATCCAGATGGCCGCAACCCTGTTTATCCGTATGTGCCTGATGGCCCCCGTCATGGGCATCGTCGCCGTCATGCGCGTCCTAGCCAACCACACCGGCCTGGAGTGGACCATCGCTGTGGCCATCATCGCGGTTTCGGCCGTCGTCGGCGTGCTCATGGGCCTCACCATGCCCAAGTTCAAAAAGATGCAGAGCTTTGTGGACCGCGTGAACCTTACCGCCCGCGAGCTGCTCGACGGCCTTATGCCCATCCGCTCGTTCAACCGCGAGGAGCATGAGCTCGAACGTTTTGACAAGGCGTCGCTCGACCTGATGACTACGCAGCTCTACACCAACCGCGCCATGAGCTTTATGATGCCGCTCATGATGCTCGTCATGAACTGCATCACCGTGCTTATCGTCTGGTTTGGCGCGCAGGGCGTGTCCGACGGCGTGATGCAGGTCGGCAACATGATGGCGTTCATCTCCTACACCATGCAGATCGTCATGGCGTTTATGATCCTCACCATGGTTTCGGTTATCCTGCCCCGTGCCGAGGTCGCAGCTGAGCGCGTGGAAGAGGTCATCACCTGCCCCACGAGCATCAACGACCCTGCCTCGCCCAAACTGCCCGCAGCCAGCGCGCCGCGCGGTGAGCTCACCTTCCGCGACGTGAGCTTCCAGTACCCCGATGCCCGCGCCGATGTCATCAGCGGCGTGAACTTCACCACACATGCCGGTCAGATGCTCGGCATCATCGGCTCCACGGGCTCGGGCAAGTCCACGCTCGTGCAGCTGATTCCGCGCCTGTACGACGTCACAGGCGGCAGCATTTCGCTTGACGGCGTCGACGTGCGTGACATGACTCTCTCCGAGCTGCGTCGCCGCATTGGTTACATCCCGCAGCAGGGGCGCCTGTTCTCGGGCACTGTCGAGAGCAACCTCAAGTTTGCCGGCGACATGGTGAGCGACGATGACATGCACCAGGCCGCGCGCATCGCCCAGGCCGAGGACTTTATCGCCGAGCGCGAGGGCGGTTACGACTCCCCCATCAGCCAGGGTGGCTCCAATGTTTCGGGCGGTCAGCGCCAGCGTCTGGCCATCGCCCGCGCCCTGGCCAAAAAGCCCGAGGTCGTGGTGTTCGACGACTCGTTTAGCGCGCTTGACTACAAGACCGACGCGCGCCTGCGCGAGGAGCTGGCCAAAAACGTCACCGACGCCGCGCTCGTGGTCGTGGCACAACGCATCGCGACCATCATGCAGGCCGACCAGATCATCGTACTCGACGACGGTCACGTAGTGGGCACCGGCACGCACGAGGAGCTACTGCGCAGCTGCCCGGCGTACCTGGAAATCGCACAGTCGCAGCTTTCCGCCGAGGAGCTGGGGCTTACCCAAGAAGAAATTGCAGCCGTTACGGAAGGAGGCGAGCGCTAATGGCAGACGAGACCAAGACTCAGATTCCCAAGCCCACCCGCCAGCGTGGTCCCATGGGCCGCATGGGCGGCATGCGTCGCGGCGAAAAGGCCAAGGACTTTAAGGGCACCATGAGGCAGCTGCTCGGCTATATCGGCCAGCACAAGATTGCCGTGTTTGCCGCCGTCGCCTTTGCCGTGTTCTCGGTCATCTTTAACATTGTGGGACCCAAGGTGCTCGGCCAGGTTACGACCAAGCTGTTTGAGGGCCTGGTTGCCAAAGTCAACGGTACCGGCGATGTCGACTTTGCCTGGATCGCCAAGACGCTCGGCTTTTTGCTCTGCCTGTATCTGGCAAGCTCTGTCTGTAGCCTCATCCAGGGCTGGCTCATGACCGGCGTCACGCAAAAGATTTGCTACCGCATGCGCAAGGAGATCGCCGCCAAGATCGCTGTCGTGCCGATGAGCTACTTCAACGGCCACAGCAAGGGCGACGTACTCAGCCGCATCACCAACGACGTCGATACGCTCGGCCAGTCGCTCAACCAGAGCGTGACGCAGCTTATTACGTCCGTCACGCAGATTATCGGCGTGCTCGTCATGATGTTGTCGATCAGCCTGCCGCTCACCGGCGTCACCGTGCTCACGCTGCCGGCCGCCGCGATTATCTTAATGGTGATGATTCACTTCTCGCAGCCGTACTTCCGCGAGCAGCAGCAGGTCCTGGGCACCGTCAACGGCATTATCGAGGAGGATTTTGCCGGCCAGAACGTCATTCAGGTGTTCGACCGCGCCGAGGCTTCGATCGAGGAGTTCGACCGCCAAAACGACCGCCTCTTTATTAGCGGCTGGCGCTCGCAGTTCCTGTCGGGCCTGATGATGCCGCTTATGAGCTTGGTGGGTAACATGGGCTACGTGGGCGTCGTCGTCGTGGGTGCGCAGCTCGCGCTGACCGGCAATGCCACGCCCGGCGACATTCAGAGCTTTATCCAGTACGTTCGCAACTTTACGCAGCCCGTGCAGCAGCTGGGCAACGTGAGCAACACGATGCAGTCGATGGCCGCTGCCACCGAGCGCGTCTTTGAGTTCCTGGCCGCGCCCGAGGAGGAGCAGAAGGCCGACGCGCAGATTCCCGAGAAGCGCCCCGGCCACGTGGAGTTTGACCATGTCAAGTTTGGCTACACGCCCGACAAGACCATCATCCACGACTTTAGCTGCGAGGCGCAGCCCGGCCAGACCATCGCCATCGTCGGCCCCACCGGCGCCGGCAAGACCACGCTCATTAAGCTGCTGCAGCGCTTTTACGACGTGGACGGCGGTTCGCTGCGCGTCGAGGGCGTCGACGTGCGCGACTGGGACCGCGCGGCGCTGCGCGGCGAGTTTGCCATGGTGCTGCAGGACACCTGGCTGTTTAACGGCACCATCCGCGAGAACATCCGCTACGGACGCCCCGATGCAAGCGATGCCGAGGTCGAGGCCGCTGCACGCGCCGCACGCTGCGACCACTTTATCCTGTCTCTTATACACATCTGACGCTGCCGACGAAGGCTTAGG
>UQMO01000034.1 GCA_900542125.1 uncultured Collinsella sp. | reverse complement strand
GATTCATGAGCGTCTCGTGGGCTCGGAGATGTGTATAAGAGACAGACTTAATGTGGCCTCCGTCGTGAGCAGGACTGTAGAGCAGGAAACTTAACCCCCACACCCCTCACGCGGCGGGCAAACTCGCCTTGTGCTCTATCACGCTAAAGTGTATGATTCTGAACGTTACATGACTCACTTTACCTAACTAAAGTGCCATCAAGGGGGATACCATGAACACCGATATGTCTCGTCGTCAGTTTGTTGGTCTAGCCGGCTCGCTCGCCACGGTGCTTGGCCTTGGTCTTGTCGGTTGCGGCGGTGGTGCCGGCAAGGGCTCCGCTGCTGGCTCTGCCGCGGCCAAGGATGTGAAGGGTGCTGCGGAGTCCAAGAAGCTCGTGGTGGGCTTCGATAAGTCCTATCCTCCGTACGGCTTTGTGGGCGACGATGGCGAGTACACCGGCTTTGATCTCGATCTGGCCAAGGCTGTTGCCGATAAGCAGGGCTGGGAGGTCAAATACGAGGCCATCGACTGGGACGCCAAGGATACGCTGCTTAACTCGGGCGCCATCAACTGCATCTGGAACGGCTTTACCATGGAGGGCCGTGAGGACGACTACACGTTCTCCGAGCCGTACATGCTCAACGAGCAGGTGCTGGTGGTCAAGAAGGATGCGGGCATCAAGGGCTGGGACGATCTTGCCGGCAAGACTGTGATTACCCAGACTGATTCCGCTGCGCAGGACGTGCTTGAGGGTGACCAGAAGGATCTGGCAGCGACGTTTGCCACGCTCGACACGATCGGCGAGTACAACACGGCCTTTATGCAGCTCGAGAGCGGCGCGGTCGATGCCGTGGCGTGCGACCTTTCGATTGCCCAGTATCAGCTTGCCGCCAAGCCCGATGCCTATACGCAGCTTGATGAGCCGCTGTCCAGCGAGCACTACGCCGTTGGCTTTAAGAAGGGCGACACCAAGTCGGCCGATGCTGTAGCCGAGTCGCTCAAGGCGCTCTACGAGGACGGCACGGTCAAGGACCTCTGCGATAAATATTCAAGCTATGGTTTGTCTTTCGATAATTGGGTGCTCAAGTAATGTCTATTCAGGTCATGATGCAGATGCTTGGCCAGGGGTTCTTGGTCAGTTTGCAGCTGTTTGTGTTGACGCTGCTCGGGTCGATTCCGCTGGGAATTCCCGTGGCGTTTATGCGCATGAGCAAAATCGCGCCGCTTCGCTGGATTGCGCGCATCTATATCTCGGTCATGCGCGGCACGCCGCTCATGCTGCAGATGTTTGCCATCTACTTTGCCCCGTATTACGTGTTTGGCATTTCGCTCACGCCCGATTCCAAGTGGACGGCGTGCGTCGTGGCGTTCATCATCAACTACGCCGGTTACTTTGCCGAGATCTATCGCTCGGGCTTGCAGTCCATTCCGCGCGGTCAATACGAGGCTGCCGAGGTGCTGGGCTATTCGCGCGTGCAGACGTTTCTGTATATCGTGATGCCGCAGGTCGCCAAGCGTATTCTGCCGGCGATGGGCAACGAGATCATCACGCTGGTCAAGGACACGTCGCTGGCGTTTGCCATTGGCGTGGGTGAGATGTTCTCGACGGCCAAGGCGCTGGTCGCCTCGCAGGTGAGCATGGTGCCGTTTGCGATTGCGGCGCTGATTTACTGGGTCTTTAATTTCGTTGTCGAGATGCTGCTGGGCGCCGCCGAGAAAAAATTGGATTACTACCATGATTAATTCGGTAATGAATATATCGAACGCTCGCAAGGCGTTTGGCGGCAATGAGGTGCTCAAGGATATCTCGCTCGAGGTAAAGCGTGGAGAGGTCGTGGCGATTATCGGGCCTTCGGGTGGCGGCAAGTCCACGCTGCTGCGGTGTGCCACGCTGCTCGAGACGCTCGACGGAGGCTCGCTCTCGTTTGGCGACCTTGCCGTTGCGACGGATGCGGGTTCGGGCGCGGTCTATGCGAAGGGCGATGTGCCCAGGCAGGCGCGCTCGCGATTTGGCCTGGTGTTTCAGAACTACAATCTGTTCCCGCACTATACCGTGATGAAAAACATCACCGATGCGCCGATCTGCGTGCTTAAGCGCCCGCGCGAGCAGGCGGAAGCTCGTGCGCATGAATTGATTGCTCAGATGGGGCTTGTGGGCAACGAGAACAAGGTTCCGTGTGAGCTTTCGGGCGGTCAGCAACAGCGCGTGAGTATCGCCCGCGCCTTGGCGCTCGACCCGGAAATCTTGTTCTTTGACGAGCCGACCTCGGCGCTCGATCCCGAGCTAACGGCCGAGGTGCTGCGTGTCATTAAAGACCTTGCCGCGCAGAATATGACGATGGTGATCGTGACCCACGCGATGCAGTTTGCGCGCGATGTTGCCGATCGCGTGGTCTTTATGGACGGAGGCCGCATTGTCGAGGAGGGTCCGGCCGAGCAGGTTATCGACCATCCGCGCGAGCAGCGCACGCGTGAGTTTTTGAGCCGTATCGAGGGATAGGCTCAGGTATTTGCTCAACTATTAATTGAGGCGAAGCCGCCGCAGGTCTTACGGTCTGTGGCGGCTTTTTGTTTGCATCGGCGGGGTTCAATAATCGCCTCACAAGCTTGTCTCTTCCTCTCGCCGCCTGTATTCATACGTGTGCCGAAAGGTGTGCATGGACGGTCGCCCGTGAGGGTAGGGTGGTGACATAGGACATTTGGAGGGTGAGTCGGCTCGGCTGCCGACCATGCTGCTCCCGGGATGGCACCGACCGCGAACTCTCCCCGTTGGCGTCGCGCAATGCGCGCGGCCCTGCAAGGAGGTCATCATGGGTGCTCCCAAGACCGGCAATGTAAGGAACGTGGTGCTCGTAGGCCAAGGCGGGGTGGGCAAGACTTCACTCGCCGAGGCCATGCTCCACCTTTCTGGCAAGACCGCCCGCCTGGGCGGCCACGACGGCACCAAGCCCACGCTCGACTATGACCCCGAAGAGGTCAAGCGTGCATTTTCCATCTCGACGACCATTGCACCGATCGACTGGAAGGGCGCGCGCATCAATGTGCTCGATGCCCCGTGTTACCCCGATTTTATCGGCGACGCCTTTGCCGCGATGAGCGTCTGCGAGACGGCTCTGTTTGTGGTCGACGCCGAGGCCGGCCCGCAGCCTACGACGGTTAAGCTCTGGTATGCCGCCGAGGACCTGCGCTTGGCGCGTGCGGTGTTCGTAAACCGCCTGTCGCGCTCCGAGGCCAGCTTTGCGACCACGATGGACCTGCTGCAGGAGCGCTTTGGCACGCGATTGGGCGCCGTGACCCTTCCCTGGGGCGAGGGCGAGGACTTTGACGGCATTATCGACCTGGTGCGCATGAAGGCGCGCCATTGCAACGGCACCGAAGCCGTTGAGTCGGAGATTCCCGAGGAGTATCGTGCCCAGGCCGAGGAGGCCCATGACCATCTGTGCGAGTTGGTGGCCGAGGCCGACGATGAGCTGATGATGAAGTACCTGGAAGGCGAGGAGACGCTGACGCAGGAGGAGCTTGAGGGCTTGCTGTCGAAGGCGATTGCCGAGCGCATCTTTGTGCCGGTCTTTGCGGGCGATTGCATCAAGGAGCAGGGCGTCAACTCGCTGATGGACGACATCGCGACGTACTTCCCGGCGCCGACCGACTACGGTGAGATGCCGCTTATCGACGGCGATTCGCTTAAGATCTCGAGTGACGATGACCGTCCGGTGGCGTTTGTGTTTAAGACCTTGGCCGATCCGCAGCAGGGTCGCATCAGCTTTATCAAGGTGCTGACGGGTACGCTTGAGCCGGGTCTTGAGCTGATCAACGCGCGTACCCGCAAGGGCGACCGTCTGGCTCACCTGTATGTGATGTGCGGCCGCGACATGACCGAGGTCGGTCACGCCTATGCCGGCGACATTATCGTGGCACCCAAGCTGGCGGCCGAGACGGGCGATACGCTCTCGATTACCGGCAAGGTCGAGGCTGCGGCGTTTAAGTTCCCCAACTCGCAGTACCGCATTGCCATCGAGGCCGAGAATCGCGGCGACGAAGAGAAGCTCTACACGTTTATCGAGAAGGCCTGCAAGGCCGATCCGACCATGAGCATCGACCGCGACGAGGAGACCGGCCAGACCATTATCTCCGCCGTTGGTGAGGCGCAGGTTTCGGTGCTGCTCAACCGTCTGGAGGACCGCACCAAGGTCGTTGCCAAGAGCGTGCCGATCCGCATCCCGTATCGCGAGACCATCCGCCGCACGGCGAGCGCTCAGGGCCGCCACAAGAAGCAGACCGGTGGCGCCGGTCAGTATGGCGACTGCTGGCTGCGCGTTGAGCCGCTCATTGGGCCCGACGGCACGAGCGATGGCTATGAGTTTGTGGACGAGGTCGTAGGTGGCCGTATTCCGCGCTCGCTGATCCCCGCCGTGGACAAGGGTGTCCAGGAGACCATGAAGGACGGTATTATTGCCGGCTATCCGCTCACGGGCATTCGCGTGGCTGTGTACGACGGCTCGTATCACAGCGTCGACTCCAACGAGATGGCGTTCCGCGCGGCGGCTCGCATCGGCCTGCGCAAGGCGTGCGCCGATGCCGACCCGGTGGTGCTGGAGCCCATCGAGGAAATCACGGTGACTATTCCCGAAAGCTACGCCGGCGCTGTGATGGGCGACATCTCGGCATCGCGCGGTCGCGTGACGGGCATGGAGACCGATGAGCGCGGCGACACCGTGGTCATTGCCCAGGCGCCGCTGGCAGAGCTGACGGATTATTCGACGCGCCTGCGCTCTATCACGCGCGGCACGGGTGACTTTACCATGAAGCCCGCCGGCTACGAGCAGGTGCCTTATGACGTTCAGGCCAAGCTGGTCGAGCGCTATGAGGAGGGCCGTGCCAAGTAGCGTGTGGCGCTGCCTGCAACATACATTCTGATGCAAGGGCCGCTCTGGGCAATCCGGGGTGGCCCTTTTTGATCCCCGGTGGGGTTGCAAATCGGTTCTTGTCGTGGCTCGGGGCTAGTCCCCCGAGGCCTGGTTGCGGCCGGTGGCGTAGTCGATCTGTACGTGCGGCTGCAGGTTGTAGCAATATACGTGGAAGCAGAGGGTCTTGCCGTGGTCCTCGACCGATTGCGCCTCAAGGCGCACGCCACGGCAGACAAGCTCCTCTTCGTTATACATGGGCGTGACGCGGTAGAGCACATGGTTGCCCGTGTCGCGGATGTAGTTAAGAATCTGCTCTTCAAACGGCAGCATGCCCGTCTCGTTGAGATAGCGCGTGCCGGTGAGGAGATTCTTGCGGTTGGCGTTTTCGCCGCAGAGCGACCAGGCGATGAGGTGGCAGCGGTTGTAGAGGCTCTGGCCCGGAATAAAGTCGTAGCGCTGCTGGCGCCATCCAGCGGGATGGATACGCGAGATATCGCCGCGCTCGCCTTGACCGAGTGATTCGGGGCCCACACAGGCGAGCGCTTTGCGGGTGCGGCCCAGGCTGTCGAGCTTGGAAAATTTCTTAAAGCAGCCCTCTTCTGCAGCGCGTTCGTATTCATCGAGTGTGAATGACGGTGTGCCCAACGGGTGCGTGCTGTCGGCGCGAAGGGCAACGTAGGGATTGCCCGCGTAGTCGGGAATGCTGCTGAGGTATACGCCGCGAGCGCGGTCGAGATCGGGGTTTTCGACCTCGTCGATTGGGGTGGCGGCGCTGTCCGCGGAAGCGTCGTCACCGGTGTCGGATGCGGCAGAATCGGAGCCATCGCCAGAGTCTTGGCTATTTTGAGAGTCCGAGGAGCTCGCTGTTCCCGATTCGAGCCGGGCAACCAGGTCTGCCTCGTCGTCGGTGCGGCTGGGACTCTCGTCTTGCTTCTCGGCCAGGGCTGCCGCCTGCTCATCACTTTGCGGCGACAGCAGCTTGGGAGCTCCGTCGAGCGATCCCGTAAACAACGCAAACCCCAGCACCACGGCGGTGCCGATGGAAAGTGCTTGCTTGTAGGCGGACTTGCGCGACATTGCGGCTCCTGGCTAGATGGTTGGGAATCTACCAGTCTAGCAGGTGCCGGCAGGGGCCGTTCTATCGAACAAATACTCAAGATTTGGGATAGACGCTACTGATTCATTTGCCCCGCGGTCTAGATCGAGGTGGAGTCGAGCCAGTTGAGCTTGCACTCGAGAATGCGCTGCTCGCCGGGTTCGCTGCTACCGTCAAGTAGGGCGAGCAGCATCTCGGCTGCTTCGCGACCTTCCTGGTCGACGGGCTCGATGATGGTGGAGACGGTTGGCGTGGTGAGGTTGGTCCAGTCTTCGCAGTTGAGTCCCAAAAGGCCGATTTGCTGTGGGAGCAGATGGACCATGGACTGAAGCGCCTTATAGACGCGCGGAAGTGCCCATTGGTTTTGTACGAAGATGAGCGTGCGCTTGGCGGGGTTGAACTTGTATTTAAAGTATTCGGTGAGCTCGTTGATTGACGGCTTGTTGTGATCGATGGGGATGGCTTTGTAGAGCTGCCCATTTGCGGCCAATGCCTCGGCATATCCCTGAAAACGTTCCATGCGGGTGCGCATTTCGGTCATATTGGCGGCAATGGAGAAAAAGTCCTCGTAGCCGGCATCGAGAAGCGCTTGCGTGGCATTGTACACGCCGTCGTAGAGGTTGGTCTTGATCCAGCTCGTGCCCGGGCTGTAGATGGCCGCGTCAAAAAAGACGACGGGCTTGCCGGCGCGCTTGATGCGGTCGTGAACGGCCTTGAAATTTGCCGTGGGCTGGATGATAAAACCATCGACGCCCAGCGAGAGCATTTTGTCGACATACATGAGCTCGGTCTCGGGGTTAAAGTTGCTCGTGCAAACGACCGTCTGGTAGCCCGCGGGGAGCATGACCTGCTCCATGCCATTGAGAACGAGCCCCGCCCATTTGTTGGTGTTATCCAAAATGATGATGGCGATGACGTGGGTTTGTTTGCCGGTGAGCGTTTGCGCCTGGGCATTGGGAACGTATCCGAGTTCCTTAATGACGCGCGCGATTTTGTTCTGCGTCTTTTCGCTAAGTTTTTCTCGTTTGTCGTTGAGGTAATACGAGACGCTTGCCGTCGAGGTTCCCGCCTCTCGAGCGACGTCTGCGATCGTAACGCGCTGTTTTGCCACAGCGACTCCTTCCGACAGATGAGCATTTTCCAACATGATGACTTTGAGTCTTGGTGAGGGATACGCTTCGGTGAGCGACCTTTTCCTTTCATATGAGTATGCAACAAATGCGGTATACGTGTGGGGTCGAAATTTGCGACCGGCATGCGCATCTGCCGTCTACCGAGAAAATCAAATACTTCTTGACTTTTGAAATCGAGGGTAAAATCGCAGGATTCATTTTTGGTTAAACGCATAACTAAATCGCATAACCAACGCTCTGACCTGCGCGTTTACCGAAATAAGCTGGCATTAAGAAAAACGAGCACCTATATTGGTCTTGTCGAAAAGACAGCAAGTCCAAACGGCAGGGGATGCTCCGGAGGCCTCCGCAAACGGTGTCTTGCGCACGCAACTCTATGAAAAGAGGGAAGCAATGAAGATCGTAGGCGTTGCCGCCTGTACCGTGGGTATCGCCCACACGTATATGGCCCAGAAGGCGATTCAGGATGAATGCGCCGCCCGTGGCATCGAGTGCAAGGTCGAGGCTCAGGGTGGCCTGGGTATCGAGAATGAGCTCACGCAGGAAGACGTGGACTCCGCCGACCTGGTCCTGGAGTCCGTCGACGTGGGTGTTGAGAACGAGGATCGTTTTGAGCAGAAGATGGCCGAGGGCAAGTTCCTCAAGGTCGGTACTTCCGATGTAATCGCCGATCCGGTAAAGATCATCGACCAGGCCGTTGAGATCATCAAGGCGACGGGTGGCGCCGTTGACGCGCCCAAGGCCGAGGCCAAGGCAGAGAAGAAGGCCGTCTCCGCTGCCCCGCAGGCCCCGACACCGGCGTCCAAGCAGTCTATCTTTGCCGATCCGGGTAAGACGCTGCTCAATGCATTCAATACCGGCGTTTCCTATTTTATCCCCATTGTCGTCATCGGTGGCGTGTTCCTCGCCTTCTCGTTGGCATCCGGTACTGCCGGTGCTAGTGGTATGGAGGTCACCAACCCGTTGATGGTGAGCCTTAACACCATCGGCATGGCCGGCATCTCTATGATGATTCCGGTGCTTGCGGCATACATCGCCTACTCGATGGCCGGCAAGCCCGCACTTGCCCCTGGCTTCGTCCTGGGCTACTTGGTTAACAACGCCGTCGTCACCCCGAGTGGCAACAGCGTTTCGACCGGCTTCTTGGGTGCCATGATCATGGCTGTCATCTGCGGTTACTTTGTCCGCTGGATGAAGACCTGGAAGGTCAACAACACCATCCAGACCATCATGCCGATCCTGATCATCCCGATTCTGACCTCGCTCGTCCTGGGCATGGCCTACATCTACATCCTGGCCACGCCGCTTGGCTTCGTGATGGATTGGCTCACCAGCGTGCTCGGTAGCCTGCAGGGCGGCTCCGCGGTTGTCCTGGGTCTGGTTATTGGTGTTATGACCGCCTTCGATATGGGTGGCCCCATCAACAAGACCGCTTCGACCTTTACCATGGCCATCATGGCCTCCGGCATCTATGGCCCCAACGGCATGTTCCGCGTCGCCGTCGCCATTCCCCCGATCGCCTGTGGCCTCGCTGCGCTCATCGCCAAGAACAAGTTCGATGACGCCGATCGCCAGATGGGTATCTCCGCACTGTTCATGGGCTGCATCGGCATTACCGAGGGCGCTATCCCCTTCGCGGTCAAGGACCTTGGCCACACCCTGCCCGGCATCTGCATCGGCTCTGCCGTGGGTGCTGCCCTCGCCGCCTTCCAGGGCATCGACTGCTACGTCCCGCACGGTGGCTTTATCGTCGCCCTGGCCACCAACAACGTCGCGCTGTTCTGCCTGGACATCGTGATCGGCTCCGTGGTCGCCGCTGCAATCCTGATTGCCATGAAGCCCACGCTCGATAAGCAGGCCAAGTAAACCTTTAAGGACTCCGGTTGTGCGGAGGGATGGATTTGACTCCGCACAACCGCCCCTACACAACAAAATCCATCCGTACTGATAGGGCCCGCATCTGGGTCCCAGGGAACTTTTGTCAAAAATCCTCTGGAGAAGGAGAACAAAATGTCCAACCTCACCATCCGCCAGGCCGTTCAGGGTATGCTCAAGCTGCAGGACAGCGGCGATCACGCAACCATGGTCGGCATTGGCCCCATGAGCCCCAACCTGATTCAGGCCGTGTTCGAGCTTGCCAAGGACGAGGATTTCCCGCCCATGTTTATCGCTAGCCGCAACCAGGTCGATATGGACGAGATGGGCGCCGGCTACGTCAACGGTTGGGACCAGACGCGCTTTGCCGCCGACATCAAGAAGGTTGCCGACGAGGTGGGTTACACCGGTCCGTACTACCTGTGCCGCGATCACGGCGGTCCGTGGCAGCGCGACGAGGAGCGTAACGCCCACCTGCCCGAGGACGAGGCCATGGAGCTCGCCCGCAAGTCCTTCGTCGCCGATATGGAGGCAGGCTTTGACCTGCTGATGGTCGACCCCACCAAGGACCCCTATCAGATCGGCAAGGTTATTCCGCTCGACGTGGTGCTTCGCCGCACGATCGATCTTATCGACTATCTTGAGCAGTACCGTCGCGAGCATAACCTGCCCGAGGTTGCCTATGAGGTCGGTACCGAGGAGACCAATGGCGGCCTGACCTCCACCGACAAGTACGAGGAGTTCATTTCTCAGCTGCAGCCCGAGCTCGAGAAGCGCGGCTGCCCCATGCCCACCTTTATCGTCGGTCAGACCGGTACGCTCACCCGTTGGACCGAGCAGGTCGGCCATTACAACTTCAAGAACGCCCGCGAGCTCGCCGACATGGCCAAGCGCTACGACGTGGGCCTGAAGGAGCACAACGCCGACTACCTGGACGACGCGACGCTGCTCGAGCACATCCCGGCACACGTGACCGCTTCCAATGTCGCCCCTCAGTACGGCACCGAGGAGACCCGCGCTTACCTCAAGCTCTGCGCTACCGAGCAGATTCTGGTCGACAACGGCCTGTGCGGCGATCCCTCCGACCTGTATCACACGCTGCTGGTCAAGGCTATCAAGACCGAGCGCTGGCGTAAGTGGATGACCGGCGACGATGTCAACCTGCAGGTTGACGACATTCTGGCCGACGACGAGCTCAGCCTGAAGATTCTGGATGTCTCCGGCCACTACGCGTTCAACGATCCCGAGGTCAAGGAGCAAGTCGAGAAGCTCTACCGCAACCTCGCTGCCCAGGACATCGACGGCAAGCGCTTTGTGATCGAGCACATCAAGCGCCCGATCAAGCAGTACGTCGTCGGCCTTAACCTCAAGGGCGTCACGAGCCGCATCGAGAAGGCTCTCGAGAACTAGGTAGTTTTTCCTACACGACGCCGGGCCTGGGGCATGTCCCAGCCGCAGGCCCGGCACATAGGACAAAGGGACATCCCCTTTGTCCTATTTTTTGAGTTTTGGATTCCTTAGAAGGAGTTTGCACCATGAAGTTCTTTATCGATACCGCCAACCTTGACGAGATTGCTGAGGCCAAGAGCTGGGGCTGCCTGGCCGGTGTTACCACCAATCCGTCCCTGTACGCCAAGACCGGCGGTAAGCTCGCCGACTTTGAGCCCCATATGCTCAAGATTGCCGAGCTCTGCGAGGGTCTGCCCGTGTCTGCCGAGTCTACCGCCACCACGGCCGAGGGCATGATCGAGGAGGGCAAGCGCCTTGCCGCCCTTGCCCCCAACATTGTGGTCAAGCTCCCCGTCTGCGAGGCCGGCCTCGCCGCCTGCCGCGCGCTGGCCGATGCGGGCGTGCGTGTCAACATGACGCTCGTCTTCTCGCCGACGCAGGCCCTTATGGCCGCCACCGCCGGTGCCCGCTACATCAGCCCGTTTGTCGGACGCTTTGACGACATCGCCGAGGACGGCATCTCGCAGCTCGACAATGTTGTGACCTGCATCAAGAACTATGACTGGACCGGCAAGAACGTCGACGACACCGTCGAGATTATCACCGCTTCGGTCCGCACGCCCAACCACGTGACCCAGGCGGCTCTTCTTGGCGCCGACATCGCGACCGTGCCCATGGCCGCTCTCAAGAAGTGCCTGCATCACCCGCTGACCGACCAGGGCCTTGCCTCGTTCGAGGCTGACTGGCAGAAGGTCGTCGCTCAGGCTTAACGAGCGGATTGCCCCGGCATCGCGTCATCCGGTGCCGGGGTTGTTCTCAAGAGAGGAATTCGTATGACCAACCAGGAGCTGGCGAAGGTCGCCAATGAGGTCAGGAAGGGTGTCGTGACTGCGGTTCACGCGGCCAAGTCGGGACACCCGGGTGGATCGCTCGGTGCTGCCGACATCATGACGTATCTGTACTTTGAGGAAATGAATATCGATCCTGCCGACCCTCACAAGGCCGATCGCGATCGCTTTGTGCTCTCCAAGGGTCACGCGGCGCCGGGCCTGTATTCGGTGTTGGCAAATCGCGGCTATTTTCCCGTCGAAGAGCTCGAGACGCTCCGTCATATCGGCAGCCGACTGCAGGGCCATCCCAACATGAACGACACCCCGGGCATCGATATGTCCACCGGATCGCTCGGTCAGGGCATCTCTGCTGCAGTTGGAATGGCGCTTGCCGCTAAGCACTGGGGCGACGGCTACCGTGTCTACACGTTGCTGGGCGACGGTGAGTGCGAGGAAGGCCAGGTGTGGGAGGCGGCCATGTTTGCCGGCAACCATGCGCTCGACAATCTTGTTGCCGTCGTCGACCACAACGGCTTGCAGATTGACGGCACGATCGATGAAGTCAACTCGGCCATGCCGCTCGCTGACAAGTTCCGCGCCTTTAAGTGGCATGTGATCGAGCTAGCCGATGGCAACGACATGGCGCAGATTGAGGCGGCTTTCGCCGAGGCTCGCGAGGTGACCGGCGCGCCCGTCGCCATCATCGCCGAGACGGTGAAGGGCAAAGGCGTCTCCTTTATGGAGAACCAGGTTGGCTGGCATGGCAAGGCGCCCAACGATGAACAGTTTGAGCAGGCCATGGCCGAGCTCGCAGCAGCAGGGGAGGAGCTCTAATGGCAGACGTCAAAAAAGTCGCCACGCGCGTTAGCTATGGCGAGGCGCTCGTCGAGCTGGGCAATGAGCGCGATGACTTTGTGGTTCTCGATGCCGACCTGGCCGCTGCCACGCAGACCGGTAAGTTTAAGGCCGCGCACCCTGGGCGCTTCTACGACGCCGGCATCGCCGAGAGCAACCTGATGGGTCTTGCCGCCGGCATCGCGACCACGGGCCACGTCGCCTTTGCGAGCACCTTTGCCATGTTCGCCGCCGGCCGCGCGTACGAACAAGTCCGCAATTCCATTGGCTACCCGCACCTCAACGTCAAGATTGGCGCCACGCATGCCGGCATTTCGGTGGGCGAGGACGGCGCCACGCACCAGTGCTGCGAGGATATCGCGCTCATGCGCACGATTCCGGGTATGACGGTGGTCGTCTCCGCCGACGATGTCGAGGCTCGCGCCTGTGTGCGCGCCGCCTATGAGTTTGAGGGGCCGGTTTACATGCGCTTCGGCCGCCTGGCAACACCGGTCATCAACGATCACGAGGACTATGAGTTCAAGATTGGTCGCGGTGTGGTCGTGCGCGAGGGGTCCGATGTGACCATCATCGCTTGTGGTCTTATGGTCGCCGAGGCGCTTGAGGCTGCCGAGGCGCTCGCTGTCGATGGCATCGACGCCGAGGTCATCAATATGCATACCATTAAACCGCTCGACGAGCGCCTGGTGGTCGCCAGCGCAAAGAAGACCGGTCGCGTGGTCACCGCCGAGGAGCATTCGATTATCGGCGGGCTTGGCGAGGCCGTTGCCTCAGTGCTCGCGGAGCAGCATCCAGTGCCGATGCGTCGCGTCGGCGTGCGCGATGTGTACGGTGAGTCCGGCCCTGCGGTTGATTTGCTGCATAAGTACGGTTTGGACGCCGACGGCATCGAAGCCGCGGTCAGGTCCGTGTTGTAAGGAGGGTTCTACATGGGATTTGTATCTGCCAACCAGGTGACGATTGGACATGCATCGGCCTCACGCGAGGACGCGCTGCATTATTTGTCCGAGCAGGCTGTTGAGCTTGGCTTTGCCGATGACGCGTCCGCTGTTGAAGCCGCGTTCATTGCTCGCGAAAACGAGGCCGAGACTGGCCTCGTCGCCGGGTTTGCCGTTCCGCATGCCAAGAGCGATGCGATTCATACGCCGGGTGTGGCCGTGCTCAAACTGGCCGAGCCCGTTGAATGGCCGAGCTTTGATGGCGTACCCGTCGATGTTGCGCTCGCGCTGTACGTGCCCGCCGGCGAGGCTGGAACCACGCACCTGCGTCTGCTCTCCAAGGCTGCCGTGATGCTGATGGACGCCGGTTTCCGTGACAAGGTGCGCGCGAGCACCGATCCCGTTGAAATTGCGGAGCTCATCAATAGCGGACTCGAAGACTAGAACGGTCATCCCGTTCAATCAATCGATCCTTCTCCAAGGAAAAGGGCCACGACGCCATATGGGTGTCGCGGCCCTGTTCGCGTTTCCCCAGATAAAACCTGCCAAAATAAACCTGTCCCCTTTTGGCAGGCCTGCGGGTCAATGCCCGTCAAACGAAGTTGCGGTTGGGGCTTATGCGTTTTGAGGGCAGGACCCATGGTTAGAGAGATTACGCTCGTCTCTCTAAATGTCTCTCTAAAAAGAAAGTAGGCTAGAGAGATAGTCTTAGGTAATCTAGCAGTGAATTCGATACATCTCTCTAAATGTCTCTCTAAAACAAGGTGCTTATCTCTCTAAAGTTAGAGAGATATACGAAACTTTAGAGAGATAAATCTATTGTTTTAGAGAGACGGAATGCCAAATCTCGTCTGTCCGCTACCATCTGCCAAAAATGGCGGATAAAGGACTCATCGAAGTAATGGGTACGTCGACGAGCCGCAACCGCCGCTATCGGAAGAAGTAGATGCAGCCGAGTCGCCCCTCTAGTGCCTCTCGAAGTTGGATGGGTGCTAGAGGGGCGACTGCCTCGCGATATTTCCCCAGATAATACCTGCCAAAACAAACCTGCCCCTTTTTGGCAGGTCAGTTAACGCAGTGCAGGTTGAGCATATGCGAGCGAGCGGGCTCCGGGTGCGGTAAGGTGACGTGAAACAAGTGGGCGCTGACCTTTTGGTCGCGCCCGTGAAGTTGAACGTCAGATTGCCGTGTCCGGAGCCCGCGCAGCGCCGAGCAGTTACGCCGTTTGTAAAACGGCGTAATCTAAAGGTTCATGTTGCCGTGGATGTAGGGGGTGACCTCGGGGGAGATATGGTCGCAGCCCAGCTCGCGCAGCGCGGACTCGATAACGGCGGGCAGCGGGGTCTTGCCCTTGTCGTCGACGGCGGCACCGCCGAGGGCGGCAATCTTGGCGACATCTGCGGGTGCGGCCTCGATATGCATGCAGCCGCCGACCAGGCGTGCGCGGACCTGAGCCAAGTCAAGATCGTGCAGGTAATCCTCGCAGGCGCGGATTAAATCGACCTTCTCGCGCGTAAGCTCCTCGCCCGTGGGGACGCGCGTGGCAAGACATGCTCCCGCCGGCAGGTTCCAAACAGGATAGCCCCATGCGCGCAGCAGCTCGCGCTCTTCGTCCTTGGTAAAGCCGACCTCCATGAGAGGGGAGCGTACGCCGAGCTCTTCTGCCGCGCGCATGCCAGGGCGGTAGTCACCGCGATCGCTTGCATTGCTGCCATCGATGACGGTGGGAAAGCCGAGCGATTTGGCGTGGTTGACGATGGCGGTAAAGCCGGCGTGCTTGCAGTGGTAGCAGCGATTGGCATTGTTGCAGGCTACTTGGGGGAGCTGCAACTGATCGACCGAAAGATTGAGCACGGGGAGCTTAAAATGCGGCCCCTCATTGGCCTGTCCATCAACGGACTGCTCAAACGAAGTCTGTTCGGGCGTGCCGATGAGCGGCGTGGTGAGATGGACGAGGAGGGTATTGGTAGGCATGATGCGGGCGCAGACCGCGGCCAAAAAGCTGCTGTCGACACCACCGGAAAAGCCGATGGCGACGCGTCCGTATGCCAAAAGCAGCTGCTCGAGTGCTGCGAGTTTGTCCTGAAGCTCCTCTGCGGGTGCGGCGGTGTCTGAAAGCATGAAAGATCCTTACAGTTATTAAAGCTCGGATGAAACTATAATCCCACCGAGCTGTTTGTCATAAGACTTCCAGCTATGTAACGAAAGTGCAATATGCTATATACGTTATATACAAGCTTGTAAAGTGCGGTAGAGTGGCAGTAATGCAATCCGGCGAGGGGGACCGATATGATCAAGGCTGTTATTTTTGACATGGATGGAACGCTGGTCGATACCGAGCGTTTGGGGACTAGGGCCTGGAAGGCAGGCGCCGCTGAGCTGGGGCTCGCGATTGATGATGCGCTGATCCATCAGTTTATCGGTCGCACGCTACCCGATGTCATGGACATCCTCGATAAGCATTACGGCAGCCACGAGACCGCCAAGGCGATCTATGTCCGCCACAAGGAGATTCGCGACGAGATGGTCAAGACCGATCTGGAGCTTAAGGCCGGCGCTGCCGAGTGCATAGACGAGCTGTTGGCTGCGGGCTATCACGTAGGCCTTGCAACGTCATCGCGCCATGTTACGGCCGAGCGCAACCTTAAAGCATTCGGCCTCTTTGACAAGTTTGAAACGGTGACCTGTGGCGAGGACGTCGTGCACGGCAAGCCCGACCCCGAGATGTATCTGCTCGCCTGCGAGCGCGCGGGCTTTGCTCCCGAGGAATGTGCCGTGGTCGAGGATTCGCGCAACGGTTGCGTCTCGGGCATTACGGCCGGCTGCCATGTCTTTGCCGTCCCCGATATCGTGCCGCTGCCGCAGGACGTGGTGGATGGCTGCGAGGCCGTGCTCGATACGTTGTTCGACCTGGCGGCGGCAATCAAGGCTGTGCGCTAGAAAATTGCGGCGTTGAAATGAGCAATCGCCCACGTTTGCGCTTAAACAAAAGGGGCCCGGCAATGGTCGGGCCCCTTTTGCTTAAGCGGTGACTTAGCATACTTGCGGGCGTGCTATAGATACGCGCCGAGATTGATGGCCGTGGCGTCGGTCTGGGTGCTTGCCTGGGTGCTGGCGCGCTCCAGTAGGAACGGACGTACCAGTTCTTGGCGGTTGATATCCTCGGCGGCGACTGCGGTGACGGTACGCGCTGCGGAGCCGACACGGATATGCTTGATCTTTGCCGGGGCCTTGTTCTCGATTTGCTCCATCAGCAGTTGGACACCCTTGCGGCCAATCTCGTAGCCCGGGGGCGCTACCGTAGTGAGCGGGACCGATCCGCTCCAAGCGAGCGGGTTGCCGTCGCATCCGGCCACGCGTACTTGCCCGGGGACAGAGATGCCCTTGTCGACCAGTGCCGAAACGACGCCCGAGGCCAACACATCGGTCAGGCCGACGACAAAATCGGGGCGTTCGTTCGCGGGGCGCTCGGCGATTTGGGCACCGATGCCGTAGCCGTCGGCAGCGGTATTCCATTCGCCAGCGTCGATGACTTCGATCTTGATATCGGGGTGCAGGGCGAGGGCCTTGTGAATGCCAAGCACGCGTAGGGTGAGCTGCATAAATGCTGCTCGGCCGACGACGACAATATGGTGTGCGCCGCGGGCGATGGCGAGCTCGGCAATGATGCGACCCTGGGCCTCGTTGTCGGCCGCTACGTAGTAGCCGGGCTCGGAACAGTGGATGTCCAGATGGACGATCGGCACGGGCATTTTAGTCATGGCCGGATGCCAGTCGGGGGACGCCATGGGCTGAACCATGACGCCGGACATCTGCGTGCCCATAAAGTAGCGCAGGTAATGGTCCTCGAGAATATCGTCGTTATCGGCGTTGGCGATGAGCAGGTCGTAGCCGTGCTTGCGGGCCTCGTTGTGGGCGCCGCTGGCGATTTGGAGTGAAAGTCCGTGGTCGAGACGGGGGAGCACCAGGCCAAAGGACTTGGTGGCGCCGCCCGCGAGCTGACGAGCGCTTTGGTTGGGCAGGTAGCCCAGTCGATTGATGGTTTCGTTAATGAGCTTGAGGGTCTCGGGACGCAGCTTTTCGGGGTGGTTGAGCGCGTTGGAAACCGTGCCCAACGAAACCCCGGCCTCGCGCGCGACGTCGCTGATTTTTACCTTTGCCATAGCGGCCCCTTTGATGCGTTTCAAGTACAAGCCAGATTGTAGCATCGCCCGCCCCTGAGGTGTCAAAACCCGCCTATTAGGGACAGGTTTATTTTGGCAGGTTTTATCTGGGCAAACGATGCTGTCAGACCAAACCACCACGAAGGTGCCTGCCCCCTTCGGGGTGGGGTGTGTGTATCGAGTGGTATTCAAGTTGAGATACCACTTCTGGTATATCAGCTTGCGTTTGCGTGAGTACAATACTCGAACGTTATGCGTCTCAGCGCCCCCTGTGCGTGGACGTTTTGCAGTCAAGCGGACGAAGGGATTTATCCTATGTGCGGAATTGTCGGCTACACCGGCTCTGATATTGCAAAGAACATCCTGGTCACGGGCCTCAAGCGTATGGAGTATCGCGGCTATGACTCCTCGGGCGTCGCGCTCGAGGTGGGCGAGGGCGCCGCGGCGCACCTCGATGTCATCCGCCGCGTGGGCAAGGTCGCGGGCTTGGAGAGCGAGCTTTCCAACATTGACAGCGACGCTACCTGCGGTATCGGCCACACCCGTTGGGCCACCCACGGCAAGCCCTCCGTCGTTAACGCTCACCCCCACACCAGCTGTGACGGTCGTATCGCCATCGTCCACAACGGCATCATCGAGAACTTCGCCGAGCTGCGCGAAGAGCTGGAGGGCCGCGGCCACCACTTTAAGAGCGAGACCGATACCGAGGTCTTCGCGCATCTGATCGAAGAGGCTTATGCCGAGACGCACGACCTGATGGCCTCCGTGCGCGAGGCTTGCACCCACGTGGTCGGTGCCTATGGCCTGGCCGCCGTGTGCGCTGACGAGCCCGGCGTGATCGCCGTGGCCCGCAAGGATTCCCCGATCGTGGTCGGCGTGGGCGAGACCGGCGCCTATGTCGCCTCCGATGTCATCGCGCTCATCGACGCCACCCGCGATGTCGTGGTGCTCGAGGACGGTCAGTTTGCCAAGCTCGCGCCCGCAGGCGTCGAGTACACCGACGAGGCCGGCAACGTTATCGAGCCCAAGGTCACCCACATCGACTGGGACCTGGATATGGCAGAAAAGGGCGGTTATCCCGACTTTATGCTCAAGGAGATTCACGAGCAGCCGCGCGTCGTGCGCGACACGCTGGTTGGTCGTATGACACCGGCCGGCGAGCTCGACATCGACGAGCTGGGCCTTTCGCTCGAGGAACTCAACGACATCGACCGCGTCTACGTGATCGCTTGCGGCACCAGCTATCACGCTGGCCTCATTGCCAAGAATCTCATTGAGGGCTGGGCTCGCATCCCCACCGAGGTGGAGGCGGCCAGCGAGTTCCGCTATCGCAACCCCATCATCACGCCGACGACGCTCGTCGTGGCCGTGTCCCAGTCGGGCGAGACGGCCGACACTCTCGCCGCCATCCGCGATGCGCGCATCAAGGGCGCCAAGGTCTTCGGCATCACCAACGTGGTGGGCAGCCCCGTCGCGCGTGAGAGCGACGGCGTCATCTACACCAAGGCCAACAAGGAGATCGCGGTCGCCTCGACCAAGAGCTTCATCGGCCAGGTCGTGAGCCTCACACTGCTGGCTTTGCTGCTGGCGCAGGTCAAGTATCGCCTGACCACCAAGCAGACGCGCATGCTGTTCCGCGAGCTTTCCGATACGGCCGAGCAGATTCAGTGGATTCTGGACACGCAGACCGAGGCCGTGCACGAGGCCGCCCTGCTGTGCAAGGACGCGCAGTCGGCGCTGTTCGTGGGTCGTGGCATGGGCGCCGCCATTTCCTACGAGGGCGCGCTCAAGCTCAAGGAGGTCAGCTACCTGCACGCCGAGGCATATGCCGCCGGCGAGATGAAGCACGGCCCCATCGCCCTAATCGACCCGGGCTTCCCCGTCATCGCCGTGGCAACCAAGAGCGCCACCTACGACAAGACCGTGTCGAACCTTATGGAGTGCAAGGCGCGCGGTGCCAAGGTCATCGTCGTTGCCACCGAGGGCGACGAGGAGATCAACAAGATCGCCGACTGCATCATCCGCGTGCCGGCCGTCCGCGACGTGTTCAGCCCCATCACGGCGAGCGTTCCGCTGCAGCTGCTCGCCCGCGAGGTCGCCATCCTGCGCGGCTGCGACGTCGATCAGCCTCGTAACCTAGCCAAGAGCGTCACGGTAGAGTAGTTGGTTCCGCCGTTCTAACGACCAAGGCCCGGCTCCGCGTCATCAGACGGAGCCGGGCCTTTTTGTACGGAGAAACCACCACAAAGGTGCCTGTCCCCTTTGTGGTGGTTTTGGCAGGTTAGCGGAGCTTGCTGGTCTCGAAGTACTCGGGGAACTGGTCCAGAACCTCAGTTTGGTTGCGGAACATCATGTGAAGGTGCTTGCTGACCAAAAAGCTCGCTTCGATGGGGTCGCGACCGGCGATAGCGCGGCGAATCTGCTTGTGCTCGTTCACGATGTCCTGATTGTCGAGAACCTGCGTGGCGGCGCGCAGCCAGCGGAAGCGCTCCAGGTCGGCATTGGTCTCCTCGAGCCACGACCACACGGTGCTGCGGCATGCGATGCTAAAAATCATGTGATGCATGAGGTTGTCGCTCAAAAAGAAGCCGATGCGATCCTCTTCGGCCATGGCCTTTTCCTGCAGCGCGATGGCGCGGTCGAGCTGCTCGATGCCGGCCGACGTGGCGCGCGCACAGCACTCCACAATCACCTGCTTTTCCAGATGCTCGCGGATGTAACAGGCACTCTCGGCAAGGGTGAGATTGATGGGTGAGACGTAGGTACCGCTCTGGGGCACGGTGCGCACCAGGCCCTCTTGCGCCAGACGCACCAGTGCCTCGCGCACAGGGGTGCGCCCCATATCCAGGTCGTCGCAAAGTTGCTTGACGCCTAGCTTTTCGCCCGGCTTGTAGTCAAGGTAGACGATTTTGCGTCGAATGGTGTGGTAGGACTGGTCTTGTAGGCTTGTTTCTTGCTCGCCGACGTGCATCGATTCTTCCATAGTGCCTCGCAACCGTTCTATCAAACTCATATGTCAGTTGTTTATTATGCCGCGAATCAGCTCTCCGCGGTGAGTAATTCGGCTGTCGCCCGAGAACTATTGCGGCATCTTAGTCTGTGTTTGCGCAAGGCTGCGCTCAATGTTGCCGTATCATAAGCCGTCGCAAACGTGAAATAGAAAGAAGGAATCCCATATGCAACTGGCAAATATCGTACGCGAGCGCTGGAAAGGCGTCTTGTTCTGCCTGATCATCGCTATCCCCGCGACGTTGCTCGGCAAACAGATTGAAGTGGTCGGCGGTCCGGTATTTGCCATCCTCTTTGGCATGGTCCTGGCGCTCGTCTTTCCCAAGAATCGTCGCGAACAGCTCGCCGCCGGCGTTACCTATACGTCCAAAAAAGTCTTGCAGTACGCGGTTATCCTGCTTGGCTTTGGCATGAACCTCTCCCAGATCCTGTCCAAGGGCGCCCAGTCGCTGCCCATTATCGTGGCGACAATCTCGACCTCGCTTGTCATCGCCTTTGTGCTCTGCCGCGTTATGAATGTGCCGGGTAAGATCGCGACGCTTGTGGGTGTGGGTTCGTCGATTTGCGGCGGTTCTGCTATCGCCGCGACTGCACCCGTCATCGATGCCGACGATCGCGAGATTGCCCAGGCCATTTCGGTCATCTTCCTGTTTAACGTTATCGCGGCGCTCGTGTTTCCGACGCTCGGCGGCATGCTCGGGCTGACCAACGAGGGCTTTGGCCTGTTTGCCGGCACCGCCATCAACGACACCTCGTCCGTAACGGCCGCGGCGAGCGCTTGGGACAGCATGCATCCCGGCGCCAATGTGCTCGAGAGCGCCACGGTGGTCAAGCTCACCAGGACGCTGGCCATTATTCCCATCACGTTGGCGCTTGCTTGCTGGCAGATGCATCTGGCGCGCAAGGCCGGCGGCGACGCCAAAAGCACGTTCTCGATTAAACGCGCGTTTCCCATGTTTGTGCTGTTCTTTGTGCTGGCGAGCGTGATCACCACGGTGCTTCAGCTTCCCGCGTCCTTTACGGCGCCCATCAAGGAGCTGTCGAAGTTCTTTATCGTGATGGCCATGGCGGCTATTGGTTTTAATACCGATATCGTCGAGCTGATCAAAAAGGGCGGCAAGCCCATCGCGCTGGGCTTTTGCTGCTGGATTGGCATTGCGTGCATGAGTTTGGGAATGCAGCACGTGCTGGGAATCTGGTAGAGAAGTAGCTTATTTGCGTGCTGCGTGCTGCGTGCTGGCGAGCGCATTCTCACGGTGGAGCGATAGGAGCTCTTGCAGGTATGGCTTGTCCGCAGGTTTATAAGTCCCGAAGAGCTCTTATCGCCCCGCCAGGATGGCGATGCGGGGCAACACCTATACTCGCAGGACGGCGCTTTCTGCCCTATAGTGTTTGGTGAGCAATATCGTTCAATTTTGAAACACTCGGTCGTACGACCGTCGGCGGTTGCACGTCGCCGCGGACAGGGGCAAATAATGGATAGCGATGCCAAGCTGAACATCTTGACCGAGGCCCTGGCTGCTGCCGGGGCCTCGGCATTGGCAATCGATGCGCGTGGGGACGTCGCGATCTCGACCATGAATGACGCGGCGCTCGAGCGGGATGTGGCGGCTTTTGTCGCTGAGCGCCTCGACCGTATAGGAGACGGCGCGCGTCTGGTTATGGGACGTGCGGGTGCGCGCCTGAGCCTGACCGTTCGCCCCACCGACAAAGAGGGCGGGGGCCTTTGGGTCGTCGTGGTCCGCGAGGTGCGCGGTGCCGCGGCGCATGCGGGTATCGAGTGGCTCAACGCCGACGAAGTTGAGGCCCGCTACGAATCGAGCGCGTACGGCATCGTTGAGGGGGCGGCCTCGGTGGCTGCGCCGGTTGCAGAGAGTTACGCGCGCGGTGTGCCCCTTATGCTCGAGGGCGAGCTGGGAGCGGGTCAGGTCGAGATCGCCAAGCGCCTCTATCTGGACGGTCCTTTTGCCGGTCAGCCCTTTGTTTCCGTCGCGCTCGATGAACTCACCGATCGCGGTTGGCGCCATGTGCTCAAAAGCGCCGAATCGCCGCTGTTCCAAACGGGGCTGACCCTTTGCATTGAGGACTGGAATGCGGTTGGTCCCCAACGCCTTCGCGAGCTCGTTTCCACGATGGCCGACACCGCGTTGGCGACGCGCTGCCATGTGGTGCTGACGGCGAATGACATGCCGGGCGGCAGCGAAAGTGATCAAGCCGCTTTTGTGACCGAGCGCTTCGCCTGTGCGGTGAGCGTGGCGCCGGCAATCGCCGAGCAGGGAGCCGCGTCGAAGAAGGTTGCGCGCTATTTGGAATATCTCGCTGACGCATTTGGGACGTCAGCGCCCACGCTGTCTGCCGCGGCGGCGAAGACGCTCGATGCTTACCGCTGGCCGCGCAACTATCTGCAGCTCCGCGAGGTCTCGGAACGACTGTATATATTGGTGGGGACGGGCACGGTGGACCGCGCTGTGGCGGAGGAAGTGCTCGCCCAAGAGGACGTGATTAAGACCGCAACCTTTGGCGCCCCGACGCTTGAAAGTGACCTGTATATCCTGCGACCGCTGGCCGATACCGAGCGAGATATCGCGCATCTGGTTGTAGACCATCTCCACGGCAACCGAACCCGTGCGGCGGAGGTGCTGGGCATAAGCCGTACAACGCTGTGGCGCTTGCTGAAGGACGATGACCGTTGAGCGAGGCGCCCGTGACCGCACGCGACGCGTGTGCTACAGTCCAAAGCGTTATTGTTTCGATTTGGTTACGGCGTGCGAGGGCATATGGCTGAGACTTCAAAACCGAGCCGCAGAAGGCGGAGTGCCGCGCCGGTCAACCGACGCACAACATCGGTGACGTGGGGCAAACACGCCTCGGGGTTTGATGGCTCGTTCAAGCGCACTAAATACGGCTATCCTTCGGCAAGCGCCCGCTTGGCAATGCAGGCAGAGTCCTCGCTGTGGGGCCGCAAACGCGTGGTGGGCTCAAAGCTCAAGCACGACGGAACGCTCGGCTACATCAGCCGCGGGGCGGCTCGCCGCAGCGGGCTCAATCCCGCCGGCTGGCATCGCTACGTGCCGATCGTGGCCGCCGTTGCAGTGATCGTCATCGCGCTCGCTGCGCTCGGATATGCCGGCGGTGGCGCCAACTTGGACGCAATGTTTAAATCGCCCGAGCTCGCGCATGTAGGTACAGAAGTTGTCGAGGGCGCTCAGGCCCAGACGAGCGTCGCGCCCCAGCGCGGTATCGTTGCGGCGGCCTCCACCATCGCCGATGTGCAAAAGGACGAAGACAAGCAAGGCGACGACGTCGATGCGAATCAGACGAGCGAAACGGCAATAACTCCATCGGCGGGATAAGTTGCGAGTGGGGCAGCTAATTTGGGACGGGGCTTTTTTAGCTGCCCAAGACAGTGGCTCATTCGATGTCAGTCGCCAAAAGCGAGCGAGCCGCATTTGCGCCAAGGTGACGTGAAATGAGAGGGCGCTGACCTT
>UQMO01000033.1 GCA_900542125.1 uncultured Collinsella sp. | reverse complement strand
ATTCATGAGCGTCTCGTGGGCTCGGAGATGTGTATAACAGACACGCCTACCCCCACGCCCGATCCTTCAACAGGTCAGTAGCCAGCCATAGCCAGCAATGGGGCCCGGACAGCACGAACGCTGCACGGGCCCCTTTTTCGTCTTACCCGGACGATGCCACCGTACGTCTCCAGGCACCGACACAAAAAGACGCCGGCTCTAGCCGGCGTCCCTACAAGTTTATGAAACTGCGTATACGTAACGACGCGCACGCCGCGCATCCCCTACTTACGAGAGTTACTCAGCTTGTTGATGAGCGCCTCAAGGCGCTCGCCGTCCTCGGCCGTCTGCGCAATGACCAGGATCGTGTCGTTACCGGCAAGCGAGCCGAGCACATCGGGCAGCTCCGCAGCATCGACAGCTGCGGCAATACCAGAAGCCGTACCGGGCTGTGCCTTAATCATAACCAGATTATCGGTGCGCAGGACGCCGGTAACCAACTCGGAAACCATGCGCTGCAAATGCAGATCCTCGGCAAGGACATAGATGCCCTCGGGGAGCTTACGCAGTCCCATATCCGCGATGTCGCGCGAAACGGTCGCCTGCGTGCAATCGAAACCCATGGCACGCAGCTCGTCTACCAAAACGCGCTGTGTGCGTACGTCCTTGTTGCGCACGATATCTCTGATGGCATCCTGGCGCCCATTGCGTTTTTTAGCCATACAAAACCTCACTCCATAGATGGCGGAGACAATCAATCAGTGATTGAATAGTTTAGCGCTATTTAAGGGTATTTGTGAATAAGAACGCATTTCGAAACAATTCCATGCAAGATTATTTCGAACATAGCCATCTTAGGCGATTTTGGCGCCCGTCCGGTTAAAAAAAGCAGCCAGGTGCGTATACATCACGCAACGCGCAGGCTTGGCGCTGGCGATCGGCCCAAACAACAGACCAAGTCCCCGATGGTTATCCTTGAGCGCGGCGACCATCTGACGGGTTCGAGGCGCCTCGAGCATATCACGCATGCGGGCGGAACGCTCGATTGACGACACTCCATGCGGGCTCAGACACAAATTCTCGATGCAGGCGACCAGTCCGGCAAAGTAGAACTTTTGGCTTGCCAGCTTGAGCCGACCACCGCTATCTGCTTCCGAGAGTGAGTCCGCAAGCTCGTCGAGCGCTCGAGTGTCATCGGATATCCTGGCATACATGGTGGGATCAAAGGCATCTGTAAGCTTAGGTGCCACCGCGTGGAAACAAGCGTCGCCGCAGCCGGACACGAATCGTGCCTGCGAGAGCGCATAAGCCATAAACTCAACCGTACGGTACGCCTTGCCGCGCGACAGGCATGCCTCAAACAGCGGACGGCTATACATCACGCCAGAGGTCTGAGCGACTAGGCCGCCCAAAATCAACTGGGGCAGCCCAGTCACCATAGAAGACTCGTCTTCTATGGCAATAGAGGCAGCATCCAAGACGCGCGAATGACGCTCGCGATGCGCATCGTATCGATCGAGCGACACCGAGGGGAGCACAATGTCTGCCGCAGTATCGCACGCGATATCGACCATCTTGAAAAGGGCCTGCGGAGCAAACCACTCATCGGCGTTCATGGCGATGATTTGTGAGCCACGCGAGGCAGCAAAACCGGCACGAAGACAAGCACCGCGCTTCGCGTCCTCGACGTCAATCAAATCAATATGGATGTCCCTGTCGGCAGCAACTTGAAGCGAATGGCGCACACCGGGCGCAGCATCGCGGCAAACAACGACAATCTGCAAATCGTAGAGGTCTTGGTTCTGGATACTCTCGAGCGCACGCATCGCATAGCTGGGCGAACCTTCCACCACAAGGATCACCGAAAGTCGCGGATGCGAGCCACGTCGAACCAAGTTATCCGTCCTCTCGACAGCAATGAATCAAACCGTGGTTCATGGTACACCCCGACAATAAAAGCAATTTGACACCGGTTGTATTGCACGCCAAGAACAGATGTTGCACACGCGCAGCCCACAGATGACGGGTGTCGACGCACGACGCGTCGAGCCCTCCCCTAGTCGAGCACGACGAGCTCGGCGGGATCGTAATCCACGCCCATAAACGTAAGGCCGCAGGCAGGAGCCGTGGGGCCCGCAGCGGTACGGTCGCAAGCATCGATGACCTCGCGCATCCACTCGGGTTCACGGCGATGCATGCCAATCTCGACAAGCGTGCCCACGATCGTGCGGACCATCGAATGCAGAAACGCATTGCCCTCGATGGTAAACGTCAGGATGTCCTCGCCAAACGCAACCTCATGGCCAAACTCGGCACGCATCACGCAGCGATGCGTGGGCTTGCCAACGGCCGAGGCAACCTTGCAAAAGCTTTTAAAGTCCTGCTCGCCCAGCAGCGCGGGGCAGGCGGCCGCCATCGCATCGACGTCGAGGGGATAGCGATGCCACCACACAGCACCGCGTGACAGCACAGGCCGCGCATCACGATCGGCAATGCGATAGGTGTAAGTGCGAGAGCGCGCGTCAAAGCGCGCAGAAAAGCCCTTACGGGCCCTGTAGACCTCGTTTATGGCGATATCTTTGGGCAGCAGGGCATCCATAGCCCGCAGCCACCTACGGCGCGTACACGCGAGCTCAGCGTCCGTTACGGGAACGCTGATGTACTGAGCCACGGCATGCACGCCGGCATCGGTACGCCCCGCGCACGTCAAATCGATCAGGCGGCGAAGCAGCGTCTCGATGGCTCGACGTAGCTCGCCCGCAACCGTCGTCTGTCCCGGCTGCTCGGCAAATCCGCTATACGACGAGCCATCATAGGCCACACGAAATACGAGCGTGGCGTCAAGCTCGGAAATCGAATTGAAATCAGACGGGGCAGTCATGGGCGCTCCCAACAAACAAGTAACGGTATCGCGACAAAAAAAGAGGGGTACGCGAACGTACCCCTCGAATATAGCCTATGTAGACGGAAAGTCTACTCAGCGGTCTCCTCAGCAGGAGCCTCCTCGACGGCCTCGACCTTCTTGGGAGCAGCGGCCTTCTTGGGGGCCGGAGCAGCCTTCTTGGCCTTAGGCGTGCAAGGCTCGGTGACGAGCTCCATGATAACGATGGGAGCGTTGTCGCCCTTGCGGTTGCCGAGCTTCATGATGCGGGTGTAACCGCCGTTGCGGTCCTGCCACATGCCCTGGGCAGCCTTGTCGAAGATCTCGGCAACGAGCTGCTTATCGCCGAGCTTGGCGATAGCCAGACGACGAGAGTGCAGGTCGCCCTTCTTGGCCCAAGTGATGATCGGGTCGACGACCGAACGCAGCGCCTTAGCGCGGGTCTCGGTGGTCTTGATGCGGTCGTTCTCGAAGAGGGCCTTAGCAAGGCTCTTCTTCATGGCCTTGGTGTGGCTCGCATCGGTGCCGAGCTTCAGGCCCTTCTTAACGTTGTGACGCATGGTCTAGTTTCTCCTCAAATATGCGAAGCATTAAGCCTTCAGGCTCAGGCCCATGGACTCAAGCTTGTCCTTCACTTCCTCGATCGACTTAACACCGAAGTTACGGATGTTGAGCAGATCGTTCTCCGAGAACTCAACGAGCTGACGGACCGAGTGAATGCTGGCGCGCTTAAGGCAGTTGTAGGAACGGACGGAAAGGTCCAGATCCTCGATCTGCTTGTCCAGCTCGGCGTTGTCGTTGGTGACCTCGGGAGCGAAGATCGAAGCCTCCTCCTCGACCTCGGGGGTCTCGGCAAGGTTCATAAAGGCGGCCATATGCTGGTTGATGATATTGGCAGCCTGGACCACGGCGTCGCGCGGGGCGATGGAGCCGTTGGTCTCGATCTCGAGGACAAGGCGGTCGTAGTCGGTGTGCTGACCGACACGGCAAGCCTCAACGAGCTTGGCGCAACGGGAAACCGGCGAGTACAGCGAGTCGACGTGGATCACACCGATGGGATCGTTGTCGCGCTTGTTGGCCTCGCCAGAAACATAGCCGCGGCCATAGCCGATGCGCATGCTCATAGTGAGATGGCCACCCTCGGTGAGCGTAGCGATGTGCTGCTCGGGGTTGACCAGCTCAAACTCGGACGGAATAAAGAAGTCCGCACCGGTGACCTCGCAGGGGCCGTCAACCGAGATGGTGGCGGTCGCCTCGTCGGTCGTGCCGAGAGCCCTGAAGACAAGACCCTTGACATTCAGGACGATGTCGGTGACATCCTCGACCATGTTAGGGATGGTCATGAACTCGTGCTGCGCACCATCGATCTGAATAGCCTCGACGGCTGCACCCTCGAGCGAGGACAGAAGAACGCGACGAAGGGAGTTACCCAGCGTATCGCCGTAGCCACGCTCGAGCGGCTCGACGGAGACACGAGCAGACGTCTCGTTGATCTCTTCGACCTGAACCTGAGGCCTAATGAATTCTGACATGTATTACCTCCAGCCTCAGCAGCCCGGATGGACTACTTAGAGTAGAGCTCGACGATGAGCTGCTCGTTGATATCACCGCTGATCTGCTCACGCGTCGGCAGAGCGAGCACGTTACCAGACAGCTTCTCGATATCGACCTCGAGCCAGCCAGGGACCTCAAAGCGCTCGGAGGAAATCAGAGCCTCCTTGATGGGGAGGAGGTCACGGAACTTCTCGCCGACAGCGACGACGTCGCCGGCCTTGACGCGGTAGGACGGGATGTCCACGCGCTTGCCGTTCACGGTGAAGTGACCGTGACGGACGGACTGACGAGCCTCTTTGCGGGTGCGGGCGAAGCCAAGACGGAAGACGACGTTGTCGAGGCGAGACTCAAGGATGATCATGAGGTTCTCACCGGTGACGCCGTTCATCTTGCGGGCCTTGTTGAAGTAGCCGTGGAACTGCTTCTCCAGAACGCCATAGATGAACTTGACCTTCTGCTTCTCGCGCAGCTGCATGCCGTACTCAGATTCCTTGCGACGGCGCTTGGGCTGACGGATAGATTCCTTCTTGCTGCTGTAACCGAGCTCAGCGGGATCGATCCCGAGCTGACGGCAGCGCTTAAGAACAGGAGTCCTGTCGATTGCCATATTGATACGATCCTTTCAGTTACACGCGGCGACGCTTCTTGGGGCGGCAGCCGTTGTGCGGGATGGGGGTCTTGTCCTGGATGCTCGAGACCTCGAGGCCAGCAGCCTGGAGGGAGCGGATGGCGGTCTCACGACCGGAGCCGGGGCCCTTGACGAAGACGGAAACCTTCTTCATGCCGTGCTCCATGGCCTGCTTGGCAGCAGCCTCGGCAGCCATCTGGGCAGCGAACGGCGTGGACTTACGGGAGCCCTTGAAGCCCACCTGGCCAGCCGACTTCCAGGAAATGACGTTGCCCTGGGGATCGGTGATCGAAACGATCGTGTTGTTGAACGTAGAACGGATGTGAGCCTGGCCCACGGAAATGTTCTTACGGTCCGCGCGCTTCAGACGGGCAGCGCGAACGTTCTTCTTAGCAGTAGCCATCTATCTAGCGCTCCTTATTTCTTCTTCTTAGCACCGATCTGACGCTTCGGGCCCTTGCGGGTACGAGCGTTAGTGTGGGTGCGCTGGCCGCGGACCGGGAGGCCCTTGCGGTGACGAAGGCCGCGGTTGCAGCCGATGTCCATAAGGCGCTTGACGTTCTGGTTGCGCTCACGGCGGAGGTCGCCCTCAACCATGATCTGGTTCTTGTCGATATAATCACGGATGGCGTTAACCTCATCCTCGGTGAGGTCCTTAACGCGCGTATCCACGTTAACGTTGCACTCGACGCAAATCTTCGTCGCAGTGGTGCGGCCGATGCCGTAAATGTAGGTCAGACCGATCTCAACGCGCTTCTCACGCGGGAGGTCGACACCATTAATACGGGCCAACGTAGTCTCCTCTCTTAACCCTGACGCTGCTTATGACGGGGGTTCTCGCAAATGACGAGGACCTTGCCATGGCGCCTAATGATTTTGCACTTATCGCACATCTTCTTGACCGAAGGACGTACCTTCATCGTTCTTCCTTTCGGTAGCGCTCAAACTACTTCCCTACTATCTACTCGCCCAGCCGCAGGCGTTTAAAACTATGGCTGGTCTTCACACACAATCCGACCGTAGGTTGAGCTAAGCCTGCAGTCGGAAATGGAGTGCGTGTATGCGTGCCGCTATTTGTAGCGATAGGTGATGCGGCCGCGGGTCAGGTCGTACGGGGAAAGCTCCACGACAACCCTGTCACCGGGGAGAATACGGATGTAATTCATTCGGATCTTGCCAGAAATGTTGCACAGAACCGAATGACCGTTCTCGAGCTCGACCTTAAACATGGCGTTGGGCAACGGTTCCTTTACCGTACCCTCGAGCTCAATTGCGTCTTCCTTCTTCACAAGCAATCATCTTTCTCTAGAAAACGACAGCGATTGAGTATTCTACAACACGTATGCACGCATCGTAATAACTTCGTAATGGCTCCACAACTAAGTGGAACTTGTTACATTTGAAATGTAAAACAAAGCCGTTCCCTGATGCCCAAGATCGCCTTGAAATGAGAAGGCATAGACCTTGGGGTCATGCCTTCGAAATTGAAAGGCGAGGTTGGGCACCAGGGGGCGGCGACTTTTACATTTCTCCGCCTTGGAGCGAACACCAAGCACCTTGGGCATCCGTGGTGAGAATCACCGGACCGTCATTGGTAATGGCGACGGTGTTCTCGTAGTGCGCGGCGGGCAGGTGGTCGTTGGTCGTAACAATCCAACCGTCGGAGCCCGTGCTCACATGGTTGGAACCCATCGTAACCATCGGCTCGATGGCAATGACCATGCCAGCCTGGAGGCGAACGCCCCTCCCCTTCTTTCCATAGTTAGGAACGTTGGGGTCCTCGTGCATCACGCGGCCAATGCCATGGCCCACATAGTCACGAAGCACGCCGTAACCGTGAGACTCGGCGAGGGACTGAACGGCATAACCAACATCCCCGATATGGTTACCGGGAACAGCCTGCTCGATGGCAGCCTTAAGGCAATCGCGCGTAACCTCGCACAGGGCCTTGGCCTCGGGCGTGGGGGTGCCGACGAAAAACGTCCAAGCGTTATCGCCGACCCAACCGTCGACAACGGCTCCCGTATCGATGGAGATGATATCGCCATCGCGCAGGATCATGTCGGGGTTGGGAATACCGTGGACCACGGCATCGTTGATCGATGCGCAAATGGTCCCCGGGAACCCGCCGTAACCCTTAAAGGCCGGGGTGCCGCCATGCATGCGGATAATCTGCTCCGCGAGCTGATCGAGCTCAAAAGTCGAAACGCCGGGGCGCACCATGGCTCCAACGTGGCGGAGCGCCATCTTAGATAGCGCTCCTGCCTTCTTCATCTGCTCGATTTGCGTTGCAGACTTAATCTTGATCATAGACCGAGAGCCTCTTTGACATCCCCGTACACGGTCTCGCGAGCCTGATCACCGTTGACCGACTTGAGCAGACCCTGGCCACGATAGTAGTCGACGAGCGGGCTCGTGGACTTCTCGTAGACGTCGAGACGGTTCTTGATGGTCTCGGGCTTGTCGTCGTCGCGCTGATACATCTCGCCAGCGCACTTGGGGCAAGTAGCATCGGCAGCGGTGCCGGTGTAACCGCAGGCGCGGCAGGTGCGACGCGAAGACAGACGATCGATGATGACCTCGGGGGCCACATCGACCAGAAGGGCACAGTCGATCTCGCGACCCATGGCGGAGAGCTCGGAATCGAGGGTCACGGCCTGGGCGGTGTTGCGCGGGAAGCCGTCGAGGATGAAGCCCTGCTGGGCGTCATCGGCGGCAAGGCGCTCCTTGACAAGGTCGATCACGAGCTGGTCGGGAACGAGCTCGCCAGCGTCCATGTACTTCTTAGCCTGAATACCAAGCTCGGTGCCGCCCTTGACGGCAGCACGCAGCAGGTCGCCCGTGGAAATGTGAGCGACGCCAAACTCGGCGACGAGCTCCTGTGCGACGGTGCCCTTGCCGGCACCCGGAGCTCCGAGCAATACGAGGTTCATGAGCAATCCTCCTCTAGCCTATTTAAAGAATCCATCGTAATCATACATCTTGATCTGGCCTTCGAGCTTATCGACTGTGTCGAGCACGACGCCGACCATGATGAGGATGGACGTGCCGCCAAATGCCTGGATCAGATGGTTACCCGTGAAGGAGAAGATGATCGAAGGCACGATGGCGATGAGCGCCAAAAAGACAGCGCTGGGAAGCGTAATCTTGTTGAGCGCGTTCTTGATGTAGGCCGCGGTAGCCCTACCCGGACGCACGCCCGGAATAAAGCCGCCCTGCTTCTTAAGGTTGTCGGCCGTGTCATCGGGGTTGAACACCATGGAGGTGTAGAAGTACGCGAAGAACACGATGAGGACAACGTTAAGCACCCAATTGAGCCAACCGGTCGAAAGCGCGGAGGCAACTGCCTGAATCCAGCCGATGCCGGGGAAGAACACGGCAATCTGAGCCGGGAAGTACAGCAGCGCCGAAGCGAAGATGATCGGCACGACACCCGCGGTGTTGACCTTGATGGGCAGGTAGGTGGTCTGGCCACCCATCATGCGACGGCCCACGACGCGTTTGGCGTAGGAGACCGGGATGCGGCGCTGGCCGCGCTCAAGGAAAACAATCAGCGGGATAACCAGCAGGATGATGGCGCAGATGATCACCATGGTGATGATGCCACCGGCATTGCCCTCGGTGCTGGAGAAGATTGCCTGCGGCAGACCGGCCATGATGTTCGCGAAGATGATCAGCGACATGCCATTGCCGATACCGCGCTGGGTGATGAGCTCACCAATCCACATGATCAGCATGGCGCCCGCGGTGAGCGTACCGACGATCATGAGGTCGAAGATGATCTCGGGAGCGCCGGCGCCATTAAAGCTGATGCCGAAGCTCTTAAAGAGGAAGAGGTAACCCACGGAGTTGAGGATTGCCAGAGCCAGGGTGAGGTAACGCGAATACTGCGTAATCTTGGTCTGACCGACCTCGCCCTCGCGGGCAAGCTCATGCAGGGAAGGCACGACGGCCTGGAGCATCTGGAGGATGATCGAGCTGGTGATGTAAGGCATGATGCCCAGCGAAAACACCGACACATAGCTCAACGCGCCGCCAGAGAAAAGATTCAGGAGGGCCATAGCACCTGCGGCGACCGAATTGTTATCGGTCGAGAAAAGGCCCAGCATCCCCTGGAAGGGAATGCCGGGCACAGGAACGTGCGCACCAATGCGGTACACGACGAGCATAGCTATGGTAAAAAGAATCTTTTCGCGCAATTCTTTGATGCGGAAAGCATTCTTAAGACCATTTAGCACGGCAGCTCGACCTTTCCGCCGGCGGCCTCGATCTTGGCCTGCGCAGAAGCGCTGACCTTGTCGACCTTGACCGTGAACTTCTTGGTGAGCTCACCATTGCCGAGCACCTTGACGGGCTCGAACTCGCTCTTGGTGATGCGAGCGGCCTTAAGAGCGGCACCGTCGATCACAGCGCCGTCCTCGAACTTGCGCTCGAGACGCTCAACGTTAACAGCGGTGTACTCGATACGACGGGGGTTGCGGAAGCCCGGAAGCTTGGGCAGGCGCATAGCCAGCGGAGTCTGGCCACCCTCGAAGCCGGCACCCTTGGTGCCGCCAGAGCGGGAACCCTGGCCCTTCTGGCCGCGGCCAGAAGTGGTGCCGTGACCTGAAGAATTGCCACGGCCGACGCGCTTGCGGTTCTTGGTGGAACCGGGCGCGGGAGTAAGATCGTGAAGCTGCATTTGCTACTCCTCTACAATCTCGACAAGGTGCTTGACCTTGAAGATCATGCCGCGGACGGACTCGTTGTCAGCAATCTCGCGAACCTCGCGGATCCTGTGGAGACCGAGGGCACGGACAGTACGGACCTGGTCCTGCTTGCAACCGTTGGTGCTGCGGACCTGCTTGATCTTGATGGTGTCAGCCATGCTTAGTTCTCCTTACCGACGAACATCTCGGAGACCGTCAGGCCACGGCGAGCCGCGACGTCCTCAGGGCTGGAGAGCTCCTTGAGGCCCTCGACGGCAGCCTTGATGATGTTGAGGCCGTTGTCGGTACCGAGGGACTTGGACAGGACGTTCTTGATGCCAGCAAGCTCGAAGAGGGGACGCACAGCGCCGCCGGCGATAACGCCGGTACCCTCGACAGCGGGCTTGATGATGATGCGGCCGGCACCAAAGTGGCCGAGAACCTCGTGCGGGATGGTGCCCTGATCGGTCACCGGCACGTGGAACATGTTCTTCTTGGCATCGAGAGACGCCTTGGAGATGGCCATGGGCACCTCAGCGGACTTGCCCATGCCAACGCCGACGTTGCCCTTGCCGTCGCCAACGACGACGAGAGCGACGAGGCTCATGCGACGACCACCCTTGACGGTCTTCGACACGCGGTTGATGTAAACGACGCGCTCCTCGAACTCGGAGGCCTCGCGCTGCTGCTTCTGATTACGAGCCATGTGCTACATACCTCCTAGAACTCGAGACCGGCGGCACGAGCACCGTCGGCGAGGGCCTTGACGCGGCCATGGTAGATACGGCCACCGCGATCGAAGGCGACCTTGGTGATGCCGGCCTCGATGGCGCGCTTGCCAACGAGCTGACCGACCTTCTCCGCAGCCTCCTTGTTCGAGGTGTGGGTGCCCTTGAACTCGGCCTCGAGGGTCGAGGCAGAGACGAGCGTCAGGCTGGAGCCCTTGCTGTCGTCGATGATCTGGGCATAGATGTTGGCGTTAGTACGGGTCACGCGAAGACGCGGACGCTCGGAGGTACCCGAGACCTTGCCGCGAACACGACGCTGACGACGCTTGAGGCCTTCCAGCTTCGCCTTATGCTTGTTCATACGTAAACTCCTAAAAAGGTTGATCTTGCCAGCACCTGACGGGGTGCTGGTCTTATGCGAGTGAGTCGGTTACGACTACTTGGCGGCCTTACCCAGCTTGCGGCGGATGTGCTCGCCAACGTAGTGGATACCCTTGCCCTTGTAAGGCTCGGGAGGACGATGGCCGCGGATCTCAGCGGCGATCTGACCGACCTGCTGCTTGTTGATACCCTTGACGTTCACGTGGGTGTTGTCGGGAACCTCGAAGGTGATGCCCTCGGGAGCCTCGACGATCACGGGGTGCGAGAAGCCCAGGGAGAACTCGAGGTTCTTGCCCTTCTGCTGCACGCGGTAACCGACGCCGGCGAGCTCGAGCTTCTTCTCGAAGCCCTCGGAAACGCCAACAACCATGTTGTGGATGAGGGCACGGGTGAGGCCGTGGCGGGCACGGGTCTCACGCTCGTCGTCGGGACGGGAAACGGTGAGGACGTTGTCCTCGACGTTGATAGCGAGCTTCTCAAAGACATCGAGCTCGAGCTGGCCCTTGGGGCCCTTGACGACAACGTTGTTGCCGTTGACTGCCACTTCGACTCCGGCGGGAATCTGGACAGGCTTATTACCGATACGAGACACGGTGATCTCCTTTCCTTCTACCTACCGAGCGAATTACCAGACGTAAGCGATGATCTCGCCGCCGACGTTGTGCTTGCGAGCATCGCGGTCGGTCATGACGCCATGGCTGGTGGAAATAATGGCGGTACCAAGGCCACCGCGGACGCGGGGCATGTCGGCAACGCCGGTGTACTTACGCAGGCCCGGCTTGGAAATGCGGCGAATGCCGTTGATGACCTTAGCCTTCTTGGGACCATACTTAAGCGTGATGTGCAGAGTCTTCTGGGGAACGGTGTCCTCGACATCGTAGCCCTCGATGTAGCCCTCCTCGTGCAGAACACGAGCGATCTCGACGAGCTTCTTGCTGCTCGGCATGGAGACCGTGGCCTTGTTCACAGAGTTAGCGTTACGGATGCGCGTAAGCATATCTGCGATCGGGTCTGTAAGGTTCATACAGATTCTCCTTCGTTCTTGATGAACACGTGCTCTTGGTTCTTCGCCGCCCTTAACGGCAAAGCCTTTTTAGCGCGTTTTCCCTGTTCCAAACTGATGCTTGAAACGCTGGTAGTGACTTACCAGCTGGCCTTCTTAACGCCGGGAAGCTCGCCCTTGAGTGCAAGCTCGCGGAAGCAGACACGGCACAGGCCGAACTTGCGGTACACAGAGTGCGGACGGCCGCAGCGCTGGCAGCGCGTGTACTCACGAGTAGAGAACTTCTGCTTGCGATTGCACTTGACGATCATCGATGTCTTAGCCACTTATATCCTCCTCACATAGAGTATTGTTCGCCCCAAGCGCCGCCCCCTTATGGGAACGGCGCTTATAGGGCAGGTGAACCTATTTCTTGAACGGGAAACCGAAGGCGTCCAGAAGGGCCTTGGCCTCCTCATCGGTGTTGGCGGTGGTCACTAAAGTGATGTCCATACCACGCTGGTGATCGACGGAGTCGAAGTCGATCTCGGGGAAGATGAGCTGCTCGGTGACGCCCATGGAGAAGTTACCACGGCCGTCGAAGCTCTTGGCGGAGATGCCGCGGAAGTCGCGGATACGGGGGATCGCGACGGAGGTCAGACGATCGAAGAACTCCCACATACGGTCGCCACGCAGGGTAACCTTGCAGCCGATCGGCATACCGGCGCGCAGGCGGAAGGTAGCGATGGACTTGCGGGCACGGGTGATCATCGGCTGCTGGCCGGTGATGGCGCGCAGGTCGCGCACGGCACCGTCGATGGCCTTGGAATCGGTAGCGGCCTCGCCGACACCCATGTTCACGACGATCTTCTCAAACTTGGGGATCATCATGACGTTCTCGTACTGGAACTTGTCCTGAAGCTGCTGCTTGACCTCGTTGTTGTACTTGGTCTTCAGACGCGGCACATACTTCTCTTCTGCCATTGTTCACTCCTTCTTGGGGTTTTAAGCACGGGGCGTGGCCACGATGGGTTGTCCTCGTGCCTCCTGGCTGCATCCGCGCCGCTCATGGCATTTCGCGGTTTGGACTCGACGCAGCAGGAGCCGACAAAACAATCGGTACTATACGCGCATCGGGAGCGTATTTCCAGAAAAACCTCGTCTGCCTGCACAACTCCACAACTCCCCCGCACAAATGGATCCCAAAAAGCAGTTGCGGTGAAATAGGGACTGTTGTGCGGCCTAACAGGCTTAAACAATCCGTATTTCACCGCAACTTATTGGTGGGGATGCGATTAGCGCTTGCGGGGAACGAGTTTGGTACGGCGCAGGTGAATCATTTCGGCGGCGATGGAGATGGCGATCTCCTCGGGGTCCTCCGCCTCGATGGCAACGCCGATCGGCAGGTGCAGCCCGTCGATCTGTTCCTGCGTAAAGCCCTCCTGCTCCAGGCGGGCCCGCACAAAGGCCGTCTTGCGACGCGAGCCCAAGCAACCCAGATAGGCGGGCTTGGCGCGCATAGCCTGAATCACCACGTCGATATCGGACTTGTGGCCTGCTGTGGCCACGACCACCAAGTCGCGCGGACCGATGGGACACAGCTCGCTCAGGTTCTTGTAATCGACCAGACGACGGTCGTAGACACCGGGCACCCAATCGGGGGTCAGCGTGCCGGGGCGGTCGTCGCACGCCACGACGGCAAAGCCCGCCGCCGTAAGCACCCGCGCCGTCGCGGCGCCCACGTGGCCGCAGCCAAAGATATAGGTCAGGCCCTCGGGGCAGAGCGTCTCGATGTGCGCCGCGGGAATCTCAGAGGCCGCGTTGGTGTAGGTGACCTTACTCCCCTCCTCCACCAGCGAAAGCCCGGGGCAGCCCGCAATGGTGCGGTGCGATTCCTCGCCATGGTACTCGGCCACATCGCCCTCGAGCGCGCTCGCGATAAACGGTTCAAAGTCGATGACGAAGTCGCCGATGCGCCGATAGGCCAAGACGTCGGCAACCGACTGGAGCAACGGTACCTGAGTCGCATCCAGATGCAGGTAGCACAGGCAGATGGCTCCGCCGCAGATCATGCCGGTATCGGAGTTCTCGCCGCCCATGGTGTAGCGGGCCAGGCGTGACTGTCCCGCGCTCAGGAGTTCGCGCGCCTCATCCAGCGCAAAGAGCTCAATCCTGCCGCCGCCGATAGTGCCCGCTTGGCTGCCGTCGGCAAAGACGGCCATCCAGGCGCCCACGCCGCGCGGCGATGACCCTGCCGTGCCGGCCACGACCACGAGCTCGCACGTCTTACCAGCCTTCAGAGCGCCAAGCGCAGCATTCACAACATCGAGCTTTTCCATTGCCGCCTTCTATCTTCTAAAGACATCGGTGAGCATAGCGAGTGCCTCAAGCACGCCGCCGCCGACCGACGTCGCCTTGTCCGAAATATAGTTGATATAGCTGGCGTCGCCGCGCGGATCGACATCGGCGCATTTAAAGCCCTCAGTCACCTGCACGCCGTTCGCCAAAAGCCCGCGCAGGCAGCCATCGATCTGCGTGCACATGGGCGTATCGTCCGCGTAGCCAATCACGTCTCCGGCGCTCACGATGTCGCCGATTGCGCGGTCGGATCGAAACACGCCGGCGGCGGGGCTGTGGATAACGCGCTCCCTGCCATAGCCAGCGATGACACCCGGCACGCCCGTGTTGGGCTGGGGCGAGCCTTGGGTAATGACACGGCCCAGGAAATGCCCGCGCATGGTTTCGACCACGGCGTCGCAGTCAACCGGCGCGGTAAAGCCCGGCCCCACGGCGATAACGGCAGGCGCCATGTCGCGCGTGGTGCCCAAGTTACGCTTGGCCAGAATCGCGTCGACCACAGCCGCGGGCTTCAGTTCGTCGAGCATCTTGGCTTGGGGGTCCACCACAACGGCGACGTCTCCAGCCCCGGTAATCTCAAGCGCCTCGGCCGACGTCTGCGCCAAGCGGGCGCGAATGCCCTCGACCTGGACCTCGCCCAGGCGAATGGCCTCGCAAAAACTGATTGTGCGACGGATGCACGTGGGGACCGCGATATCGGCCATGACAACCGACACGCCAGCACGTACCAGACGGGCAGCGACACCCGTGGCGATATCGCCAGCGCCGCGAACATAAACGAGCATTCCCGGGGCACCTCCCTGTGCTACGGTTTGAGCAGAGCAAAAGCGGTTCGACCGCTACTCTGATGATTATCTATTATCACAGTATTATACGGCGGTGAACAGATGGAAACGGTTAGTGGCAATCTTGTCTCGGCGCTCAGGATCGAGCCGGGCATTACCGCGATTATCGGCAGCGGTGGCAAGTCGACCTTGCTAAAGACGCTCGGCCTTGAGCTTATGCGCGCTGGCGGCCGCGCGCTCCTCTGCACCACCACGCATATGTTCCCCGTCGCCGGTGTGCCGTGGGACGGGTCGAGCCGTCGCCTGGACGCCGTGCCTTGGAAGCCGGGCGCCTCGCATGCCCCCGGTTGCACCTGCGAGGCATGCGCGGGACTTGCGCGCGGAAGCATCTGCCAGGCAGGCGTCTTGGACCCAGAGACAGGCAAGCTCTCCTCCCCTGCCGAGCCGCTCGACCAGCTGGCGCAGCACTTTGACTATGTATTGGCCGAGGCAGATGGCAGCAAGCGACTCCCGCTCAAGGCGCATGCCGCCTGGGAGCCGGTAATTCCCGCCACCACGGCAAACGTTGTCTGGGTCGTCGGCGCCTCGGGGCTGGGCAAACCCATCAACGAGGCCGTCCACCGCCCCAAGCTCTTTTGCGAGCGCTGCGGCTGCAAGCTCACCGACATCGCCACGCCCGAGCGCGTCGCCCAGGTGCTCAATGCCGAGATGCAGGCGCTGAAACTCCGCACCGCACGCGTTATGCTCAACCAAGTCGACACGCTCAGCGACCCCACGATGGCCGACCGCTTCGAGGCAGCCCTCGGCCGCCCCATCGTCGCCACCAGCCTCAAATAGCCGGCCCCATCTCCTCAGTTGCGGTGAAATACGGACTGTTTGGCCGCCCGACGGCCGCAAACAGTCCGTATTTCACCGCAACTGAGGAGGGGACACGGCATCTTTGCTGCTAGCGGGGGACGTAGCGGCCGGGCTGGGCTCCGGTGGGCTCGCCGTCGCGTGCCGCCAGCACGCCGTTCACAAACACGGCCTTGGCGCGGCCATGTGCCTCAAAGCCCTCGAGCGGCGTGTAGTCCACGGCCTGATGCTGTGTCGCGGCGCTGATCGTCCAACGCGCGCAAGGATCCCACACGCACACGTCGGCATCGGCACCCTCGGCAAGACAGCCCTTGCGCGGGTACATGCCAAACACGCGCGCCGGGTTCTCGCTCATCAAGCGGCAGAGGTCCTCGGGTCCCAGCTGTCCCTCAAAGCTCGTGGCAATCGCGACGGGACGATGCTCCACGCCGGGCCCGCCGTTGGGAATCGCGCGGAAATCGTCGCGCCCGCGGTCCTTTTGCCCGTGCAGGTTAAAGCTGCAATGATCGGTCGCAATCGTATCGATCTCGCCGGCCACAAGCGCCTCGCGCAGTGCCGCACGGTCACCGGCATGGCGCAGCGGCGGGCTCATCACGTACTTGGCGCCCGCAAAGCCGTCCTCGCCCTGCTCCAGATAGCAGGTGTCGTCAAGCATCAGATATTGGGGGCAGGTCTCGACATAGATATTCTTCTGCCCGCGCGCTTTGGCAGCACGAATGGCCCCGAGCCCCAACTTGGTCGAAAGGTGCACCACGTTGACTGGGGCGTCGCCGGCCAGGTGCGCCAGATACAGCAGGCGGCTCACGGCTTCGGCCTCACACACGTCCGGGCGGCTGAGCGCATGCCCCTCGGGCCCATGAATCCCCTGCTCGTACACGCGCTTCTGCAGCTCATTCGCCAGCGTACCGTTCTCGCAATGCACGCACAGTATGCCGCCAATACGCTTGAGCTCCTCGAGCACCTCGAGCGTCTCGGCATCGTCCAGGCGCAAATGATCGTAGGCAAAGTAGGTCTTAAACGACGATACGCCCGCCTCGCGCATAGCCGAAAGATCGGCGCGGTTGCGTTCATTCCACTCGGCGAGTGCCATATGAAAGGCGTAGTTGGCCGTGCAGGTTCCGTCGGCACGGCGATGCCACTCGGCCAAGGCATCGGGCATGGTCACGCCGCGATCAGCCGTCGCGTAGTCCACGATGGTCGTCGTACCGCCGCAGGCAGCCGCACGCGTGCCGGTTTCAAAGCTATCGGCTGTCCAATCCATGCCAGTCCAGCACTGCATGTGCGTGTGGCCGTCGATAAAGCCGGGAAACACCCAGCAGCCCGCGGCGTCCTCGACGGTATCGCCCTCGGCCGGCTCAATCGCCGCGGCAATCCGCACAATCTTGTCGCCCTCCATGGCAAGATCGGCGCGGCGAAGCCCCTGGGGCGTCACGAGCGCGCCGTTTTTGATGATGATCATGTTGCTCCTTATTGATTAATACAGTTGGCCACGCGATCAAAATACGAGCAGGCCGCGATATGCTCCGTTATGCGTCGCTGTCCCTCTGCGGTATCGACATCCCACAGCTCGTAGGCACGCGCCTCGACCAGCACCACGTCGGTACGGTCCTTGAGAATCGAGCCCCCGCCGTCCTTGCCCTCAAGACGCATGAGTGCATCGAATAGTTCCGCCGGAAAGAGCACCGGGCTCGAAGGCTCACCGTTGCACGCCAAGCGCACCGGATGTTTGCGGCCACGCTCGTCAAACGCGCGAACCATGGCCTCAAAAGAGTCCGTGCTCACAAGCGGCTGGTCGCCCGGCAAAAAGAGGCAACCTTTCCAGTTGCGTTCGACTCCCCACGAAAGGCCCGCACGGACGCTTTCGCTGCGCAGCTCGCCATCGTGCAGAACGCACGGGCAATGCTTGCCCTCGCAAATCTGAGCGACCTCGGGCCAACGCGTCGAAACCACGACGTCAAAGCCCCGGGGAACCGAATCGATGGCCCGGGCAATCAGCGGCTCGCCATAGATATCGGCAAGCATCTTGTTAGAGCCAAACCGCTTGCCCTCGCCCGAAGCCATAATGACGCATCCAAGTCTCATGGTGATACCTCCCCCGAAACCATCGTACCCATAACTCGCGCCGCGGGCATCCACATCGAAAGCGCTTATCCCGCACGCCCGCGATGCAAAAAAGGGCACCCCGCCGGTTGGCAGAGCGCCCCCTTTACATAGCTTACCTCAACCCGGCTTTAGGCCTGGAGCCAACGGGCGGTGTTGCGCTCGTCGAGGGCCTTGAGGGTAGCGGCGGGATCGGCAACCTTCTGCAGGAACATCATGGCAGCGATGGCGTACGGCTTGTAGCTGGCCTCCTTGTACATGCCCACGCGGTGCATGTCGAAGACGTCGGCGTTAACCTCGCCGTGCTCACAGGAAACACCGGAGATGTCGGCGGGCAGCGGGTGCATAAAGATGGTGTCTTGGCCGTTGGCAGTCTTCTCCATGAGCTCGGTCGTGGAGCACCAGTCCTGATGGGTGGCGTTCTGGGCGAGCAGCTCCTTCTCGAGCGCTGCGATGCCGGCGTCGTCGCCCTCGGCGTACAGGTTGGTGCGCTTCTCCATGGCGGCAAACGGAGCCCAGCTCTTGGGGATCACGATGTCGGCGCCCTCGAAGGCTTCGGCCATGGTGTTGACCTGCTTAAAGGTGGTGCCGGACTCGGCGGCATAGCCCTTGGCGCGCTCGACGACCTCGGGCATGAGGTCGTAGCCCTCGGGGTGGGCCAGGGTGACGTCCATGCCAAAGCGGGGCAGCAGGCTGATCAGCGACTGCGGGCAGGACAGCGGCTTGCCGTAAGAGGGCGAATAGGCCCAGGTGACGGCAACCTTCTTGCCCTTGAGGTTCTCAAGGCCGCCAAACTCGTTGATGAGGTAGAGCATGTCGGCAGAGGACTGCGTGGGGTGGTCGGAATCGGACTGCAGGGAGATGAGCGTGGGGCGGTGATCCAGGACGCCGTCCTCGTAAGCCTGCTGGACAGACTCGGAGACCTCGGCCATGTAGGCGTCGCCCTTGCCGATGTACATGTCGTCGCGGATGCCGATGACGTCGGCCATGAAGGAGATCATGGTAGCGGTCTCGCGGACGGTCTCGCCGTGGGCGATCTGGGACTTCTTCTCGTCCAGGTCCTGCAGCTCAAGGCCGAGCAGGTTGGCGGCCTTAGAGAAGGAGAAGCGCGTACGGGTGGAGTTGTCGCGGAACAGGGAGACGGCCAGGCCCGAGTCGAAGATCTTGGGAGAGACGTTGTTCTCACGCAGCTCGCGCAGGGCGTCGGCGACGATGTAGAGAGCCTTGAGCTCATCGGTGGTCTTGTCCCAGGTGTGCAGGAAATCGCTGCCGTACATACCCTTAAAATCGAGGCCGTTCAGCCGCTCGACGAGCTCGGTAAACTTAGCGTCCATGGAAATGTCCTTTCTAAAGATGAAACGATCGCAATGAGTAGATGTGCTCCGGCATGCGCGTGTGGCTAGAACATGCAGAGCACCATGACGAGGACCCGCCACCGTTGAGGAAGCATGGGAGATAACGACCGCGGGCCCCAAGTCAACAGGAGGCGCCGGGGGCATAAACTGTCCCCGGCTCAACAAAATCGAGGAATGGGACTAGTCGATCTTGTTGTTGGTCAGACCGGCGCGGAACACGGTGGCGTCGCCATCGGCCTGGCTCGGATCGTAGAGGTTCAGGGCAGCCACATACATGGCGGCAGCGGTGACCAGGTCGTCCTTGTAGGTGACCTCGTTGGGAGCATGAGCCTGAGACTCGGCACCCGGGCCAAAGCCCACGCAGGGGATGCCGTAGCGGCCCTGGATGGAAACGCAGTTCGTGGAGAAGGTCCACTTGTCGCACAGCGGGCGACCGGTGCGCTTGTCCATGCTGGGCTCGCAGCCGATGCGCTCGTCACCAAACATGGCCTTGTGGGCGTCGACGAGGGCCTTGACGTGCGGAGCGGTCTCCTTGTTGATCCACGTGGGGAAGTAAGCCTCGGTCTCGTAGACCTCGCCGGTCCAGGACGGACGGTCGTACATGTACATGGAGACCTTCACGTCGTCGCCGTACTTCTTGGCGGCCGGCAGGTTGCGGATCTCGTCCAGGCAGGACTCCCAGGTCTCACCGGCGGTCATACGACGGTCGATGGAGATGGCGCAGGAGTCAGCGACAGCGCAACGGCTGGGGCTGGTGTAGAAGATCTGGCTGACGGTGCAGGTGCCGCGGCCCAGGAAGCGGGCATCCTCGAAGTGCTCGGGGTTGTACTTGGGGTCGAGCATCTTGACGAGACCCTTGATGTCGGTCGACTCGTCGCAGCCGTTGTTGTTGAGGGCGCGGACGTCGGCGATGATGTCGGCCATCTTGTAAATGGCGTTGTCGCCGCGGTCGGGAGCGGAGCCGTGGCAGGAGGTGCCGTGAACGTCGACGCGGATCTCCATGCGGCCGCGGTGACCGCGGTAGATGCCGCCGTCGGTGGGCTCGGTGGAAATGACGAACTCGGGCTTAATGCCGTCCTTGTTGTAGATGTACTGCCAGCACATGCCGTCGCAGTCCTCTTCCTGGACGGTGCCGACGACCATGATCTTGTAGCCCTCGGGGATGAGGCCCATGTCCTTCATCATCTTGGCAGCGTAGGTAGCAGAAGCCATGCCGCCCTCCTGGTCGGAGCCGCCGCGGCCGTAGATGATCTCGTCGGTCTCGTAGCCCTCATAGGGATCGGCGTCCCAGTTCTCGATGTTGCCGATGCCGACGGTGTCGATATGGGAGTCGATGGCGATGATCTTGTCGCCCTCGCCCATAAAGCCCATGACGTTACCCAGGCCGTCGACCTTGACCTCGTCATAGCCAAGGCTCTCCATCTCGGCCTTAATGCAAGCGACGACCTCACCCTCCTCGCAGGACTCAGAGGGGTGAGAGATCATGGCGCGCAGGAAGCGAGTCATATCAGCACGATGGGACTCAGCAGCAGCCTTGATAGCGTCGAAATCGAGTTCTTTAGCCATTGTTCATAACCTTTCAAACTAAGGAATCTACCTGTGAGGTGGCGGAGCGATACCTATTTACTCCGCCCCAACGATTAGCAAGTGGGGTATTCGCCTTCCCAGACGATGCGACGGTACTGATCCGGATCGGTGTCACCTTCCGTGGAGAAGCAGAGCACGGAGCTCGTCTTATCCAGGCCGATGAGCTCTTTGAGCTCGGCGTACTCAGGATCGAGCATGAGGGTCTCGACCAGGCCGGTGGTCACAGCGCCGGACTCGCCGGAGATGACGCGCGGGTCGCCCTTCTCGGGGGCGCCCAGGGTGCGCATGCCGCGAGCGGTGACCCAGTCGGGGCAGGACACGAAGGCGGTGGCATGGTTGCGCAGGATATCCCAGCCCAGGATGTTGGGCTCGCCGCAGCACAGACCGGCCATGATGGAGGGCATGTCACCGTCCACGATACGCGGATCGCCGTCGCCGGCGGCAGCGCCCTTGTACAGGCAGGCGGCCGGAGCGCACTCGACCACGACGAAGGTGGGCGGGTTATCGGGATACAGGTTGGTGAAGTAGCCCACCACGGCGCCGGCGAGCGAACCCACGCCAGCCTGGACAAACACGTGCGTCGGGCGGTTGATGGCCATCTCGCGCAGCTGCTCGGCAGCCTCGGAAGCCATGGTGCCGTAGCCCTCCATGATCCAAGACGGGATCTTCTCGTAGCCCTCCCAGGCGGTGTCCTGAACGATGACGCCGCGCTCGCAGGCGTCGGCCTCGGCGGCGGCCATGCGCACGCACTCGTCGTAGTTGACCTCTTCGATGGTCACCGTTGCGCCCTCGGCGGCGATGTTATCGAAGCGGGGCTTGGTGGAACCCTTGGGCATGTGAACGACGGCCTTCTGGCCCAGCTTGTTGGCAGCCCATGCCACGCCGCGGCCATGATTGCCGTCGGTAGCGGTAAAGAAGGTGGCCTGGCCAAAGTCCTTGGCAAGCTGATCGGAGGTCAGGTAATCGAAGGTGCACTCGGCAACGTCCTTGCCGGTCTCGTCGGCAATGTAGTTGGCCATGGCAAACGATCCGCCCAGAACCTTAAAGGCGTTGAGGCCAAAGCGATAGCTCTCGTCCTTAACGCACAGGTTGGACAGACCCAAGCGCGCAGCCTGACCGTCCAGGCGGGCAAGCGGGGTGACGGTATATTGAGGGAACGACTGGTGGAAGGCGCGGGCCTTCTTCACGTGGTCGAGGCTCATGATTCCCAAGTGCTTGTCATCGCTCTTGGGCATCGTGTTGCCCGCCCACTGGATCTTATCGGCCATACGGTGAACTCCTTAAGTCCTCTCTTGCCGGCCCCCGCATACGCGTTTCAGCCCATTCCCATTCATGCGACTGAACTTTTATGTGGATGCCAAACAAAAAGTTTGTTAGCACTGTTCTATCACACTTTTTGATTGGCAAACCTAACAAATTGTTTGTTGCCGTAATCGGTACTTTTTCGCCGCCGAACGGTCATGAATTGCCTTGTTGATGGATTTGTTTGCGAACAGATGTGGTTTATGGCAAAGTGTGCCCAAACTAATTTTTAGGAAGGCACCCATGACCCCCGCACAGATTGAGTTTTACAAGCGCCTCGCACACGGCCTGGCGCTCCAATTTGGCCCCAACTGCGAAGTCGTCGTCCACGATCTGGAGACCGAGGACGTGGACCACTCCATCGTAGTGATCGAAAACGGCCACGTCAGCGGGCGCAAACTGGGTGACGGCCCCAGCCATATTGTGTTTGAGTCCATGCACGAGGGCAGCACCGACGTACACGACCGCGAGCCGTACCTCACTAAAACCACCGATGGCAAGCTGCTCAAGTCCTCGACCATCTTTATCCGCAACGACGAAGGCAAGCCCGTCGGCATTTTGGGCATCAACTTTGACATTACGCTTATGAAGGCTTTTGAGCGTTCGCTCGACGCCTTTACCGGCACCGGCGGCACGGGCTATACCGAGCCCGAGCCCATTACCAAGAACATCGGCGACCTGCTCGAGGACCTGCTGCACGAGTGCGAGCAGTTTGTGGGCAAGCCCGCGGCACTCATGACCAAAGACGAGCGCATTCGTGCCATTGGCTACCTCGACCGTCGCGGCGCCTTCCTCATTTCCAAGTCGAGCGAGCGCGCCTGCGAGTTCTTTGGCATCTCCAAGTACAGCTTCTATAGCTACCTCAATGAGGCCAAGGCGGCGGCCGGCGACAAGTAGGCACTCGCCTGGATTGCCCCTCCCCTTTTGGGTGCGAGTTCTGGAAAGCACGAATCCAAGACCGGGCCGCTTGGGAAGTTCCATATAATCGATGTCATTAGTATTTCGAAAGGATGGAACAGAATGGCGTTGAGCAAGGCATCATGCACCGGTCGCGGATTGATTCCGGCAATTGGTGGACATGTGCACCGCATGTTCGATGAGGGTGAAGACGACCTGTTTTCGCTAAGCCTTGACGACGTGATGGATGATCGCCCGTGGACCGCCGACGAACTCATGGGCGGCGGGGATCGCCCGTCAAGCCCCGATCCCACACTTGCGCCTAAGCCCGCATCTGCGCCGACTCCTGCGCAGTCGCCTGTTTCGACGCCCGCGCCTACGCCCGCACCCACTTCGGCGTCCACGCCCGCTCCCCGCCCCGCAAGCGACCCGTCCGAGACGGCGGCATTTCTCGCTGCAGCGACGCAGGGCAAATCGGCCGACAGCACCGTTATGTACAGCGCCCAGCAGTTGCCTGTTCCTGCGGCACGCAAGCCTCCGGTCGCAAGGCTCGATGAGCCCGTTGCCCATCAGGTTGCCTACGATTCCTGGGCTGCAGCCGATCTGGATGAGACCTCTACCGGCATGCCGGCGCTCGACGTTCCAGTTAATCCGCTTTTTGCCGCCAACACGAGCGCCGCGGACTATGAGGGCGGTGCGGCATATTCCGATTATTCCGATGGCTATGCTGGCACCAGTCGCATCGAGACCGAGGATTATGGCACCGCACCGAGCGATTATCTCAACGATCCGTACGCTGCCACGCGTGCACCGGAATATGACCCGGAGGCCGCGTCCGCACCGGCGTACACCAAAAGCACGGGCGAAGAGCGCTTCGCCGATTATTACGCCGAGGAAAAGGCGCTGCGTTTCTCGGAATTTCCGCAGGCAGTCAAGGTTGCCTTTATCGCCATTGTCATTGCCCTGCTCGGCGCCATTGCGTTTGAGGGATTCCAGCTGTTCCGCGGCCCCACCGCGTCCGAATCGGCAACGCAGCAAAAAGAGGACGACAACCAGTACCTGGACATCAACACCCTCAAGGGCGACCCCAACGACGGAGACGACGAGTAACAGATGCCGAAAACTGAGGGCCGTAAACCAAATCAAGCGACTCGCGGGATTGTGGGGGCTGTCTCTTATACACATCTGACGCTGCCGACGAAGGCTTAGGTGTAGA
>UQMO01000032.1 GCA_900542125.1 uncultured Collinsella sp. | reverse complement strand
ATTCATGAGCGTCTCGTGGGCTCGGAGATGTGTATAAGAGACAGAGGTTGGTGATGGCGAGCAAGGTCTTGCCAACCAGGTCCTCGGGCTCGTAATAAGCGTGAATACCGGAGAGGATGGTGCGGTCGGTGCCGGTGCCGTCGTCGAGCGTAAAGTTCAGCAGCTTCTTGGACTTCTTGACGGCCTCGCATGCCTTGACCTTCACAGCGCGGAAGTCGCTCTTGGAGAAGGTATCAAAGTCGACGAACTCCTCAAACAGCGGCTCAACGGCGATCTTGGAGTAATCGAGCGTGGGCTTAAGCGACGTAACGAATGGGCTCGCGGCGTTGCCGGCCTCGGCAGCCTTGGCGGCAGCGGCACCGGACTGGAAACCCTTCTCGGGCTTCATGTGCGGGAACAGCAGCACGTCGCGGATAGAAGCCTGGTTGGTAAGCAGCATGACCACGCGGTCGATACCAATGCCAATACCGCCCGCGGGAGGCATACCGTACTCGAGGGCGCGCACGTAGTCCTCGTCATACTCCATGGCCTCATCGTCGCCGCCGGCCTTCTCGGCCATCTGGGCGGCAAAGCGCTCGGCCTGGTCGACCGGGTCGTTGAGCTCGGAGAACGCGTTGGCGTACTCGTGGCCGGCAATAACCAGCTCAAAGCGGTGCGTCAGGCGCGGGTCGTCCTCAAAACGCTTGGCAAGCGGGCTGACCTCGATGGGGTAATCGCACACGAAGGTCGGGTTGACGATGGTGTCCTCGCCCAGCTCATCGTAGATCTCGGCGATAATCTTGCCGGCGGTCCACTCGGGCTTAATCTCCAGGCCCTTCTCGCGCGCGGCGGAAGCAAGCTCCTCGACCGGCGTGTCGATGGTGACCTGCTTGCCGAGCACATCGGAGACGATGTCGGTCATGGGACGGCTGGCCCACTCACCAGAAAGGTCGATGGTCTGGCCCTGGTACTCGATGACCTCGGGGTTGCCGATGGCCTTGTTAGCCGCCTTAATGACGCCCTGGGCGAGCGCCTTCATGCCCTCGAGGTCGGAGAAGGCACGGTAGGCCTCCATCGTGGTGAACTCGGGGTTGTGGGTGAGGTCCATGCCCTCGTTACGGAAGATGCGGCCGATCTCGAACACGCGCTCAAAACCACCGACGATGCAGCGCTTGAGGTGCAGCTCGGTGGCAATACGCAGGTAGCACTCCTGATCGAGCGCGTTGAAGTGGGTAATGAACGGCTTGGCAGTAGCGCCGCCCTGGATGGTCTGCAGGATGGGGGTCTCGACCTCCATGTAGCCGTCGGACTCCATAAAGCGACGGAAGGTGGAGAGAATCTGCGAACGCTTACGGAAGGTCTCGCGAACGTCGTCGTTGGCGATCAGGTCAACATAGCGCTGGCGATAGCGGGTCTCCTTGTCGGAAAGACCGTGGAACTTCTCGGGCAGCGGACGAACGGCCTTGGAAAGCAGGGTCGCACTCTTAGGGGCAACGGAAAGCTGGCCGCGCTGGGTGCGCACGACCACGCCGGTCACGCCCAGGATGTCGCCCAGGTCGAGGGCCTTGAGCGTATTCCAGGCAGCCTCGTCCATGTCGTTGATGCGGCAGAACAGTTGAATCTCGGCAGTCGCATCGCGCACGACGATGAACATGATCTTGCCCTGACCGCGCTTGGCGACCACACGGCCGGCGATCTTCACGACATCCTCGGTGTCCTCACCATCGGCAAGATCGGCGTACTTAGTCTCGATATCGGCGACGTAGTCCTCAAGCTCAGAGTGCTCGGGATAGGGGTTCTGGCCCGCCTCGAACAGGGCGGCGCGCTTGGCCAGGCGGGTGGCGCGCTCGTCGTTGAGCGTCGATGCCTGATCGGCGGCGTTCTGGTTCTCTGCCATAAGTTAGCTCCTCAAACTAAAACGCTCCCCAGGATTCGGTCCCAGGGAGCGAAAACATACCTTTACGCGGGACCGTGGTCTAGCGTGCGATCTTGGCGATGGTGTAGACGCGAGTCTTGCCGGAAGGCGTAACGACCTCGACGGAGTCGCCCTCGCCGTGACCGATGATGGCGTGACCGACCGGAGACTCGTTGGAAATCTTGTGCTCGAGCGAGTTGGTCTCGGTGGTACCAACGAGCGTGACTTCCATGACCTCGCCGTTGGGATCAATCAGCGAAACGGTGGAACCGATGGAGACGGTCAGATCACCCGTGGTGGCAGCAACCTGAGCGTTGGCAAGAATGGCCTGGATCTCGGCGATACGGGCAGCATTCTGGGCCTGCTTGTCCTTGGCGGCATCGTACTCGGAGTTCTCCGAAAGGTCGCCGAACGCGCGGGCTTCCTTGATGTCCTCGACGATCTCCTTGGCGTAATCGCCCTCACGCCAAGCGAGCTCCTCGACGAGCTTCTGGCGGCCCTCAGCGGTCAGTACGATCTGGCTTGCGTCCATACGGATATCTCCCCAACTATTGATGTAACGATCAACTGTCAACAAAAACGAAAAAGACCGGCTAGCCTGCGGGCAAGCCGGTCAGGTGCTCACCCCAAAGGGATGGGACTACTCTGCGTCCGCGTCGCTGTCCTCTGCCTTCTTTTGCTTGGCAGCAGCGAGCTTGGCCTCGAGCTCTGCGATCTCCTTGTCCTCCTTGGACTCCTCGACCACAACGTCCTCGGCCTGCTTGGTTTCGCCCTTATCGTCGCCCTCCATACCCTCGCGGATATTCTTGACGGTAGAGCCGAGGGACTTGCCGAGCTTCGGCAGGTTCTTGGGCCCAAAGATAATCAGGACAACGACGAGAATAATGATGAGCTCAGGAGCCCTCAGTCCAAACATGTAGACCTCCACAATACAGCGAGACAAGCTCGAATGAGTATACCGCGGGTATCGCGGTATCACAACAATAGCTAAAAAAAGGGACCGCAAGAAGCGGTCCCTCCTCATGCTCTGGTCGGGTTGACTGGATTTGAACCAGCGACCCCTGCGTCCCGAACGCAGTGCTCTACCAAACTGAGCCACAACCCGTTAGCTCGACTATAGTAACAAAGATTTCCGTCGTGTGCCAGAGAAATTTTTACTTCTTTGGCGCTTCAATGCGAACCGTGTCGGAAACGAGCTCCGTTGCATAAGCCCACCAGCCGTTTTGTTGAGCGGCTGCCGCAAGATTGACTGCCGTGGCGGCAGTATCGCAGAGAGCAAACGAGCAGGCACCCGAACCGCACACGTTTGCGGTAATGGTACCGTCCTGTGAACGAAGCCAGTCGAGCACCGTTTGAATCCGCGGCTCCATCTGCGCGGAAATGACACCCAGGTTGTTGTGGACGAGCGCGTAGGCCGCCTCTGCGTCTCCCGAGCGAAGGGCAGATGCGATCGCTCCGGGCTTGTCCGCAGGCACTGGGGTCTCGTCAAAACGTCGATAGGCTTCAATTGTTGAAACGCTTGCCTCGCGCGGCTTGACCAGCACGACGGGTGTCGCGGGTAGTGCGGGGTACTCGGTTGCCAGCACGTCTCCCCCACCCACGTAAAATGCAGGGCTGGCATGCAAAAAGAAGGGAACGTCGGCGCCAATGCCGCGCGCAATGTTGTCCAGCGCGGGGTCGGCACGGTCGATACCCCAACTCTCTGCCAAGGCGACAATGACCGCCGCGGCATCCGTCGAAGGACCGCCCAGGCCGGCACACAGCGGGATGCGCTTCTTAATCGTGATGCAGACATTGGCTTCGCGACCGTAATGCTCGGCCATAGCAGCGGCCGCACGATACGCCGTATTCTTTTGCATGGGATAGTCGGATGCCGGAATCGTCTGGACGGTCAGCGCCTGTGCCGGCGTAACCGTCACGGTATCGACAAGACCGACGGCTGCCATCAGGGAATCGACCTTATGGTAGCCGCGGTCGTCACGCTCGGTATGAACCCCCAGATAGAGGTTGATCTTTGCCGGCGCGGAAAGGATCAGGGACCAATCGGTCACCGCTAGTGCTCCTCGAGCTGATTGCCGAGCGGGGTAAAAATGTGCTCGCCGCTCTCGGGGTCGAACAGCTCGACCTGGCCGGTGAGAACATCAATATACTGGTAGGACTGACGCGACTTGCGGCCACGGCGCTCGTCGACCTCGACGATAAAGACTGCCGGATGGACGCTCTTGATGGTGCCCATGCGCTCGACGACGCGGGTGCGGCCCATGTTGGCCTTCACCTTAACGCGATCGCCCACCATATCGGTCAGCTTCTCGTGGATGTCGTCGACGTGATTGACTTCCATCTCTTCCATGAACAGGGCCTCCAGAAGGTGCAATTCAAAAAGGGGATAATACCCCTAAGATAGACAAAACTCTAATACTATAGCACCCTGTTGTGGCCATACGCAAGTAGCTAAAAAAGCCCGGTCCCAAATTGACTACTTACAGACTATCAGTGTCCAAGACGATGGTGAATGGGCCATCGTTGACGAGATCGACCTTCATGTCGGCGCCGAAGATGCCATGCGCTACGTGCTCGACGTCCTCGCGCACAAGCGTCAGGAAGTACTCGTAGAGCTCGTTGGCGACATCGGGGGCGCCGGCATCCGTAAACGATGGGCGGCGGCCGTGACGGCAATCGGCGAACAGCGTGAACTGCGACACCACGAGAACCTCGCCGTCGACATCGGCAAGTGCCAGGTTGGTCTTGCCGTTCTCGTCCTCGTTAATGCGCAAGCCCCGGAGCTTGCCCCACAGCTTATCGGCCTCGGCGCACGTGTCGTCGTGGCCAACGCCCAGTAGCACCAGATAGCCGCGCCCAATTTTGCCCACGCACTCGCCGTCGACCGTCACGCCGGCGTTGAGCACGCGCTGCACCACCGCACGCACGGCCTACTCCTCGCCCGTCAGTTTGGCGGATAGGTGCTCGAGCGCGTGGAAACGATGGCTGATGGCGTTCTTCTCGTCCGCCGTCAGCTCGGCCATGGTCTTGCCCGGCGTGTCGACCGGCAGGAACAGCGGGTCGTAGCCAAAGCCGTGATCGCCGCGGCCCTCGTGTGCGATAACGCCCTCGCAGGCACCCTCACCATAGGTGACCAAACCGTCCGTGTCGATGAGCGCGACGACGCTCATAAAGCGCGCAGTGCGGTCCTCGTCGGCCACGCCTTCCAGGTTAACGAGGAGCTTGGCATTGTTGGCGGCATCGTCGCCGTGAACGCCCGCGTAGCGCGCGCTATATACACCGGGCTCACCGTCCAGCGCGTCGACGACCAGGCCCGAATCGTCGGCAATGGCCATGAGCCCCGTCTCTTCGACGGCAGCCTGCGCCTTGATGATGGCGTTCTCCAAAAACGTCGTGCCGTTTTCCTCGGGGTCCTCAAAATCGCCCAGCTGGCCGAGCGCCACAAAGCGAACCTCGGGCATAACCTTGCCCAAAATGGCCTCGATCTCGGTGAGCTTATGGGCGTTGCCCGTTGCCACGACGATGGTCGCCGCCGGGTCGAGGGTGTCGATGTCGATCTTCTCAAGTGCCATGAGTGGCCTCCTTGTCCGTATAGCAAAGTCACGTAAAAGGGACCGGTCTGTCGGCATCTCCCCTTTCATGTGGCATCAACCTTATCTATCGGCGTTTCCGCAGATAAAACCTGCCAAAATAAACCTGTCCCCTTTTGGCAGGTTAGGCGAGGACTTGGCGCTGGAGCTCGATGAGCTCGGCAATGCCCTTGTCGCCCAAATCGAGCAGGGAATTGAGGCGCTTGCGGTCGAAGGGTGCCTGCTCGCCAGTACCCTGGAGCTCGATCATCTCACCGGTATCGGTGGCGACAAGGTTCATGTCGACCTCGGCGTGACTGTCCTCGGAATAATCCAGGTCGAGCAGGGTGTTGCCGTCGACAACGCCCATGGAAATCGCGGCGACCTGGCCCGTGAGCGGGATGCGCTCGAGCTTACCCGCCTCGACCCACATGGCAAGGGCGTCGTGCAGTGCCACCCAGGCGCCGGTAATGCTCGCCGTTCGTGTGCCGCCGTCTGCCTGAATCACGTCGCAGTCGACGGTAACGGTGTACTCGCCGAGTGCCTTCATGTTGACGACGGTACGCAGGCTGCGACCGATGAGGCGCTCGATCTCCATGGAGCGGCCCTTACGGTTGGCATGCTCGCGCTTGCAGCGCTTGCCGGTCGATGCCGGCAGCATGGCGTACTCCGCCGTTACCCAACCGGCCTTGGCGCCCTTGCGCCAGCCCGGCACGCCCTCCTCGATGGTGGCGGCGCACAGCACGTGAGTATCGCCAAACTCGGCCAGGCACGAACCGTGGGCGTGTTTCATGACGCCGCGAGTAAGCTTGATGGGGCGCAGCTCATCGGCGGCGCGGCCGTTGGCGCGATTGACCTGCATATACTCCATGGAAAAATCCTTTCGGCAAAAGGTGAACGTGAGCCTTTGGTCGGTGACCTTGTATCTATTTCAGTTCGTCGATATCGATATGCTCAATGCTCTTGAGCGGCTGGCCAAAGATAAAACTGCCCGCCACCGCAAACTCGGCAATGTTATCGGACGTCGTTGCAAAACGATGCTGCGGCTCGGCGGCGTCGCCCGCCAGCTGCTCGCGGCGCGTGAGGATATCGGTCAGCTCGCGCGTGGTCTCCTCGGCGGAACTCACGACGCGCACCCCAGGCCCCAGCGCATGCCGGATAGGTCCCACCAACAGCGGAAAATGCGTACAGCCGAGCACCACGGTATCGATACCGTGGTCGCGCAGCGGCTCAACCGTGGCACCCACCAGCGCACGCACGGCAGGCGTATCGAAGATATCCTCGTTCTCAAGCCACTGTTCCTGCAGATGTGCACCCGAGGCGAGCTCGTGTTCGACAACCTCGACAAAGCTCGAGGCAGGACAGCCGTATACATCGACGCCGGCATCCAGGTCCTGAATGGCGCGCGTGTAGGCGCCCGAGCGAATGGTGAGGTTGGTGGCGAGCACGCCCACGCGACGCGAGCGGGTGCTGTTGATTGCCGCACGGGCACCCGGCGCGATCACGCCGATCACGGGAACGTCGAGCACCTGCTGGGCCAGACGCAAGGCCGCAGCGGTCGCCGTGTTGCAGGCGATGACCATAATCTTGACGTCGTGCTTCGAAAGCCAACGACCCGCCTGCAACGCAAACGAGCGCACCTCATCCTCGGTACGGGTGCCGTAGGGGCAGCGCTTGGTGTCGCCAAAGTAGTAGACGGACTCGTGCGGCAGCGCCGTCGCGATGGCGCGCGCAACCGTCAGACCGCCCAAACCAGAATCGAACACGCCAATCGGGCGCGTGTCGCCTGCCGGATTCTCGATATCGGACATTACCTCACCAGTCTCTCTCGAAAAGACATGTCCAAGTGCGGCGGCGGCGCGCTACGAACGCGCCGCGACCAGCAGCTCTGCCGTCGCCGCCCAACCGTCGACAATTTTGCCTCGCGTAACGAAAGCATTCTCGCAAGCAGCCAGGAACTCGGGCGCGCCGGCGCTCGTCAGGCCATTCTCGACCAAGCAGAACGTGCCCACGTGATCGGCCATGTAGAAGTCAGACTCGGAGTCGCCGAGCGCGAGTGTCTCCTCGCGCTCGATCCCCAGGTGCTCGCAGAAGCGCGCAATGGCGACGCCTTTGTTGAGGCCCGCGGGGTTGATATTGAATGCGCGACCGTCCTCGACGCGATCGAGCTCGAGCGTCGTCGGCTTGGACAGATGCGTCAGATGGCCGTTGCAAGCCCAGATCAGACCGCAGCCGGCCTCGTCCAGGATGGCCTGAACCTCATCGTCGGGCACATCGCCGCGCATGCCGACGGTGACCTCACGGTACTTGTAGCCGGTCGACATGTCGTTGTGATACTCGATCTTGTGCGGCCAGCGGGCGAGGATCTTCTCGCACACGCCGGTCTGCTCGATCACCTGGTGCGGCGTGAGGCCGCAAGAGGGGTCGTAGGGCATGTCGCCGGTCAGATACTCCCAATCGTTGGCTTTGAGGTCGTACATGACCAGGCCGCCCATCTCGCCGATGTAGGAGTTGAGGCCGAGCACGCGCGCGTCCTCGTGGATCATGGTACGGTTGCGACCCGAGGTGGGAACCACCTGAATACCAGCGCGAGCGAGCGCCACGACGGCCTCGACGAGTTTGGTCGAGGGGTTGCCGTCGTTGTCGCGCAGCACGCACGAGCCGGGCGCAAGCATCGTGGCATCCAGATCGGTAAAGACGTACTTGACCGTGGCCAAGCGCTCGCGCATCTCGCCCGAAAGCTCGGCAACGGTCGGCAGGGTATTGTGGGACATGGTTACTCCGTTTACGTAGAAGGGTTTGGACTTGGACGGCATGTTTTGATTAAGGGAACACGCTTATGGCGACAGCGCACTCAGGGCGCCGCCGCCATCATGGTTCATTAGTCAAACTGGGTAACATCGATCAGGCGATTGGCCAGTGAAAGGTCGCTCTCGATAGGCACGAACTCGTCGCCCACGTGCATGAGTTCCTCGTCGCCCTTTGCCAGCAGCAAGACGATGGTGGGCGCATCGGGGTTGACGTATTCCTCACGCGCCGCCTTAAAGGCCGCATGCACGGCAGCCTCGCGATCGAGAATGATCTTGTTCGGCGTATCATCGGGAACATGCTCGGCAAGCTCGCGGCAAACCTTCATCGGGTCCTCGTGAGCCGGATCCTCGTTGGCAAAGATCATCAGGTCGGAGTACGGCGCGGCCTCGCGCGGAAGCTGCTCGCGGCGCTCCTGTGCCTTGCCGCCAGCGGCGCCAAACACCGCAATGACCGGGCTGGTGGGAAACGCGCGCTTGACCGACGAGAAAAGCGAGCGGAACGAAAGCTGGTTGTGCGCATAGTCAACGACGCAAATCACGCGGCCGTCCTTCGACTCCACGACCTCCATACGGCCCGGCACACGCAGTTTGGAGAGGCCCTTCTTGATAGCCTCGATACCGATGCCGATCTCACGCGCGGCGGCGATAGCGACCAGCGCGTTTTCCACGTTAAAGTCGCCCGCGATACCCAGCAGGACCTTCTCCCCCGCCTCGGGCTCGTCGGCGCTCATGCCGTGCAAGTTGAACTCGATGTTAAAGCCGAGCATGCGGACATCGCTCGCCCACAGGCTTGCCTCGGGATGCTCGACGCCAACGGTCACCAAGCGCTCGGCCGTCGACGCTGCCTCTAGCACACGGTCAACCTCATCGGTGCCCAGATTCACCACGGCGGTCTTTGCCTGGTCAAAGATCCTAAGCTTGCTCTCAAAATAATCCTCAAACGTGGGGTGTTCGATCGGCGAGATGTGGTCGCGGCCGATGTTGAGGAAGCACGCCACGTCAAACGGCAGATTCTCGACGCGTTGGTACTTGAGCGCCTGGCTCGAGACCTCCATGACCATGGACTGGCGACCGGACGTGCGGCAGTTGGCGATATGGCGCCAAACCTCGGGGGCCTCGGGCGTGGTGTTGGTGCTCTCGTAGCACTCGATACCATCGTCGGTACTCACCGAGCCGATCATGCCGCAGGACTCGCCCGCCGCCTTGATGATGGACTGGAGAATAAAAGCGGCCGTGGTCTTTCCCTTGGTGCCGGTGATGCCCACGATCTTGACGTCGTGGTCGGGACGGTCGTAGACCTCCGGCGGCAACAGGGCCATGGCCGTGCGAACACTATCAACAACCAGCATCGCAGCACCGCTCTCCTGCGCCAGCGGCTCCAGAGACTCGACCAGCGACTCCTCGCACACAAATGCGACGGCGCCCGCATCGAGCGCCATGCTCAAAAACGCGGGCTTAAAGGCAGCACCTTTGCAAAAGAATACGTCACCTGCCGAGACCGCGCGCGAATCAAACGAGCAGCCGGTCACGGCACGCTCGTCAACCTGCTCTGATGAGCGCAGCTCGCCGCACACATCGAGAAGCTTGGCAAGCGTATCGACCGTGGTCACGGTCGCGGAATCCGAATGGTGCATCTTTCACCTTTCTCAGCCATTTGGCAGGGACGGTTTTATAGTAACTGAAACGCACCCACGCAAAAACGGCTCCCGGAGGAGCCGTTACGCGCAGGCGTTCGTAAGCCGAGGCTAGGCAGCCTGAACAGCGGGCTGGTCCTCGTCGATAAAGAAGCGCTTGTACCACACCAGGAACACGAGCGGCGTATAGATCTTGCGCTGGAAATCGCCCTTGCCCGCAAAGTGCAGATCGAGCAGGTGCATGAGCTCGTCGGTATCGAAGAACTCGCTTGCCCACGGCGCGGTGAAGTACTCCTTGACATAGTCGTACCACTTTTGCTCGCGCAGCCAGTAGACAATCGGCACCGGGAAGCCCACCTTGGGACGGGTGGCCCACTCATCGGGCAGCGACTTGTTGGCAGCGTGGCGGAGTACCTGTTTGTTGCCGTTCTCGTTGATGCGGTAGCGATCGGGAATGTGCTCGGCGAACTCCATGACTTTGCGGTCCAGGAAGGGCACGCGCAGCTCCAGCGAGTGCGCCATGCACATCTTGTCGGCCTTGAGCAGAATGTCGCCCGGGAGCCACATGTTCATGTCCAGGTACTGCTTCTTGACCAGCTCGGGCTGGCCCTTCACGCGTGCGTAGATGGGTGCAGCGAGCTCAAAGGCGCCGTCGCCGGTGTTGTACTCGGGCTTGAGCACGCCGTCGACCTCGCGCTCCGGCCATACCAGAGCCTGTCCCAGGAACGACTTCTCGGGGATCTCGGCACCCTTGACCAGGAAGTTATGTCCCTTGAAGTACGGCATATGCAGCGCCAGGTTACCGAGCGCGCGACGGATGGGCAGCGGCACCATCTTTTTGTACTTGCGCACCGGGACCGTGTCCTCGTAGTAGGCGTAGCCGCCAAAGAGCTCGTCGGCGCCTTCGCCCGAAAGCACGACGGTGACGTCCTTGCGGGCCATCTCGGCCAAGAACCACAGCGGCACGGAAGACAGGTTGGACTGCGGCTCGTCCATGTGATACTGGATGTCCTCGAGCGCACCGAAGAACTCGTCGGCGGTAATCATCTTGCGAACGTTTTCGACGCCGAGCTTATCGGAAAGCTCCTTGGCGTAGTTGGTCTCGTTGAAGTTCTTGTAGTCAAAGCCCACCGAGAAGGTCTTGTCGGGCATGAGGCAAGCGGCGATGTAGCTGGAGTCGACGCCACCGGAGAGGAACGACGCGACCTTGACGTCGGCGATGCGATGGGCCTCGACGCTCTCGTGCACGACTTCGTCCAGCTCATCGACATACTCTTCGAACGGCTTCTCGACGGCAGAGTAATCGCAATCCCAGTAGCGCTCGATGTTCATCTTGCCGGTCGGGATATCGACGGTAAAGTAGTGCGCCGGCGGCAGCTTGTAGACACCCTCGAAGAAGGTCTCCTCGGTTGCCGAATACTGCAGCGTCATGTACGGACGCAGGGCCTTTTTGTTGACCGCCTTGTGGAAGTGCGGGTAGTCCAGGAAGCTCTTGATCTCGGAACCAAAGAGCACGCCCGGAGCGCCGTCGCCCGCATCGGCCATGGGATAGTAGTAGAGCGGCTTGATGCCAAAGATGTCGCGGGCGCCAAAAAGCTTGTTCTTCTTTTTGTCCCATATGACGAAGGCGTACATACCGCGCAGGCGATCGAGAACGGCCTCGCCCCACTCCTCGTAGCCGTGCAGGAGGCTCTCGGTGTCGGCGCCGCAGTGGAACTTGTAGCCCTTGGCCTCGAGCTCAGAACGGAGTTCTTGGAAGTTGTAGATCTCGCCGTTGAAGACAATGACGACGCTACCGTCCTCGTTGGCCATGGGTTGGGCGCCAGCCTCGGTCAGGTCGAGGATCGACAGGCGGCGGAAGCCGAGGGCAACGCGGCCGTCGATAAACTGACCGCCCATGTCGGGACCGCGATGGACGATGCGGTCCATCATCTTGGTGAGCACCTCGGATTGGTTATCCGTCCCACCGACAAAACCGACAAAACCGCACATATACTATCCCCTCTGCTGTTGCTGGGCATCAAATCGAATCAGTAGCTTTTGAGTATACCCGAGGGCGTAAAGAGGGGCGGAATGTTCAGGCAATCTCAACTGAATCAGCTCCGCTGTGACACGCGCCAGTTACCTTTAATGGATATGAGGTGAATGAGGCGATTGTTTTGCTATACTCTCTCCGCACGGGCGATTGGCGCAACGGTTAGCGCAGGTGCTTTACACGCACAAGGCTGGGGGTTCGAATCCCTCATCGCCCACCACTGAATTGGAAACGGTCCTCGCAAGGGGACCGTTTTGTTTGCGCCCATTTCATGGGATTCGAACCCGCCAGGGTGCGGAGCTGAGGAAACGCGAAGCGTTTTCCAGCGCAGCACGCGAGGGCCGCAGGCCCGAAGCGGAAGCGGGCGGCGCCAGCCGCACGCGGACATCCCTCATCGCCCACCACTGATTTGATAGGCTCCCAGCAATGGGAGACTTTCTTTTTTGGGCCCATCGCAGAGGGATTCGAACCCCACAGCTCACTCGTTTCAAGGGCAGTGGTCAAAAAATGCCAAATATGAGTACTGCTACCTCTTTTGTAACAGCATTTTCGAGGTCCCAAAGGGCAAATCTGACATCAAAGCAACGGCTAACGGTCCAGATGAGCATGTTTTCTGACAGCAAAACTGGACATATGCGGTCCAATTCGTCAAATTGTGTCTAATTTATATGCTACAGAATTAGTGCCCGTACTCATATTTGGCATTTTTTGACCAGAGGGACTTTTGACCATCGCAAATCAGCAACAAAACGGGCTCCGGATCGCCAAATCATGCCGCATAGGACACGCCCACAGTCCGGAACCCGGTCCAAATTGAGTTATTGCGCTGCGTTAGCCCAAGACACCCGACAGGATCTCGATCAGGCTGTCCACGTCGGCCTCCTCGCAGACGAGCGGCGGCAAGAAACGCAGCGTATGGGCACCTGTAGCGTTGATCACGGCACCGGCGGCCAGCGCGCGGGCAACAACATCATGTGCGTCGCCCGCGGCATCATCCAAATCACAGCCGAGCATCAAGCCGCGGCCACGTACCTCGGTCACGTGCGGCAGCTTGGCGAGCTTTGCCTCCATATAGGCGCCCACCTTGGCAGCATGCTCGGCATAATCGCCACGCACAAGCGCGGAGAGCGTCGCGGCACACGCCGCGATGGCCAAGCAGCTACCGCCAAAGGTCGAGCCGTGGTCGCCCGGCTTAAACACGTCGGCAATCTCCTTCTTTGCCATGACGGCACCCATGGGCACGCCATCGGCAATGCCCTTGGCAAGGCTCATGATGTCGGGCTCCACGCCATAGGTTTGGAATGCAAACGGCTTGCCGGAGCGGAAGATGCCGCACTGGACCTCGTCGGCGATAAGCACGGCACCCACCTCGTGCGCCAAGTCGCGCGCCGTAGCCATAAACTCCTCGGTCATGGGATGCACACCGCTCTCGCCCTGGATCGGCTCGAGCATCACGGCACAAATTTCGCTCCCCAGCTGCTTAAAGATCGCACGCAGTTCATCGATATCGTTGGGCGTGCAGGCCACAAAGCCACCCGGCAGTGGGCGGAAGCTATCCTGCAGCCAATCCTGCATGGTGGCGGCAATGGTCTCGAGCGTACGGCCGTGGAAGCCGCCGCGCATGCACACGATGGTGTTGCCACCGTTACCAGCACGCTTGGCGTACAGACGCGCGAGCTTCATCGAGCCCTCGTTGGCTTCGGCACCAGAATTGGCAAAGAACGTCTCCCATACCTGCTCGCCCGCCGTCGGAGCGCCGAGCGCAGCTGCCGTGGTCTCATCGCCGGCAGCAATGGCATCGGCAATCACGCGTGCACTGTCCACGTCGTCGTTAGCGAGCTTGGACAGCAGCGCCGCGACCTGTCCACGCTGCTCGATGTAGAAGTAGTTAGACACATGCATGAGCTTTTTGGTCTGCGCCTCGAGCGCCGAGAGCACAGCCGGGTCGCCATGACCTAGGCTGCACACGCCGATGCCGGCAAGAAAGTCGAGGTACTCACGGCCATCGTCGCCGGTGAGCTTCATGCCGTGACCCTCGACAAACTCGACCGGAGAGCGGCCAAAGGTATGCATAACGTAATGGGATTCAAGCGATTGCTGAGCTGCAAGTGACATGGGATGCCTTTCGTTGGGCGCCAGACGGCGCGGGGCTATGGATGCAGGAATGGGGCGGCTGCGGGTCAGCTAGACCGTCTGAAGCTTCTCGACCTCGTCAAGGTTCTCGGTCAGACGCGCAGCAAACGTCGAAAGCGGATGCGGATGCGTATCGAACTCGTAAGCCGTCTCGGTGGAATGGATCACGGTGCCGACGCCGGCATCGGTCAGCAGCTCCAGGAGCAGCGAATGCGGCGTAGTACCGTTAATGATGTGGGCACGAAATACACCGCCGGTAAGCGCATCGACGGCCGCACGCAGCTTGGGAATCATGCCCTTATCGACCTCGCCGCCGTAGAGCATCTCGTTAACCTCGTCGAGCGTCAGGTTGGAGATAAGCGAGTCCTTGTCGCTAAAGTCCTTGTACAGGCCATCGACATCGGTCAAGAAGATCGCCTTATGCGCGTGGAGCGCCGCGGCAACGGCACCGGCGGCGGTATCGGCATTGATGTTGAAGAAACCGCCGTCCTCCCCCGCCGCGACGGTAGCGATGACGGGGATGTACTCGCTATCGAGTAAGCGCTCGATATAGTCGGTGTTGACGTGCGTCACTTTGCCCACGCGACCGAGTTCGGGGTCGAGCGGCTCGGCGATGAGCGTGCCGGCATCGCTGCCCGACACGCCCACGGCCAGGTTGCCGTGGTGGTTGATGGCAGCAACCAGCTCCTGGTTAACCTTGCCGCCCAGCACCTCGCGCACGATATCCATAGTCGCCGGCGTGGTCACGCGCTGGCCGTTCTTAAACTCGACGGGAATATCGTAATGGCTCAGCGCCTCGTTGATAGCCTTGCCGCCGCCGTGCACGATGACGGGGCGCATACCGATGATCTTGAGCAAAACGATGTCGCTCATCACGTCGCGGCGCAGCTGCTCATCAACCATGGCGGCTCCGCCATATTTGATAACAACCGTCTTGCCGGTCAGGTTCTTAATCCACGGCAGCGCTTCGAACAGCAGCTGCGCGGTTGCTTCGTTGGATTCGCTCGAACGACAATCGCGTGCGAATTTCATAATCTGCCTCGTCTTTCGCATCGTTATCGCGCCGTGCTCCGCTGTCCGCAATCGCGGCAAGATGCGCAGCGTGCCCGGAATCTAGGAACGGTAGTCGCCGTTGATGGAGATGTACTCATGCGTGAGGTCGCAGGTCCACACGGTCGTTGCCGCGTCGCCTGCGCCCAGGTCGGCCGAGATCACGATCTCGGGCGCCTCGAAACGTCGTAGAGCCTCGTCCTCATCAAAGGGAACAGTCAGACCGTCGCGACAGACAGGCATGCCCATCATGTCGATGGAAACGTCTTCCTGATTAAACTTCACGCCGCACTTGCCAAGCGCCATAGCAACACGGCCCCAGTTGCAGTCGTGGCCGGCGATGCAGGTCTTAACGAGCGGCGAGTTGGCAACGGCACGGGCGGCGATATCGGCTTCCTCGTCGTTCACGGCGCCGGTAACGTTGACCGTAACAAGCTTGGATGCGCCCTCACCATCGGCGGCGATATTGCGCGCCAGGCTCTCGCACACCTCGTGCACGGCAAATGCCAACTCGCCAAAGACATCGGAGCCCTCGACGATAGGCTCGGCATCTGCGGCAGCGGCGCCGGAGGCAAGCATGATGCAGGTGTCGTTGGTCGAGGTGTCGGAATCGACCGTTACCTTGTTAAAGGTCTGCTTGACGGTCGAGAACAGCAGGGCATGAAGTGCCGCAGGCTCGACGGGGGCATCGGTGGTGATAACTGCAATCATGGTGGCCATGTTGGGCATGATCATGCCCGAGCCCTTGCACATTCCGCCTACCGTATAGACATTGCCCGCATGACCCGCGGCCTCACTGACGTAGGACACGGCGTACTCCTTGGAGTGCGTGTCGGTCGTCATGATGGCGCGAGCGGCATCGGCGCCACCGTGGGCTGAGAGCGCCTCGTAGGCAGCAGGAATGGCGGTCTCAAACGTGTCGATCGGCAGAATCTGGCCAATCACACCCGTGGAGGCAACCAGAATCTGCTGGGGCTCACAGCCGATAACCTGCGATGCGATGTTGCAGGTCTCGCGCGCGCAGGCAAGGCCGGTCTCGCCCGTGGCGGCGTTCGCGTTGCCGGAGTTGATTGAAACACCAGCGATGATACCGTAGCCCTTGTCCGCACCGCCCAGGTTGGCACGGCTCACCTGCACGGGCGCCGCGCAAAAGCGATTGGTGGTAAACACGCCAGCACCGGGACAGGGTTTATCGGGCACGACGAGCGCGTAATCCAGACGCTCAGGGTTCTTGCGGAACCCAGCATGGATGCCCGTGGCCTTAAAGCCGGCCGCTGCCGTAACGCCACCCTCGACGGCGCGAATCTTGATATCAAACAGCTCGGTATTCATCGTCTTTATGACTCCTTATGTCAAACAAAAAACGGACATCGGTTGGTGCGCCATGCCAGTCGTGATCATGAGACCAGCTTAAGAGTGGCGCCCCACTCGATGCCCGACTACCAAATCGTTAACAATCGAATGTGCTACACCGGGCACGCCACTGTGGGCAAGCCTCGTCGCTCGTCAAAGCCAAAGACGATATTGGCGCACTGGACCGCTTGGCCCGCAGCGCCCTTGCACAGATTGTCGATGGCGCCCGTCGCCACCAGCACGCCCGCGCGCTTGTTGAACGCAAGGCCAATCTGGGCGGCGTTGGTGCCGACGACCGAAGCCGTCTTGGGCTGCTGGCCGGCATCGAGCACGCGCACAAAGGTGCGTCCAGCGTAAAACTGCTTGTAATAGTCGACGACATCCTCAAGAGCCAGGGAGTCGATGGCCTGCGGCGCAAGCGGCATCGTCACCGTGGAAAGCAGGCCGCGCTTGAGCGGTGCCAAGTGTGGAGTAAAGACGACGCGGTCGGTCAGGCCCAGGATCTGCTCGATCTCGGGCGTATGGCGATGTTTGCCTACGCCATAGGCTTCCAGGTTCTCGTCCGCGCTGCAAAAGTGGGTGCGGGCGTTGCAGGACTTACCGGCGCCCGTCACGCCGCTAATGGCATCGACAATCACGGGGCCGTTCTCTGCCACCCAGCCCGCACGCACGGCAGGAGCGGCAGCAAGGCTCGTTGCGGTGGGATAGCAGCCGGCGCAGGCGACCAAAACGGGCTTTCCGGCGGCATGGCTGGAAGCAGCGGTCTCCAAGTCCTGGCAGAACAGCTCGGGCAGGCCGAAGGCACGTGTCTTGAGTAGCTCGGGGCTCGTGTGCTCGGCGGCATACCATGCCTCAAAGGTGGCCGGATCGCTCAGGCGATAGTCGGCCGAGAGGTCAATGCAGGAGACTCCCGCGGCAAGCAGGGCGGGCACCTGTGCCATGGCAGCCGTGTGCGGCACGGCCAAAAAGACCGCGTCGCAGTTCTTGAGCTCGGGGGCGTCATGCGTCGTGAAGACAAGATCGCTTACGCCGGTGAAGCTCGGGTACACCGCAGACAACGGCTGGCCGGCATCGGCGTTGGACGTAATGGCAACAAGTTCAAACTCGGGATGGCCGAGCACGAGGCGAATGAGCTCGGCTCCGGCATATCCAGCCGCGCCGACGATTCCAACCTTCAATGACATATCAGACTCCTTGTCTGCGATTTATGCACCGATGCGCATTTCGCAGTGGTCGTTATGAGGTGGATTGAAACTTTAGCACCAAAAGATGCATGAACACGTAAATGGCTTGCATATTCATGCATTGAAACATTCCCGACACATTCGCTTGAAGGAATTGACAAATGGAGCGGGCCCCGTATTGACCGGCGCTCCTAACGGCGCCGGGCAATACGGGGCCCGCCCATGCGAAAACCAAGTTGTTAGGATGAGCCAGCTGGCTAGAGCTCGACCGGCACCCATTCGTCGTGATTGCAGATAAAAGCCTCGGGATCCTCGACGCTAAAGAAGACGAGTGTGGGGTCGTTAGGCCCCTCATAGTGCTCGCTCAAGCGCTCAAGATGTTTCCATCCTGCCTCGCGCATTTCGCTCGAAGCCCGGTCATCCAAGCCGGCACGCCCGCGCAAGATGAGCCAGCCATGGCCCGGCCACCAACTCGTGGCCTCAAAGCGCTGATTCTGCAGCAGCTCCTGCCACACATCTTTGGTGCGCGCTGTTACAAACCACAACTTGCCATCCTGGATCTGCGCAAACGAAAACGGACGCACATGAGGCTGTCCGTCAACGCTCGTCGCCAAATACCATGCCGGCACCGACGTCAGATACTCCAACACCGTATTCAATCCGTCCACGTTTCCTCCTGTACTAGCTAGTTTGGGAACCTGGTTTGTGCGAGCTAGAGCTCCAGGCGCTCCTCGCTGCCGTCGATATCACAGAAGCGCGCGGCAATATTGCGGACCGAAAAGAAAGCAAGGCGGCCGTCGTTGGCACTCTCGTGTTCCTCGCCAATGCCCACCATGTGCTTAAAACCCGCTTGACGCACCTTGTCGCTCGCAACTGCATCGTCCTCAAGTGCGGCTTCGCCGGTCAATACGATCCAACATTCCCCCGGCTTCCAGCCCGATACCTCAAACTTGGGATTCGCACTCAGCTCCGCCCACACGTCCTTGTCGCGCGACGTGCAAAACCACAACTTACCGTCATCGACCATGGCAAACGAAAACGGCCTCACGCGAGGCTGATGCCCGTCCGTCACATCGGTCGTGGCTAGATACCACGCCGGAATGCGCCTGAGATACGAACAGGCGCGCTCAAGCTGAGCCGTGCGGTCGTTGTCGGTCATAGGGACCCCTTTCTTGCGCTCGAATCGCGCCTAAACAAGTTGAAGGTTGATGACGATGACGCAGATGAGCAGCAACGCCGTCACCACCGCCGCCAACGCATCGCCGCGGCCAAATGCAAGCGCATGCAGGCGCGTGCGGCCCTGCTCGCCGTGATAGCAGCGTGCATCCATGGCGGCAGACAGCGTCTCGGCATGGCGGAACACGCCCGTGAACAGCGGAATCGCCACACTGCCGAGCATACGCACGCCGCCGAGCGGACCGCCCGTCACGCGCGCGCCGCGGCTTGCCTGTGCATCGGCCGTCTGTTTCATCTCAGTGGCAAACTGCGGCATAAAGCGTAGCGCGATACCCATGATCATGCCGAGCTCGTGCGCAGGAAGTCCCACACGCGCAAACGGCGCGAGCAGGCGCTCAAAGCCCGCGGTGAGGTCGAGCGTCGGCGTGGTGAGTGTAATGGCGCTCATGCCGGCCATCATCAACGTCAGGCGGCACGCCATAAAGGCGGCAGAACGCAGTGAGCCCTCGCTTATCTGCAGAAAGCCGAGCTGCCACAGGATGCGCCCACTCTGATCGGTAAACAAGTTGAGCACCGCGACCACGACGACGATTGCCAGCAGCGGCGCCATCGACGACAGAACGCGACGAACCGGCACCCGAGACACGGCATAGGTCAGCACAACGAAAATTGCGACCGGGGCCAGTCCGCGGAAGCTGCTGACTGTGAGCGTCGTGATCAGAAACACAAAGCCCAGGAGCAACTTAGTTCGCGGGTCCAGGCGGTGAATCGCACTATCGCCGGGATAGTAGCTGCCAAACGAAAACGCCTCCATTAGCAGCCCTCCTCTCGCGCGACCGTCTTGGATTTAGCAATGTCCGCGACGTTAGAAGGACCGCCCGAGCGACCGATTAGCAGGTCCACCAACTCGCCTGCCAGCGACTCAACCGTATAGAGCCCGCCGCGACGCAGCGGCACGCCCACCTCCGTAAGCGCCAGCGCCATACGCTGGGCGGCGGGAACGCCCAAGCCGATCGACTTGAGCTCATCGGCATGCGCAAACACCTGCGCGGGGGTTCCCTCGGCAAACACCGCGCCTTCGTTCATTACGACGATGCGGTCGCAGCAATTGGCCAGGTCATCCATGCTGTGCGAAACCATGACAACGGTCAGGCCCTCGCGATGGAGCCGATCGATGAGCCCTAGGAGATCCCTGCGGGCAGCCGGATCGAGCCCCGCCATGGGTTCATCGAGCACCAGGACTTCGGGCTCCATGGCGAGCACGCCGGCGAATGCCACACGCCGTTGCTGACCGCCCGAAAGCTCAAAGGGACTCTTGTCGCCGACCGTGGAAAGATCGAGGCCCACGCGCGAGAGCGATGACTCGACACGACGGTCGACTTCATCTTGCGGCAAGCCAAGGTTGTGCGGACCAAACGCCACGTCCTGCGCCACGGTTTCGGCAAACAGCTGACGCTCAGGATACTGAAACACCACGCCGACCTTGGCCTTAACCGCAGTGGCGTCTTTCTTGTTTGATAGGTCGAGCCCCAGCGCGCAAACGCTTCCCTCCTGGGGACGAATCAAACCGTTGAGATGCTGGACCAGCGTCGACTTACCCGAACCGGTATGACCTGCCAAACCCAGGAACTCGCCGCGACGCACCGTCAGCGATACATCGCGCAGCGCCCACGGGCTGCTGGGGTCGTTTCCCCAGAGAGCCTGTTTGTTCGATTTGCCCGCAGTGGCCGAGCGCTTATGCCAGCGGCGGCGCTCGCGCGGACTGAGCGAATAACTGTACGAAACACGGGATAGCTCGATGACGGGCTCCGACGCGTTGCCCTCGTTGTCTACCGGAACAGTGCCGTCAGCGATTTCCAACTGGGATACGGAAGACTGCCCCGCGATGTCTGCCCCACTTCGCTCGGCATAAGCCTGCGCAATCTCGGCGACCATATCCGCCTCACGCACCTGTGCGCAAACGGGCACGCCCTTCGCACGAAGCGACCTGCCCAGACAGCACGACGCCGGCATATCCAGGTTGAGCTGCGCAAGTTCGTCTGCCCGCGTCAAGATTTCCTCGGGCTTACCGAGCATGGCAACGCGCCCCGCCCGAAACACCGCGACACGATCGGCCTCGGCGGCCTCTTCCATAAAGTGCGTAATCATCACGATGGTCATGCCGCGAGCGTGCAACGCGCGGCAAGCCTTCATGAGGCCCTTGCGTCCACGCGGATCGAGCATCGAGGAAGCCTCGTCCAATATGAGCACGCGCGGTTCCATGGCGAGCACGCCGGCAAGCGCCACGCGCTGCTTTTGGCCGCCCGAAAGCGCATGGGTCTCGTGGCACTCAAAGCCCACCAGGCCCACGCCCTTCAGCGCCTCGCGTACGTGCTGCGCAATTTGCGCCGATGGCACGCCAAGGTTTTCGGGACCAAACGCAACGTCATCTTCGACAAGCGTTGCCACCAGCTGATCATCGGGATTCTGGAATACCATGCCCGCGGTCGAGCGAATGTCGTAGACCAGCTCGGGATCGGACGCATCCATGCCGTTAATGCGCACCGTGCCCGCATCGGGCTGCAGCAGCGCATTCAGATGCTTGGCAAACGTCGACTTGCCCGACCCATTGCCACCGAGGATGCAGAAAAACTCGCCGTCCTCGATATTCAGATCGACGCCGTCGAGTGCCGGTACGGCACCGTCATAGCTAAAGGAAACGCCCCGACACTCAATCATGCGCGGCCTTTGACCTGGTCCTTTTTAGGCGTGATGAGGTTGGAGACCGCTTTATACACCGCCAGTGTCAACACCGAGTTAAGCACGGTCTTGATAAGGTTGAACGGCAGCACGGCAGGAATCATGAGCGGGGCGATCACATCGACCGAGCCATACCAGAACCATACGCCAATGGTAAGGTTTGCGACCATAGACAACGCCGTAGCGGCAATAACGCCAAGCACCAGGCCAATCACGGCACCCTTATAGGTATGCATCTTCTGATAGACGATAGCCGCAGGCAGAATGTAGCCCAGCGTGGCAACCAGGTTCATAAGCGCGCCGACCCAGTCACCCGTGGTGAGCGCATGGATAACGATAGCCATAGCGGCAACAGCAGTGCCGGCGCCAGGACCATACGCAAACCCGCACACCATCGCCGGTACCAGCGACGGGTCATACGTCAAAAACGGCGCCGAAGGAAGGATAGGCAGCTGCACGTACATAAACAGGGCGCCCAAGGCGCACATCAACGCCATGGTAACGAGCTGTTTGGTGCTCCACCTATTCGTGTTCTCAAAATGGATATGCTGCGACTGTTCAGACATAAGATCACCTGCCTCTTTCATCCGGACTCTAACCGTTGGTACTGGGATCTCACCAGTTCAGCCGGCATGCGAACCAACACACGCACGGGTCGCGGACTCATCGGCTCGGTCGCAGACACCTCGCCTGCGCCACGGCACCCCTTTGGCACCGCCCGATTTACCGCCAGTGGGGAATTCCACCCCGCCCTGAAACAGCAATTGCAAGTGTAGCACGAGCAATCGTTCGCGCAAGTATGCCGAGGGTAATTTGTGGCGGGGATCAATTGCCGCAACAACCACGTTCCCCACCCATCCCAAAGTAACGCGCCTTTCGCGCAAAGCGCGAAACAGCGAAGGGGACACGTATCCCTATCGACCACATTCTCCGCCCACGCCGACCTCAAGGCCGTAAACGCAGGGGATCCGGGGGCGTGACGGGGTTTCTCTCCGGAACATTCCGCAGGACGCAAAGAGGCTCCGCAGCGCGAAGCGCGATGCGGAGCCTCTTTGCATGTCCGAGGACGTTCCGGAGAGAAACCCCGTCACGCCCCCGGATTCCCGGTGGGAGTTCTAGACCTTGTCGGCCTTAGTACATACCGCCGCCCTGCTGACCAGCGGTAGCAGCAGCGATTGCGTCCTCAAGCTGAGTGTTCTTGGGGACATCGGAGACGGTAGCCTCGGTGATAAGGATCAGGCTGGCGACAGAAGCAGCGTTCTGCAGGGTGACGCGGCTGACCTTGACGGGGTCGAGGACGCCCATCTCGATCATGTCGCCCCACTCACCGTTGGCAGAGTTGAGACCCTGGCCAGCAGGCAGCTCGGCAACCTTGTCGACCACGACAGCGCCCTCAAAGCCAGCGTTCTTGGCGATGGTGGCGACCGGAGCGGTCAGAGCCTTCTTGACGATGTCGACGCCAATCTTCTCCTCGGGGTCGTCGATCTCGACAACGTCGAGCGCAGGAGCAGCGTCCATGAAGGCGACGCCGCCGCCAGCGACGATGCCCTCCTCGACAGCAGCGCGGGTGGCCTGCAGGGCGTCCTCGACGCGATGCTTGATCTCCTTGAGCTCAGACTCGGTAGCAGCGCCGACCTTGATGACGGCAACGCCACCGGAGAGCTTGGCCAGGCGCTCCTGGAGCTTCTCGCGGTCGAAGTCAGAGGTGGTGTTCTCCATCTCGCCCTTGATCTGAGCGATACGGGCGTCGATGGCCTCCTTGGAACCAGCGCCGCCGACGACGACGGTGTTGTCCTTGGAGATGGTAACGGACTTAGCGGTACCGAGCATATCGGCGGTAATGTCAGCGACCTTCACGTCCAGCTCGTCCAGAGCGGCCTGGCCACCGGTGAGGACGGCGATGTCCTCGAGGATGCGCTTGCGGCGATCGCCGTAGCCCGGAGCCTTGACGGCGCAGACGTTGAGGGCGCCACGGATCTTGTTGAGGACCAGGGTCGGCAGAGCCTCGCCGTCGATGTCCTCAGCAATGATGAGCAGGCCACGGCCGGCGCGCTGGACAGCCTCGAGAACAGGCATGATGTCCTGAACGCTGGAGATCTTCTGGTCGGTGATGAGGATGTACGGATCCTTCATCACGGCCTCCATGCGGTCGTTGTCCGTGACGAAGTAAGCGGAGACATAGCCCTTGTCGAACTGCATGCCCTCGACGGTGTCGATGGTAATGTCGAACGTCTGGGAATCCTCGACGGTGATGACGCCGTCCTTACCCACGACCTCCATGGCCTCGGCGATCTTCTCGCCAACCTCGGGGTCACCAGCGGAGATGGTGCCGACGGAAGCGATCTGCTCCTTGGTCTCGACCGGCTTGGCCTGCTTCTTCATCTCGGCGACGGCGGCATTTACAGCCTTGTCGATGCCGCGACGGATGGCCAGCGGGTTGGCGCCGGCGGCGACGTTGCGCAGACCGTCGTTGACGATAGCCTGAGCGAGCAGGGTTGCGGTGGTGGTGCCGTCACCCACGGTGTCGTTGGTCTTGGTGGCGACCTCCTTCACCAGCTGAGCGCCCATGTTCTCGATGTTGTCCTCGAGCTCGATCTCCTTAGCGACGGAAACGCCGTCGTTGGTGATGGTCGGGGCACCGAACGTGCGCTGCAGAGCGACGTAACGGCCCTTGGGGCCCATGGTGACGGTAACGGCGTCGGCCAGAGTGTTGACGCCCTTGGCGAGCTTGGCGCGGGCATCGGTGTTGAACGTAATGTTCTTTGCCATGGTAGGTAATCCTCCAAAAGAAATGTGACTCGCGTCGCCGCTTCCGAGTCCTATGCGGCGGACGCGCTCAAAGACGAATCGTGCGATTCGGGCTGAGGCTTAGGCCTCCACGACGGCGTAGATGTCGTCGGCGCGCATCAGCAGATACTTCTCGCCGTCGACCTTGACCTCGTTGCCACCGAACTTACCGTAGATGACAACGTCGCCGACCTGAACGTCCATGGGGATGCGCTCACCCTTGTCGTTGACCTTGCCAGCGCCAACGGCAACGATGGTGCCGCGCTGCGGCTTCTCCTGAGCGTTGCTGGCGATGTACAGACCAGAAGCGGTCTTCTGCTCGGCCTCGTCGGGCTTGACCAGGACGCGATCTGCAAGCGGCTTCAAAGACGACATGCTTGTTTCCTCCTTTTTGGGCCGCGCGGTTGGGCCGCGCGGGTTTCCCTACTTCGTTTGCGTACGCGTTGAATGGTACCCACGAATGGCGGGTTATACAACACGGAGTCAAAAAATCTTATTTTTTGGCACTTAGATTTTCTGAATGCCGGGGGATAACTTAGCAGTGGCTCCCGGGGCGGACCGGAGGGCATGAAGTTTGCTGCTCTACAGTCCTGCGCAAGACGGAAAGCACATTAAGCTGTCTCTTATACACATCTGACGC
>UQMO01000031.1 GCA_900542125.1 uncultured Collinsella sp. | reverse complement strand
CTACACCTAAGCCTTCGTCGGCAGCGTCAGATGTGTATAAGAGACAGGGTAATGTGGGTGTCGCTTCCGCGGCTTACGGCCGGCTCAAGGGAGAGGATACACCATGCCTGCAGCAGAGACGCCCGTGGCCTACCTGGGGATCGACGTCGGGAAGAGCTCGCACAGCGCGTGCGCGCTCGATGCGGGAGGGGGCGTCGCCTTCAGGGCCGAGCTGGCCAACAGGCCCGACGACATCGACCGGGTGCTCGAGCGGGCCGGCTCCGGCGCGCTGGTCGTCGTCGACCAGAAGCGAAACATCGGCGCGCTGGTCCTCGCGCGCGCCCATGCGCACGGGAACCCCTGCGCCTACCTGCCCGGATATGCCGAGAAGCAGGCCCGCGGGATGTTCCCCGGCATCGCGAAGACCGACGCCATCGACGCCGAGGTGATCGCGCGCACCGCGCTCGGCGTGCCCCGCGCCCTCAGGCCGGCGCCCGAGGAGCCCGAGGGGACCGCCTCGCTGCGGATCCTGTCGTCGCAGCGCGAGTTCGCGTCGTCCGCCAGGACCCGCGCGAAGAACAGGCTGCGCGCGACCCTGCTCGAGGCCGACCCCGCGCTCGAGGGCGCGGTCGACCCGTCGAGCCGCTGGCAGGTGTCGATGCTGGCCGAGTTCGGCGGGGCCGCCGGGTGCTCGGCCGCCGGCTGGCGCAGGTTCTCGAGCGCCGCCAGGCGCGCGGGCGCCCCCGCCGCGGGGGCCAGGAGGCTCTGGGAGGCGCTGCTGGCCTCGTCGCGCTCGGGAAGGCGGCTCCCGGCCGGCGAGGACGTCGCGGTCCGGATACTCGCCCGGGAGATAGCCTCCCTCGACGCCGACATCGAGGAGCTCGACTCGCTCGTGGCCGACTCGCTGGCGGGCGACGAGGTCTACGAGTGCCTCCTCACGGTGCCCGGGATCGGCCCCAAGACCGCCGCGGCGCTGGTGACGTCGATCGACATATCCGCGTTCAGGGGGCACGACGAGCTCGCGAGCTATTGCGGCGTGGCGCCGTCCGATAGGCGCTCCGGGAGCAGCATCAGGTCGACATCGCCGCAGCACGGCGGGAACAGGCAGCTCAAGAACCTGCTCATATTCAGCTGCAACTCCCTCATCGGCACGGACAACAGGTTCGGGAGGTACTACGGGGAGTGCAGGGCGAGGGGGATGAGGCACAGCAAGGCGCTGAAGGCGGTCGCGAGGAAGAGGCTCAAGGTCATCTACGCGATCATGCGCGACGCCGTCCCGTACGCGGCCTAGCGGGCGGCGGGGCCAACCGAAGGGGAAGCGGGGGCGCCGGGCGCCCGGATGCGTCATGCCGAAATGGCGCGAAGCACGCGGTTGACAAAACTATAGAGACACGTCCCAGGGAAATCAATTAGCGGGCAGAAGGGCAAAAGTAGTCAAAAAAAGCCCCATCCCAAATTAGCTACCCCTTGCACCGATTATTCGCCCGGGTTGATGTTCGCGTAGAACTCCGCCCCGTCGTCCAGGCGCAGGATGCCCACGCGGCCGAACTCGGAGCCGGTGGCGGCGGCGCAGTCGATGTCGATGCGATCGGGCACACCGGCAGTGTCCTCGACGCCCAAGCGCACGATCTGCCCGCGTCCCGATTCCTCATCGAGCCCCGCCAGACCACCGACCTCGCAATAGCGCCCAAGCGATACCGTGGGCGTGTGGCCGCTCACCACGACCGGGCCCTTGCCCTCGGCAGAAAGCAGCCCCGTCGGGGCATCCCAATAGCCATGGCGAATCCAGAGCAAGTCATCGGACGACTGTACGGCGAGCATTTGCTGCAGCAGCTCGCGATCGGCATCGACCGCTCCCCTGCCGTCGCCGCAATCGACACCATGCTCAAGCAAAAACGCACGCGCCGCCTCGGTCTGAATGCCGGCGTGCACCAGCAGGTACGGCCGCTCGGCAGTCTCGACCACCGCGTAGAGCGGCAGCGCGGCCATCCATCGCACGAGCTCCTCGTATGCCTCAAATTCCATGTCGTTGAGCTGCTCACGCGTCGTCCAGCCACCGTTGATATCCCAGGTCTCGGCATCGAGCGGATCCTGGCCAATGATGGCATCGAGCATGATCTGCTCGTGATTGCCCTTGAGCACGCGGGCGTTGGGCAGCGAGCGCACGAGCTTAATAACGCCGACCGGATCGGGCCCGCGATCGATCATGTCGCCCAGCACGTACAGCGTGTCGTCGGACGTCAACGAGATCTTAGACAGGGCCTCGTCAAGCGCACGCACGTGCCCGTGAGCATCAGATGTCACATAGATCGCCATGGTACGCCTCTCCTTGCATTGCGGCCGAAGCCCGGTGCCGCAACTAAAACTTCAAGTTGAACTTAAACGTTACCCATTGTACTCCGTTGCAATAAAGCTGGAAAGGGTTTCCGAGCAGAGGCAAAGACGGCAGCCGTCTATGACGATATCGCGCACGCCCGCAATCCAACCCCATAAACCCACCATCTTTGGGTACAAATAACCGTAGACAACTGACCGTGCCACGCCAACCACCCAGGAGCGGACACTCCCTATGAACCAGATTCTTCTCTTTATCGGCCTCGTCATTATTCTGTGCCTGACCATCAAACCCGTCGGCAAAAAGCTCCCCTTCCCCACCCTGCTCATCTTTATCGCGCTCGGCATGCTGCTGGGCGTCAACGGTCCGGCGCACATCGACTTTAGCGACTATGCGCTCACCGAAACCGTTTGCAGCACGGCGCTGCTGTTCATCATGTTCTACGGCGGCTTTAACACCAACATCGACCGCGCCAAACCTGTCGCCGTGCCAGCGGTGCTGCTGAGCACGCTCGGCGTCGTCATCACCGCTGGCATCACCGGCGTGTTCGCGCACTTCGTGCTGGGCTTCGACTGGATCGGCGGTCTGCTGCTGGGCTCGGTCGTGGCGTCGACCGATGCGGCGAGCGTCTTTAGCGTGCTGCGCGAGCACAGTCTTTCGCTAAAAGGCGGCACCGACTCGCTGCTCGAGGTCGAATCGGGCTCCAACGACCCCGTCGCCTACATGCTCACCGCCGTGCTCGCGACCCTCGCGGCGGGCGGCGACGTTAACATCCCCGTGCTGCTGGCCAAGCAAATCATCCTAGGCGTGGGGCTGGGTCTTGCCATTGGCTGGACATCCAGCCGCCTGATCGAACGCGCGCAGGCAACAGCCGAGGGTGCGCAGACCATCTTCTTGTTTGCCGTGGCCATCGTCGCCTACGCGCTGCCGAGCTACCTGGGCGGCAACGGCTTTTTAGCCGTGTACCTTGCCGGCATTGTGCTAGGCGCGAGCGACATCACCGGCAAGGTCGAACTGGCGCACTTCTTCGACACCCTCACCGAGATGGCCGAGATGACCATCTTCTTTTTGCTCGGCCTGCTCGTGACGCCCGTCCGCCTGCCGCAAATGCTGCTGCCGGGCCTGGCACTCATGGCGTTTATGCTCTTCGTGAGCCGCCCCATCGCCGTGGGCATGCTGCTGGCGCCCTTTAAGACGAACCCCCGCCAGGTTGCGCTCGTAAGCTGGGCGGGCCTGCGCGGCGCAGCTTCGGTCGTGTTTAGTCTCTTTGCCGTGGTGGCCGGTGTTCCCGGCGGTCACGACCTGTTTGACCTGGTCTTCGTGATTGCCGTGTCGAGCATTGTGGTGCAGGGCTCGCTGCTGCCGGCAGTGGCGAAGAAACTCGACATGATCGACGCGGAAGGCGACGTGCGCCGCACCTTTAACGACTACCGCGTCGAGGACGGCATGTCGTTTGTCAAGCTCAAGGTGGGCGCGGGGCATCCGTTTGCCGGTCGCTCGCTCGCCGATATTGGCAGCGCGACGGACATGCTGGTGGTCCTGGTGCTGCGCGATGGCGCGCACCCAGTGCTGCCCAATGGCGATACCGTGATTGAAGAAGGCGACCTATTGGTGATGGCTGCCCCGACATTTGAAGAGCGTGCCGAGGTTACGCTGCGCGAGGTCACCGTGACTCCCCACGGCCGCTTAGCTGGACAGCGTCTGCGCGATGTGCCGCAAGGCAAGCACCCATTTATTGTGGTGATGCTCAAGCGCGAAGGCCGAACCATCATCCCCGACGGCAACACCCTCATACACGCCGGCGACGAAGCCGTCATCGCCACGCTGGCGTCGTAGCCCTCCCCACCCATAACTTGCGGTGAAATAGGGACTGAATAGGCCATCTAGCAGCCTAAACAGCCCCTATTTCACCGCAAGTTATTGAGGGGATGGGTTGAAAAACATTTGAATTGACACCGTAATGAAAAAGCCGGGGAAAACGTCCCCGGCACTAGGAAGCCTTCTCTTTTGAGATAACCGACTTCTATCACATCACGAACGCTAGTTAGATGCCATTCATTGAGGGCTTTATCAGGCGCGCCATCCCATCCACATGGCGTCATTTGAAAGCCGTCCGATCTCATGCTATAAAGAATTCGGTACCCTCGAATAGAGGGACCTCCAAGAGCCGGGGGATGTCCCCCGGCATTTTTTATGCGAGTCAAGACTAAATAGTCCTCGCGAAACTGCCGGCGCTATTGCGTCTGCAATTTACGAGCCGCCCTACCCCACCTCTTAACGGCTAAGGACTTTTCGCAGGTAGTTTGACGAACATATGTTTGCATACTATAATTTTACTTGAAAGCGCCCCTCATCTCGTGGTATAAAGAAGTCGGTTCCCTCCAAGAGAGGGGCCTCCAAGAGCCGGGGTCTTACCCCCGGCATTTTTTTGCAAAAATGGAGGCCCACCATGAGCGAACTCTCCGTCTTTGTTGACGAATCTGGCGACCTCGGAGGCGTCTCCAACTACTACCTCGTCACCCTCGTTTTTCACGATCAAAACGATGCAATCGTTGAACGCATTGACCACTACGAGCGCGCCCTTTCGCAGTCCTCGCTTCCCAATACGCCTTTTCATGCAGGACCCCTACTGAATGGAAACGGCGACTACAAAGATCTTCCCAAAGAGCATCGACGGCACATGCTGAGCGCATTTCGCGCGTTCATTCAGCATCTCCCCATACGTTACCTCTGCATGCAATACCGAATGAGCGAATTCGCCGACAATCAAAACGGTCTTGCGGAGAGAATGAGGCGAGACCTCACAGTTGAACTTTTCGACCATCTGGAATTCTTCCAGCGATACGACACCGTTAAGATTTACTACGACAACGGCCAACCGATTGTAACGGAGGTCATTCATTCTGCGCTTGAGTACGTTCTAGCAAGGGATGTCATCGTATACCGAGAAGCCACACCACGAGCCTACCGGCTATTCCAAGTTGCCGACTACATCTGCACGATCGAGCTAACGGCTATCAAGTTTGACAGTAAGGAAGAAACCAAGACGGATCGGCTATTTTTTGGAACCCGAAGGACGTTCAAAAAGGGATTTCTCTTATATCTCAGGAAGAAAAGGATGAACTGACCCGGGGTCACCACGCTCCGTAGTCATCGTCGGCGGCAAAGTCGCGGAGGTCGAGGCCTTCGCGTTCGGCTCGGGCTAGGAGCTCTTGGGGCGACTCGTCCTCAATATCCACCACATCGAGCATAGCGGCCGGAAAGCCTACGCCAGCCGCACTCCCCGCACGGTCGAGCAGGCTCTCGCGCAGCTGATCTACGTCAACTTCGATCTTCATGGTGCAACCTCCTATCGAGCCAAGCCCCTACTCACTAGCACCGAGCGCGTCCACAGCAGCAACAAAAGCCGCAACCTGCTTGTCGTCCATCTGTGCAGCCAAACGCCCCACGGGCTCATCGTAGGCGAACTGCACCTTATCGATAAAGCAATCCCAAGCACGCTCATCCACACGCACGGCAGCCTCGCAATACTGGCTGAGCTTTTTGAGTCCATACCAAAACGCATTCACATGGCGCGCAGGATCCTCATCCAGCACACCATCGTAGCGACGCCCGTTAAACTCGCGCATGCGCGCCACGGCAACCTTGAGCGAATCGCCGCCCTCGGCAGAAGCCTCATCCACCAGCTCGGGAATCGTAACCTCACGCCGAACAGTATGCCTGGTTGCACCATCGTACTCGCCCACCAGCACGTCCTCATCAAGCCGAGAATCGTAGTCCAAATAGCTCGTGCCGCAACAAATGCCGTGCGGCGAGCCCGTGCCAAACGCGCAGAATAACCCGCCGTCGGCAACAACACGACGGTAGGTCTCAAACGACTTCTTAACCTGAGCGAGCAACTCGGAAAGCTCCCCGGCATCGCACGCCGTCTCGATCGCAACGCGCGCAGGCTCGGGCAACGATACCGGCTCCACCATGCTCCCCGCAATACGGGCGGCACGCTCGGCCCGATACGCCTGCGCCGCCAAGCGTGCCCGCTGCGCAGCACCGCGCACGTTGGTAAGTTCACGCTCCAACGCCACGTCACCAGCAACATCGCCCGCAAACCCGTCAGTGCCCTGCGGGCCAGTCGCACTCAGCTCGGACTCAAACGTCGCTGTGATCATACCCGCAAGGTCCGTCGCGTCGGCGGCACAGCGCATCTGCTCCAGCTGCGTACATAGCAGATCGGCATCCAGGGGCACGGCATCCACAACGCGCACGTCACTCAAACGCGCCGTGCCCTGCAACACCAAAGCCCCCGCGACATCGTACGCCGTGCGAACCTTGGCCGCAGTATTGGCCCGCAGCTTTACCTCGATAAACGCAAGCGTCTGCTCCAAACGGGCCAGCAACTCGGCCTTCTCCTCCATGCGCAAAAAGGCAGCATAGCGGCGCTCCATCCGTAGCGGTCCAACAATGCCCGCCTGCTTGCGAGCGCGTGCAAGCGCGGCGCCCTCAACACGGCGAACATACCCGTCAACAGCCCGCACGGCAGACTCGCGCGCAGCGTGCTCGGAAGCCTCGACGCCCTTAAGCACACCCAACAGCTCACGGGAGCGCGCCTTGCGCACCAGCTCCCCGCGATCGTACTGCTCAAGCGCCGTCTGACGCTTGCCTACCGATTCAAAGCCAAACAGCTCGTCGAGCAACTCGCCAACGCAACGCTCGTCCGCCATGGCGAGGCCTCCTTACCCGAACACGCCTATACGCTCGCGGGCCCACGCGTACGCAAACCCGCTCGCCCGCACTTCTACAGGTCCAGTGCCTTCTTCGCGGCGTCGACGGGATCGCCATCCATGTAGAACACCGGGCTCAACCCCGAAATAATCTCGGAAGAAACACTCTGCAGGCCCGCGATGGCGCTCAGCGGCAAAATCACGCGCTTGGCACCGGCGTTTTTGGCCACGCGCATAATGTCTTCGAGCCCACGGATCTCGTCCATGGAGCCCGACATGCGCAAGATGCCCGGAATCGCCAGCGCGGGCATCACCGGGCGGTTGCACGCCGCAGAGCACAGGCCCACAAACTCGGCGAGCGAAACCTCCTCGGACAGGCCCTTACTCTGTAGGTCGTTGTAGAACAGCAGGTAATCCTTGGAGCCAATGTGCATGCCCGGCGCCACGCGGTTCGCCAGGTTCACAAAATTGTCGAACGCGGCCTCCAGCGTATCGCGCACCGGCTTGTTAAAGGCCACGCCCTCGTGCTTAAACTTGCACTCGCCGGCAACGGCCTTGTTCTCCAACTTGTACACGGCAACCTCGCCGCCCTGCGACCTGCCCACGCCAAACACGTGACCGGACAGCAGCGGCCCGTCGGGAATCAGCGTGTCCTCGCTCTGCTCGGGCACGCGCACCACGTGCACGTCCTGCGGGTTGTCGGCATCCATATAGCCCAGGTTGACGTCGATAAACTCAACGCCCGCCATAATCTTGAGCTGCTCCTTTACGCGGCGACGGCCTTCGATGGCGTAGTCCAACAGCCAGCGCACGTCGTCCTTGTCCATGGCCTCGTCGGGGAACAGTAGCTTGGCCAGACCGCTAAAGGTCTTGCGCACGGCGATCTCGTCGCGCTTGTTAAAGTCGCTGTTAAAGCGGAAATACCGGTCGATATGGTGCGTAAAGTCCTTGCGGCGCATCTCCTTGCAAAACTCCGACAGACAATCGGTAATCAGGCCGTAATGCCCGGTCAGTAGGCTCGAGCGCATCTTGGGAATCTCCCAGCCCGGCAGGTAATAATGGATGCGGTCAAAGAAAGCCGAATCGTTGTTAAACTCCGGCGGGAACGGATCAAACAGGTGCGTGGTCTTAAGGACGTTTTGCACGGTGTCGTTGATGTTGCCCTCAAAGACCATAGAGGCATCGGCGTTGATCTGGTCGCGGCCGCGCGCGTAACTGCCACTCGCCATGTAGTCTTTCATGATCTGCACGGCGTTGGTGTCCTTAAACCGCATGCCGGCGACCTCGTCGAACGTCACGCAATCCCAGTGTCCCACCAGGCCCACGCGGTCGGCTCGCATGGAGTTCATACGGCCGAACAGGTTGGCCGTGGTGGTCTGGCCACCCGAAAGCAAAATGGCGTAGGGCGAGACCTCTTTGTAGATGTGGCTCTTACCGGTACCGCGGGGACCCAGCTCGCACAGGTTGTAGTTGCGCTCGATGAGCGGCACCATACGCTCGATAAAGTGCAGGCGCTCTTTCTCGGAAAGCTCACTGGGCTCATAACCAGCGGAGCGTAGCAGCATGTTGAGCCACTCGTCGCGCGAGAAATACTGGCGCTCTTCGACCATGGCATCCAGGTCCAGGTTGGGCATCTGGATGGGCGTGAGCGACGCCACGCTAAACGGAGAGTCCTCGGGCCCACGCTTCTTACGCTTGGCCTTGGCGCGGCGCGGCGCATCATCGCCAAAGACCTCCATGCCAAACTCGTCTTCCTCATCCAAGGGGTGACGATACTCGATGCTCATGATGCACCAAATACCACCCTGCAGAATCTTGGAATAGTCGCGCACGTACTCGGCCGGCATCACAAACGGCTCAATGGTCAGGTTGGCAAACGAGGCCACGTAGATGTCTTTGTACTCGTCGAGCTTGGCCGTGACCTTGTCGATGATGGTAAAACGGCCCAGCTCACGGATCTTGGACTTAATGCGCTCGGACTCGTCGGGACGCACGTAGTTATCGGTGAGAATCCTGCGGATGCGATCCAAGCCCTCTGCCACGGCTTCCTCGTCATCGGTCGAGCAGTACATACCCAGCAGATACTCCAACACAAAGGTGGGCACGTTGGCACCGCGCTTCATAAGGGCCGTCAGGTCCTTGCGCACGATCTTGCCAGCAAAGTGCTCGAGCAGCTTGCCGTCCAGCCCATCCATGTCGTAGCCGTCGTCCTCGGGGGCCTCGGCCACGGCCTGGTCATAGCCATCGGTCGAGGACTCGTCCTCGACGGCTACCGCAGACTCAGCGGGCGCAGCAGTCTCAGCCTCCGCAGCAGGCACGGCCTCCTCTGCAGACACCGCAGCCCGCACCGGCGCATTCATATCAATCGAGGGAACTTCCCACAGATTGTCGTCATTGCTATCAAACATATAGGGCACACTCCTAAAAACCAAAGTCAGCAACAGGGGCAAACGAAACAGCGATGGTATACGTCTCGCGCCAAACGATCTTGCCCGTCTCGCGCTCGCGGCAGACCAGATAGTACGGACCCTTGGCCGAGAATCCATCCGTTGCATGCAACGCAAACTTGGCATGCACCACGCGCTCCTGCGAGTTGACAGAAGTCTTGTTAGCATGCGCCTTGACCGTATCGCTCACCTCGTTGCCACTTGCATCGGTAAACACCAGCTCGTACTCGCACGGCAAAACCTTGCCTTGGACGGGTTCTTCCTGGATCAAGTTGACCGAGAAGAGCGAGTTGGTCACTCGGCGTCCCTCACTTAGTACGCGCAGCGTCGCCGCGCGCGTGTCGACAAAGTCCTTGGAACCCGAGCGCGCACGCCAAAAACCGATAACGGGCACGCAGAGCTCCTGCAGGCTCATGCCGCCGTGTACGTAGTTGTTAGTACCGCCGGGTCGTTTGAAGTGCACGTTCTCACGCGGGGCAAACCCCTCAAAGCCGGCACCCAAACGCCCCATGTCAACATCAGCAAACACCCCGCGCGCCTCGTCCGAAAGCTTGGCCACGGCCTCGTTGGGCACCACCAGATGACGTTTGCCGTGCATGACGGGAGCGTCAAGGAAGGGAAGGTCTGGCTTGCCGAGCATCTGGCACTCGTTAAGTTCCCGACGCGTGTAGATAAAGCCATGATCCGCCGTTATAACAACACGCGCGCCCGGAGCGTCGGTGCACACGCGTCGCGCCAATGCGGCAAGTTCCTCCACGGCGTCCGCGCAGGCATCGAAAACGTCATCCTGCGTAGCGGCCTTCTCGCCCGTGGCATCGATCTTGTTGTGGTAGAGATAAACGAGCTCGGAGTCTTTGAGCAGCGCTTTACGCTCGGTTCCCGCCATGTTGAGGAATGCGCTCGAGCGCAAAGCGCGGGCCGTGGGCTCAACGTGAGCAAGTACGGCCTCGCGCTGCGGAGTCGTCGCAGTGGGCATGCCGTCAGCCAGCACAAACGAGCCATCCGCTGCAAGCTTAAGCGCTTGGTGTGGCAGCAGCGCGGGCATACCAACCTCGGTAATGGAGGGAAAGACCGCCTGCATGCTAGAGACCTTGACATTACCGCCACGCTCGCGCTCGAGCAGCGCCGCGACGTCGCGGGCCACCTCATAGCGCAGCGCGTCGCTCACGATAACGACCTTCGTTTTGGCAGAGCCCACAAAGGCGGGCAGCACGTGCCAGTAGAACTCATCCTGTCGTTCGGGCCCCTCGATGTAGCCGCAATCGGCCCACTCCCCTTGCGCAGCCGATGCCCAGCATGCATTGGCATCGGCCAAGAACCAGTTACTGTAGAGATTCTCCGCCCAGTCCACTACGGCTCGGGCAGGTTCCTCGAGCACATCGCACTCGACGGAGCGTGCCCGCAAATACGCGGTGCACATATGGCGATAGGCAGCGTCCATGACATACCAATCGGACGTGTAGGCATCCCACACCTGCTGGGGCTGCGCCAGATGGAACCCGCCCGCGTGCGCCTGCCTAAACGCACACATATCGGCCACAGCGGCAAGCAGGTCAAAGTAGCTCTCGACACGACGGTACCAGCTTAGGTCGCAACGGCGCGCAGCAAAGGCACGCGCATCCTCAACACGGTCTGCACCTTGCGCAAACGAGCAGAACAGCTGCGAGAGCACAGCCTCATTGACGCACGGAAACACATCAAGCGAGGTCAGCACATCGATCGGTAAGGTCTCGAACCGTGCAAAGAGTCCGCGGGCGTCCTCAACCAAACGGCAAATCTCAAATAGGTCCTCGCTCGATGCCTGGGTATCGGCGGTCTGGTCCCACGCACGCACCGCCTCAAGGCAATAGGGCCCGTAGGCGGGAGCCACATGGCTTTCAAGCCCCTTGAGCGCTCCCTCGGGAAGCGCGGTGGATGCCGCCGTAAGGAGCACATGGGATGCAAGCATAAGCAATGAGTCACGCTCGTAAAGCGGCCCATCAAACCCATAGCAACGCACAATGAAGGCAGAGAGGGCATCGCGCACGCAGTACTTGTCCGCCAACTCAGCCAGCGCCTCGGGACCCTCGTGCAGCAGCATGGTCATACAGCCACGCAGCACAAACGCGGGGCGCGCGTCACCAGGCTCTTTACCGCCAAAAATCACCGCAAGGATGCCGAGTTCGATATCGGATGCGCCCGAGGCATGTGGAACACACGCGGCAAACTTAGCGCAGCGGGTCTTGGCATCAAAGAACGTCTTGTGCTCGCGCAGGCTCTCGCGCACGGCGTCGATATTCTCGATGCCCAGCTGATCGGCCAAAAGCGAAAGATAGTCAGCCTGGAACTGATCGGCATACAGCTCAACATCGGCAAGCCAATCACCCTCAAGCCTGCCGCGCGGGCAACGGCGATACAGCAAGATATCGCTCACAAGGTCATCGCGGTTGATGAGCTTCTTGACGGCAAACATACGGCCCTCGCAGGCCTCAACAAAGCGCACCGGGCGCTCAAAGTCACCGTGAGCAGGCATTACGCCGGCATCGGCCCCCACGCCGTCGAAACCCTCGGCAGCCAATCGCTCAAACTCAGGAGCAAACTCGCCGTCCGCATCGTGCCAAACCACAACACGGCGCGGCGCGCATGAGGACAACGGCTGCAAAAATCGCAGCTTGAGCTGTTCTTCTACATCTATCTTGGGCATGAATATCCTTACCGTATCTGCAGTTACTTAATCTTCGCCAGCACATCCTGAAACTTGGCGTAGTTGACCTTGACGCCGTCATCCAGGTCGATCTTAATCATCTGGTCTGCCAAGTGGTGCAGTTTCTCCTCGTAGGCAATGGTCTCTTTGAGCTGGTCGTTGAGCTTTTTGATGCGCTTATCCAAGCGCACGCGCTCGCCGCGCTCGGCACTGACAAGGGCATCGTTGGCATACCCGATCTGGGCACGGTAGCGCTCCTGCTGCTCATGCACATAGTCGGTGCGGATGCGAGCCAACAGGTCAGGCTGGTAGCGATGCATGTAAACAAGGCACTTGAAGCCGTTCTTCTTGCCGCTGTCGAACAGCCAGTAGATGGGGCGCTTCTTATAGGTCTGGCAGTGGTCCTTAAAGAAGTCCTTCAAAAAGTAGGTGCGGATTACCTCGCGCGAGGTACCCTTGCCGCCAAGTGCCTCGGCAATAAAGGCCAGGTTCTGCTCAAGCGTCTCCTCACCATACACGGTGCGCACAAAGTCGATAAAGTAGCGCACGATGTCGTCGTCAAAGTACTCGTCATCGGTAATGGGCAGCACGTTGTCGCTATCGGGCATAAAGGTCACATGCGCGGGATCGGGCATCTTGGCCAGATAGTCATCGACTGTGGCGCCTTGGTCGGCCAGAACCAGCCCGTCCACATCCAGCGAATAGCGGCCAAACATGCAGCCCACGGCATAGCTTATGAGCGAGGCGATCTCGTCGCGCTTGGTACGCACGTACTTGTTGCCCTTGTAGCTCTCCGGAATCTCTTCTGCCGTATCGAAGATGCGCGCCACCGAGACGTACTTGTCCTCGACCTCGATGGGCACCTCTCCCTCCATGTTGTAGATCTTGGCAAAAATCCGGTTGAGTTCCTCCTCGTTGGCGCGAAGCTGCTCAAAGCGAGCGTTGACCTCGGCCTTGCGAGCCTCGTATTTTTCTTGAAGTAAAGTGGCCATATTTGACCGCCCTCTCATTTAAAAACGCCGACTAATATTCATTTAAAAGGTCACTTTCGAGAGACAGCGAGTCTCTTTGCGATAAAAACGTTGGAGCTCATTCGACACGCCGTTCTTTGCAATCAAAGATGAAACATCTCTTACTCACGGATTTGCGTCACCAGTAAGTTCCCATTTTCGATTAGAACGTGAATAAGCAATAAGCCCTTGGGCCTTCAGCTCGCCAAGCAATTTATCTAAATTACGCTTAGATAGCTCACAGTCCTTCCCGAGTTCATCTTTATTTGAGCAGGACCCACTCGAGATTCGAGACAAAACCAATTGACGTGTGTTTTCCCACTCCCGTTCTGAGGTCTCTTTCTTTCGGGCAATTTCTTCCGCCTCATATACAGCCTCGGACTTAATCACAGCAATCCAATCAATGAGAGTGCTGCATTTAAGAAATAAACGAGAACTCACCTCAAATGAATCCGCTCCAATGAGATCTTTTCCTGGCATACCGTTTTCAAAAGCAATGAAATCTACACCGTTCTTTTCGACCAATTGAAAGCGACAATGTGCCAACGAATTTCTAATAATCCGAAATAAATCAAGCACAAAATTGCTGTTGATGAGCGCCACAACGCGATTTGAGGTACAAGTTGAAGCAAAATTGCCAGGCATATCAGCATCAACAAACCTATTTTTCATCTCTTCTTTTCGTGTGGCCGTAAATAGCGTCGACCCATCGCAGAGATTGGCCACTTCCAATAATCTTCGGTGAAGGTACCCGGATTTAGGAGGAACACTATCGGCCCATCCATAATCGAGAAGCGATATCCCTCTGCTACTCACACCTTTACAAGGAGATTCAACCAGAAAAAACTGAATAATAGAACCCATGACGTCATTAGGGTCATTAACCTTAACAGCCTTTATCCAGCTTGGCTTAGGTTCGACATATTCAATTTTAGTCTTATCGACAGGCTTGTGCCTCTTCTTTTCAGCCATGACGATCACCTAGACAAGAGGATTACGTTTGAAATCCCAGGAGGTTTCAAACGAGTCCCAGTCAAGCCCTGCAATCTCCCGACAACTCTTCGAAAGCTGACTAACCGTTGAAAGCCTGCTTTCATCAGTGAGAATGGGCAACTTCGCGATATCGCCCGGCTGCGCGTTTAACGTGGGGACAAGAAATGAGGTTGCACTCGAAATTACGTTCGAATTAAGCAGAGCAAGGAGGTAATTGAACATCGCTTTGTCCGGATACATTACGACAGCCGCCGAATCAAACAGCCAACCCGTTGGCTGTTCTCTAAATGAAATCAAACCCGATGAAATACGAGAGTAGGTAAGAGCACGATTAAAGGCAATTTCGTCCGGAATAACGCTTGCGCCTTCAGAATGTCTGAGACTCTCACCGTTGGACTTGTATTCAATTAAATACTCTGCATTTCCACACCAACGCCTGAACGAACCGCCTTTGTTGTGCGGATACCACTTTGCCTCACTTTCAAACGAACTCACAGCATTAGGACAATTGAATAAAGTCCTTCGTAAGGAACACTCATGCCATAGTCGAATGAATCTAGCATTATCGCTCGTCTGAAGCCCAACACGCGGCTTTGCAATATCTTTTAGTTTAGGGCTGTTGGCAAAAGCATCGAGTAGCCCGTCACTGGCCCAGTAGGCAATGGGGGTGCCGGGAATCTGCTTGAAGGTCTCGGCGTCGCGGCGGTAGAACCAGCCGCAGTCGGGGTTTCGGATCGCTTCGAGGGCCTTCGGGGCCTGAACGGCAGCACCAACGAAGTCCGAAAGGCGCACGTAGCCGCCCTTGTAGCCCTTGATGAACGAGTTGTTGAACGTATAGGTGCAGATGGGCACGGTCGCGCCAGCGAAGCCCGAGTACTCAAGCTGGATGAGAGAGGTCAGCGTTCTGTTGTCGATAATCTCGTTGCGGAGCTTCTCATAGCTTCCGATGAACATCCAGACGAAAGGCGACATGACTCCGCACTCGCCGTGGTCCTTGGCGAGACTGAACATGCGAACGACAAAGCTGGAGAAGAGGTCACTCTTCACGTCGGGGTAGTTCTTCTTGACCCACTTGCTCATGAAGGGGTTAAAGCTGCTGCTGCCCATATACGGAGGATTCGCCACGACGCAGATAAAACGACGGGACAGTTTCTCGCAAATGGCGACGGCGCTTTCGAGCTTAGTTTTGGTCGCAGAAGCAAAAAGGTCCTCGGAGCAACTCGCGGCGGCAGCCTTGAGCTCGTCGATCTCGTCCTCTGAGGGATTGAGCAGCGAACCGATCTCGCCCAAATGACTCAGCTCCTCGGCGAGCTTCTTGTTTCCCGGCAGCTCGTCCTCCCCTAGCGGGATGCTCGAGAGCACGGTAACGTCGGCACGAACGCCACGCCTAAAGAAGCGACGGTCGTGCTCGCGGGCGCACATGGCAAGCGCCAGCTCCGCGATCTGTGCCGCGCGGGAATCGATTTCCATACCTGCAAGGTTTTTAGTAAGAATGAGCTCGGGAATCTCGCGCTCACGATAGCCGCGCTCCTCGTACATATGGAAGAGCAGCTCAAACGCATAGACCAAGATATGGCCCGAGCCGCATGCGGGGTCGCAGAGGGTTATCTCCTCGGGACTCGAAATGCGGATGAAGTCCTCGTGCTCAGCATCGGGCTCGATGTAATATTCCATGCGCTCGCGTAGCGAACTCCCCGGATTGTTGAGCATCCACAGACGGCCGAGCGAGTTCTCGACCATATAGCGCACGATCCACTCGGGGGTGAAGAGCTGCGTGGCTGGCGCGATGTCCGCCGCCGCTGCCTTGCGCTTGGACTTGAAGAACTCGTCTTTAACGTCGGCATTGTAGTACTGATACATCCAGCCCAGAACGGTCACGCCCTTGCGCCAGTCCTCGTCAGTGAGGACGGCATTGAGTTTGCCCACCACACTGTCAGCCATCATGAGGCCCTGGGGCAACAGCAGCTCCATGGCTCCGCCCACGCGTTCAAAGACGCCCGGCAGGCAATCGGCAAGCTCCTCGCACTGAGCAACAAACAGGTAGCGCCACAACGGTTCATCCAAGCCCGCCATCTTGAGCTCGGCTATGCGATCGGTATCGGCCGTCGTTATTTCCACGTCCAATGCGTTCTCCACGGCCTCGCTGCCATGGCTGCCGTCCGCACAACTTAGCATGCGCATGCGGCTGGGAAGCCATCCGCATGCATCCATGAAGCGAATGGCCACGATGCGGTTGAACCAGGTGTAGGCCGCACGGTCGCGCAGCGCCTCGTGACCCACCTCCGCCTGCATGCGCAGCAGTTCGTCGCGTTGCTCAATCTCAGCCGGACTTAGGGGCAGGCCGTTGACGGTCTCGGACCCAACGGGCGCGGGTGCAGGTTCGGTGATGCCGTAGCGCACCATCTGCGCCTCCACGCCTTTGATGAGCTCCGTACGGGCCCAGGTGCAGAAGCTCTTAAGAGCAGAATCGTTCATGGTTGATGAGCCTTTCTAAACGCCATAAGCCACCGGTGCGCGCTTTGGCACCAGTGGCTCCGCGGGTTAGTTGATACGGATCTCGTCGTTTGCAGCGAGCGCCTGCATAAGGCGGGAGCGCAGGTCGTCCACGTAGCGCTCCACGTCCTCTGCGGACAAGAGACGACTCGGCTTGGCCAGATCGGCGCGGCGTACAGTCTTGATCTTGCGCTGGGGCTTGGGCGCGGGCACGGGAGCAGACGATGCGGCGCCCTTGTTGGAGACCTTCTTGACCACCTCGCCTGTACTCATGACCTCGGTGGTGCGGCGCTCGTTGTCCATACGCACGCGGGCCTCATCCACAGCGTCGTACATCTCGTTGGCCGCCGCACTGAGCCAGTCGCCCCAGTTAGTTGCAACAACGCTCAGTTCGTTGAGACTTTGAGCGCTGTGGGCACGGTTTTTGAACGACTCGTATTTGGTGCCGGCGTCTGCTATGGCATCCTTGGCCTGATTGACAAAGCCCTTTTGACTCTCGGCCTGCGTCCGCAGGTCTTGCAGATCGCTCTCGATGCGACACAAAAACTCATTGCGGCGGATGCCCAACAGCTTTTTCATGTCATCCTCGACGGGATCCATAAGCGGCTGCAGGTCTTTAATACGGCCGTAGGGCTTGGGATCTTTGAGGATCTCACGAACCGTCGCCACGTTCTCCACCGCACCGGGAATGTCATCGGAGGCATACTCGATACCCTCGGTGCGGCTCAAGAAATCCTTGGCGTGGTCAAACGCTGTTCGTTGGTTGGACTCGAAGAACTCAGCCACCTTGTCAAAGTCTTCCTTGGCATCGAGCAAGCGCTCCTCATGCTTGGTGAACGTGGTCAAGAACGCCTCGGACTCGTTCTGGTCCTTAAGGACGTCGGCCACCTCCGAGCGCATCTTCTCGCACTCGCTCTCGCCAGGATACGGATAGAGCGGTTTGATGCCCGTATAGTAGTCGCGTGCCATGGCGAGGCACGACTCGCGCAAGTCCTCAAGGCGCTCCTTGAGCTCGACCACGAGCCTATCCTCGTTGGAGGGCACGGTCTTGAGATCAAACAGGTCACACATGAGTTCGCCCGTGGCGCGCAGCAACCGGTCGCTCATGCGCATGCGCAAGCGCACCTGAGCCTTATCGGCATCCTTGCGCAGGAGCGCCACCATGCGGCTGTCGTTAGCTTGAACCGTCTGACCGCCAAACAGCACCTGCGCGCGCTGCTCCACCACAAGCTGCGCCACCACATTTGCGATGTCGACCTCGCGCCAGCCAAAGGGCCTTTGCTGGTACTGGCGCTGGATATCGCCCATAGCGGTATCCAGGTGGCGCTGGTGCTGCACTTTGAGGTAGTCCTCGACCTCTTTGAGCGCACGCGTGTTACCTGCATCCATGCCAGCGAGCCCCACTTGAACGTTGCCCACCAGAGTAGAGCGAATATCGGAATCGCTCGTGACCGGCGCGCCGATATAGTCGGCCTTTTCAAAGACCACATCGCACAGCTGCGCCAGCACCTGCTCAAAGACCTGAGCGGGTTTGGCAGCACGGATCTCAATCATGCGCCCGTTGACGGCGCATCGTGCATGGAGCACCGCCTCAGCCAAAAGGGCGTCAGCCTCTTTCTCGTTAAAGTCCTTCTCGCGCATTTTGGCCTCGACAATCTGGCGGGTACTCGGCGGTAGCTCCTGCAGATTGCGCGTCTGGGCGTACATGCGAATCTTAGCGGCGTTGACGAGTGGGGCCCAATAATCCACCTCGTCGCTCAAGGCCACGATGGCCTTATCCACGGATTTCAATGCCAGCTCGGCATCGTCCGAACGGCCCAGATCGCTGGCCATGGTCACCACGGAAAGTTCCATGCCGCCCATGCTGGTACCGTGGATTGAGCCGTCCACATAGCGGTCAAACGGAAAGTCGTTGGCCCCGCGGTTGAGTTTGCGCGCAGTGTAGATGCTTTCGAACAGGCGCTTCTTGATGTACTCAATCACCTTCGCGTTGTCGATCGGGGTGCGTGCGATCTCCTGCGCTATCTCCTGCTCCTCATCGGTGAGGAAGCTATAGGTATCGCCCTGGCGTGCCACGTAGCTCTCGCGCTCCAAGCGGGCGAGAGATTCCTTGACGCGGTCCTTAAGGGCGCGCTTGTCCACGTCCAGGCTATCGATCATAAGGATGGAGATGTTCTCGACCGTGGCCTTGACGTAGCCGATGTAGCGGATCAAGTACAGGAGCTTAAGCACCCGGACATCGTAGCTCTCAAGACCCTCTGCGTTTTCAGCCGCGCGCTCCGCACAGACGACGACCTGAATGATGCCGTGCTCCAAATCCTTGGAGATAGTGTCGAAGAAGCACCAGAACGGCACGAGTGCACCGGTCTGGTCATACTGGATGGCCTGAGCGCTCTCCTGGAACGCGCTCAGCATGGAGCGCTCGCCCGTTGACATGTGCTTAGCCTTGACACCGTGCTTGCGCACCTCGGTCATCACGTCGGGCAGGAGCTTAAACTGGTAGCCCACAAACGGGTAGCTGGCCACAAAATCCTTGGAGTTGGCGTAGCCGGCAAGGTCGGAGCGCGAGCCACCCTCAAAGGTAAAGTTGTTTTTAAGCACGGCGGCGTCTTGCTCGTAGACCTGTGCAAGCATATCGGCCGCCGGCGCGGTCTTCTCGAGCACACGGCGCTGGATGACCTCGTCCACGCTGGAGCTGGAGAGCGAAAGGCGGGTATTGAAGCGGCCCTGGATCTTTGAAAAGTCGTTGCCCACGGGCAGGCTCAGGTTGTCGATGGCCTCCTGGCTCGTAACCATCACCCACACGCGGCCACCGCAGGCAGCACCCAGCTCCTCGACGATGGTCTGAAGACTCAGCATAAGGCTTGGGTCCTTGTCGTTTGTAATAAACTGACCCACCTCGTCGACCATAAAGAGCAAACGGAAGTTGCCGCCGTGGGCCGCTGCCTGAGCGTCTACGTAGTCCTTGACCTTTTTGGCAAAGACATCAGGGGCCAAAACCTCGTCCTCAGAACCCTCGAGCCAGTTCCATGCGGCCTTTTCGCTCATGCCGAGCACGCTCTGCAGCACCTCGACGACGTCGTCCTCAAAGTAGCTGTAGGTGTCGCGGGTCTGGAGCCAGGACTCGCCGTTGACGCGCTCAAAGGCCTCGCGGAACTCCTGGGTCTTGCCCAGGGAATCGATGTGGTCCTCGAGCTTTGCAAGCTTTAGGTCCTCGCCGTAGAAGCCGCGCGCCTCGTAGAACATGCGCTCAAAGCCGCGAAGCAGCGCCGTGGGGGCCGTATCGCCCTGCTTCCACTGGCCCGCCTTGCTATCGATGTTAAAGAGGATAGCTTGCGTGGGCACCGAGCAGGCGCGCTCCATGGCAGCCGCGACCATTGGGTCGACGATCTTGCCGTCAAAGTAGCGGATGGCGTTCTTACCGCCGATCTGGCGATTCTCGAGCAGGTAGCTCAGCATCTTGAGGAAGTGCGATTTACCGGAACCGAAGAAACCACTGATCCACACGCCGATCTTGTCGGTGCGCACATCGATGGCATCGCCGTAGGCCTTGAAGAACGTGGCAAAGTGCCTCTGCAACTCGCGCGTCACCACGTACTCGTCAAGCTCCTGGCGGATGGACCCATCTTTTGAATCCTGGACCTTGACCACGCCGTTGATGGAGCGGTTGATGTCTTTTGCAAAGAGGTCGCGAATGATCGTGTTGTCCATGGGTGCTCCTTTGGGTTTGGGAACGTTATGGCAAAGGATTGTTGCCGGCGGCAGGGACTTGTCTGCGGGGAGCCGTGCTTACGAGATATCGATGGCGCGGTAGTAGTTGTCGGCCGGCAGACGGTTAAAGAGCTGGAAAGAAGAGCCGTTGAAACTGCCCGGATAGGCGGCGACCACAGGCACCTCATCAAAATCCGCAAGCATGCAGTGGAGAAGCGTGTGTATGCGAAAGAACGGGAAAACCTCGCCCGCGCCGGTGATGAGAACGACGTCTCCAGGCGCGTGCGGCTCGGTCTGCTCAAGGATGTACGCGGCGACTTTCTCGGGCGAGGCGAACTTGGCCACGTCCTCGAGCACGCGCTGGGTACCGCGGCGCTCCTCTTGGTGCGGGATAGCCTTGAGGACACGGCGCTTTTCGAGAATTGCCAGCACGGCGTCGTAAAGGTTCACGACCTTGAGCGTGCACGGAAGCTTGTCGGCCTCGGCATCGCGTGAAAGGGTGTCAAATAATGCACGCGCCTCAAACTCCAGCGCGGGGTCATAGCAAAAGGTGTGGAAGCCGATCTCATTGCCTATGCCCTTGTTGGCCAAAAAGTCCTCGCTGCACAGGCACTCGCGCAGAAGCTGCGCACGGCGCTCAAATTCCTGACAGACGCGCTCGGAGCGGGCATGCGCCGCCACGACGCTCTTGCGAGAATGGATGCCGATATTGGTGGTGAGATCGGTCGCCGGGGTGATAACAGGGTCGACGGCGCTTTTGACGGGAGCCACGCTACATCACCGCCCTGCCGGTAAGGGCCGCGATAAGCGACTGCTCGCCCAGCTGAACCAAGGCTCGCTCGACATCGGAATCGAGGAAGAGTGGTGACAGGCGCTCGGACTCCGGGCCCTGGCCCTCGCCGATAAGGCCGGCATGGCGGAGCGTCTGGCGGAGCGAGCCCTTAATGCGCTTGACCGTGGCCTCAGTCCAGCGGGCCGCGTCCGGATACTCCGTGGTAAAGCGTGTCATAAAGGCGTTGAGGTCAACCGCCGTAAAGGCATAATCGAAGTTTTGTAGGCGCTCCCCTACCTCGACGAGCACCAGCTCGCGCACGATATCGTAGCGGCAGATCATGCTGTAGAAGATGGCCTGGTCCGCCTGCGTTGGAGTGCCGGATGCCATGAGCCTGGTTAGGGATGACGCAGCCTCGACGGCGGTTTTGGGGTCGATGCCGCGCGCGGCGCATACGGCGTCCGTGGGCACCATGGCGTCAAGGCGGCGAAGGCACACGGTTGCGCGGTTGGCGACCATGCGCTCCGTGGGATATTGAAAGAGGTTCTCGCTCTTTACGCGTACAATGACCTGCTCGTCGCTTGCGCCCCGCATACGAAGGGCAGCGACGATGCGCATCTCATGCGGGAGGAATTGCTCGCGGGTGAGCACCCCCCCCCCCGAACGCTTTTTGTGGTTACATCCACAGTACACGCTCCAAGGGTGTCAAAGGCTGTCACAAGTGCGCCGCAACCCGGCAGGCAGGCGCGGCGCACATGACAATAATCATACCTGTTGGTAAAAAAGTTACCACGCCCAGAGTGTCAAATGTTGAGCAACAAAATTTAATCCGGTTAACGGTCATTTTCGCAGCTTAGAAACTTTAACGAGGTCGCCCCAAATCATACTTGCCAGACAACCGCGCTTACGAATGCAGGCACGCACACGCCCAACGCCACCCTTCGCTACACTCAACATAGAGTTCTACATATGATTCTATGTAAGGAGTTTCATATGCCTGTCGTAAAGCCTATTTCCGATCAGACGCGCGCGCTAACTACCATTCAGGAACGCGAAGATCACATTCAACGTACCATCGCTCATGGTTACGACGACCTCACCAGCGGTCGTGTGCGCCCCTGGAAACAAGCGAAGGCCGAGGCGGATCGGATGCGAGCCTCGAGATAAGCCCTCCCCCATGTAACCATCCTGTAAATCATAGCGGCGCAGTCGAGTTTTACCGTGATGCGGTCGCGCCTGGCGCTCCACTGTGCTAAAGTATCCCGAACGTTCAAACGACTACGAGGGGGAACTAGAGGATGGCACGTGTGCACAACTTCTCAGCTGGCCCGGCCGCGCTGCCCACAAGCGTGCTCGCCGAGATCGCCGACGAGATGATGGACTACCGCGGTTGCGGCATGTCCGTGCTCGAGATGAGCCATCGATCTAGCATGTACCAGCAGATCATCGACGACGCCGAGGCAACCCTGCGCCGCCTGCTGAGCATCCCCGACAACTACCGCGTCCTGTTTTTGCAGGGCGGCGCCACGCTGCAGTTTGCGGGCATCCCGATGAACCTCATGCGCCGCGGCCGCGCCGGCTACGTCGTGACCGGCAACTTTGCCAACAAGGCGTACAAAGAGGCCGCCAAGTACGGCGAGGCCGTGCTGCTCGCGAACTCCGAGGACACCAACTTCGACCACATTCCCAACATGGCCGACATCAACGCGCGCATTGCCGCCGAGGCCGCGGGCGACGGGCTCGACTACGTTTACATCTGCCAGAACAACACCATCTTTGGCACCATGTTCCACCAGCTGCCCGATTGCGGCGACGTACCGCTGGTCGCCGATGTCTCGAGCTGCTTTTTGTCGCAGCCGCTCGACGTCGAGCGCTACGGACTCATCTACGCCGGCGCGCAGAAAAACGCCGGCGCCGCGGGCGTGACCGTGATCATCGTGCGCGACGACCTGATCGCCGACGGTCCGGCCTTTGCGCAGACGCCGCAGTACCTGGACCTTAAGACCCAGGCCGCCAAGGGTTCCATGCTCAACACGCCCAACACTTTTGGCATATACGTGTGCGGCAAGGTGTTCCGTTGGGTTGAGCAGACCGGCGGACTTGCCGCCATGGCCGAGCGCAACTGGGCCAAGGCCAACCTGCTCTACGACCTGCTCGAGAACAGCAAACTATTCCACGGCACCGCGCAGACAGACAGTCGCTCCATCGCCAACGTCACGTTCCGTACCGGCGATGCCGACCTCGACGCCGCCTTTGTCGCGGGCGCGGCAGAGCACCAGATCCAAAACGTCAAGGGCCATCGTCTCGTCGGTGGCATGCGCGCCAGCGTGTACAACGCCGTCACCATGGAGGACGTGCAGGCGCTGGCCACATACATGAAGGACTTCGAAGCGCAGCATAGTTTGAGTCCGCGATCTAACTAGCCCGCAACCCGCGGGCCGACCAGCCACTTCAAACCACTTGTTTTAGACAAACCTGCTAAGGAGTTTTTCCATGCGTAAGATCAAGACCATCGACGACATCACTAAAGACGGCAAAGTCGAGTTTGGCGAGGGCTACGAGTTTGTGGGCACCGCCGAGGAGGCCGACGCCATCCTGATGCGCTCGACCGACCTGCACGGCTACGAGCTGCCCGAGGGCATCCGCGCCATCGCCCGCTGCGGCGCCGGCGTCAACAACATCCCCGTCGAGGAGTACGCCAAGAAGGGCGTCGTCGTCTTTAACTCCCCCGGCGCCAACAGCAACGCCGTCAAGGAGCTCGTCCTGGGCATGCTGGTGCTCTCGAGCCGCGGCGTAGTGCAGTCGATGAACTGGGTGCGCGACAACGCCGACGACCCCGAGATCCAGGTCGATGCCGAGAAAGCCAAAAAGGCCTTTGTGGGCCGCGAGCTCAAGGGCAAGCGCATCGGCGTCATCGGCCTGGGCAACGTGGGCTCCAAGGTCGCCAACGCCTGCGTCGATCTGGGCATGGACGTCTACGGCTACGATCCGTTCATTTCCGTCGAACACGCATGGGTGCTGAGCCGCGAGGTGCAGCGCGTGGGCACGCTCGAGGACCTCTGCCGCGGCTGCGACTACCTCACCGTGCACGTGCCCAGCAAGGCCGACACCATCGGCATGATTAGCACCGAGCAGATCAACCTGCTGGCCCCGGGCGCCGTGCTCATCAACTACGCGCGCGAGACCATCGTCGACGAGGACGCCATCGACGCCGCCCTGCGCGCGGGCAAGCTCAGCTGGTTTAGCTGCGACTTTGCCACGCCCAAGACCGTCAAGATGCCCAACACGTTTATCACCACGCATTCGGGCGCCGGCACCGGCGAAGCCGAAGCCAACTGCGCCGACATGGCCATCAGCGAGCTCAAGGATTACCTGGAAAACGGCAACATCGCGCACAGCGTCAACTACCCCGCCTGCAGCATGGGCAAGGCGCGCGCCGCGAGCCGCATCGCCTGCCTGCACGCCAACGTGCCCAACATGATCGGCCAGATCACGGCGATCCTGGCCAAGGACAACGCCAACGTGCAGCGCATGACCAACGAGTCTGCCGGCGAGAACGCCTACACCATGTTCGACACCGACGAGCACCTGGACAGCAGCACGATTGAGGCGCTTAAGCAGATTCCGTCGATGTATCGCGTGCGCGTGATCAAGTAGCGTCGGCGCCAAGCCTGCCAGACAGGCCATGAAGCCCATTCGGCCCCCGTTTTCACGAAACGGGGGCCGATTTCGTTGCTCCGGACGACTTTAGAAATGATACCCAGAACAAGTTTTTTCGGATAATCGACAGTAAGACCCAAATCACCAAGCGCACCCCTTTTGATAAACAACTTTATCAGGGACTTTAGTGGGTAATAATCGATTTCTATATGCCGAATGTAAGTTGACTGTCCATTTTCCGAAACAACTTATTCTAGATAGCATTTTTAATGCCCTTCCAAGGCGAAACTGAAGCCTTTTTGCGACCAGAACTCTAGCTCGCGCTACCGTTTACCCACCGCGCGACTACATTCCCGCCCAATCGATAAAAATCTCTTCACGAAGCCGCCGTTCGAGCTCCTGCTGCCGAGGCGTCTTGTCTTTCAGTGGCGCATCGAGATAGGACATAATGAGCTCCATCACCACGCGGAAGGCATCAGAGTCGGCCAGCTGGCCATAGGTCATCAGAACGACGGGATATCCCATCGCTTGCAGCGCCGTCGTTCGATCGGAGTCCGAGATCTTGGATTCAATGGATCCATGAATGGCTTTACCTTGGCATTCAACCAGGCACTCTCGGCTGCCGTCCTTATTTGCCAGCAGGATATCGGCATAGCGCCTATCAAGCCCCGAAATCAGACGGGCACTGCGCGTCATACGAATCTCAACGTTATTGGTAAGGCGCAGCCCTTCGCCGCCGCGCAACCTCGTAAGGCCAAACAGCATCGAAGCCTGGACCTCAAGCGGCGATGCCGCCACCCCCGTAATGCATTTCGCGGCACGTGTGAACGATTTAGCACCGCGGAGCCCCGGGATCTTATCGACGTACTCTGTAAGTTCAGAGAACTCGATCAAGGGCGGTCGTTTCCACAGGTCCGTTGGATTCCCCGAGACATCCTTTACATTTTCCCAACCCAACCGTGCGTCACCCCACTGGCCCCCATATGCCTGCACAAGTGCCGACTTTACCTGAGGCGCGATCTTGCACACGGCAAAGGTGCCGCACATCTCATACATGCACATGATCAGGCGCTCGTTTGAGACCGAAGGAGCCAGGGTCAGCAGGGTAAAGAGCGGGGACGCGACATCGAGGCCAAACTCTGTCTGCCGCACGGAGTCAAACGGCCTCTCCCCGTTCCAAACATGCCTGACAATGCGATCGCCCTTACGTCCGCAGCTGCCCTGTGCCAACACGTGTAACGGGGTGCCCAGGAAATGCTTGACGAGCGGGTGCTCGCAAAGACGCTCCCTGCGCTGGTCGTCCGCAGAATCAGGCAGGTCCGGCATTATCGCCAAGACCTGTGGAGGTATCCGGTGATACCGAAAGGCAGATATGTCGCACAGCATGTCGTCCATGAAGGGTACGTACCCACTGCGTCGTTTGCAAACCCGCCTGGACGGCAAACGCGCTGGCTCGGCCTGCGAACGGTAAATACTGTTGCGCGCACGTCGCGGATTTCTTTGGAGGCTTACAATCGGTTTGGAAAGCAAACTGAATGTGAGGTTGCATATGGTTGATGAGGACTTTGCCTGGCGGCTTGCGCAGGAGCTTGTGCGGATCGATAGCTCAGACCCAGGCGCGTATGAGAACGAGATTGAGCGGTATATCAAAGGGCTGATTGAGTCGCAGGTCGCGGGACTCGATTGCTCAGCGCTGGATGCGGTGCGAATCGAGGAGCTCGAGGTGCTTCCTGGACGCCGCAATCTTATGGTCACCGTGCCCGGCTTGAGCGACGAGCCGCGACTCGTCTACATCTGCCACATGGATACCGTTACCTTGGGCGACGGCTGGGATGCGGACATCCCGCCACTCGGAGCGATCGTGCGCGACGACAAGCTCTATGGTCGTGGCGCCTGCGACATGAAGGGTGGCCTGGCCTGCGCCATTGCCGCGATCGTCCATACGCTCGAGCGTGTGGCGGCGTGCGGCGAGCTGCCTCGACGCGGCTTTTCGCTCATCTGCTCGGTCGACGAGGAGGACTTTATGCGCGGCTCCGAGGCCGCGATCGACGCCGGCTGGGTCGGCTCGCGCGAGTGGGTGCTGGATACCGAGCCCACGAGACGCTCATGAATATCGTATGCCGTCTTCTGCTTGAAAAAAAA
>UQMO01000030.1 GCA_900542125.1 uncultured Collinsella sp. | reverse complement strand
CGGACGGTGCCGGTACAAGGTCTCGTGCCGCGCGCCGCAGTTCGATAAGGGCGTTATCGAACATGACGGTTTTAGAGTCGCGAAGCAGCTTGGGGTCGAGCCCGTGGAACACGGCGTAATCTTGCAGCCACACGCGCGCAAACCGGTCGATGCTGGGCTCGAAGGCGCGATAGACATCCCAAAAAGCCTTGATCTTGTTAAAACCATCGAGTGGATTATCTACGCCAATGCCGCAGATCAGCTCATAGAGATACAGAAAGGCAAAGGACGTAGACGTTTCCTCGACGGTTCCGCGGCGCACTTGGGCACGCCAGGTAAAGTAGCCGCGCAGTTGCCGGTCGCTCATGGCGTTGTAGGTGGGAAAGTACGACTTAAAGGTGCCGTTGTAGGGACAGTCGTCCTCAAAGTCGGCCATCAGCAGGCCCTGGCGGTAAAAAAGCTCGGCTTCCGAAAGCCAGCGGCCCGCACCGCCCTTGGGGTCATCCTGCCAGCGCGATATCTCGCGCATTTTACGGTACTGGTCGGGGAGGAAATTCTGCATCTGTCGGCCGGTTTTGAGAATCGGCTCGTCTGCGTAGGTTTCGTTTGAGAAGCGGGCGGACTGATGGGTCCGGGCCTCGGCCATAATGCGCTCGATGAGCATCTTGATGTCCTGGTCGGCCACCGCTCCTCCTCTCGAACGCAGCTACGGTGACCTCATATCATAGCACAGCATCAAACAGATGTTCGAGATACCGCTGCGTTGATAGATTTAGAACAGGAGGGCGTAGATGACGGCGATGACGACGGAGGGAAGCATATTGGCCGTGCGGAAGGTCTGAGGACGGATGAGGTTGACGCCGACGCAGAAGATGAGCATGGAGCCTACGAGCGAAAGGCTGTTGAGGGCTGCTGTGGTCATGATGGGGGAGAGCGCGCCGGCAAACAACGTGATCGTCCCCTGGAACACGGCGACGGGCAGGGCGGAGAAGATGCAGCCGCGGCCAAGCGAGGCCGTCATGGTGCAGACGATGATGCAGTCCAGTGCGCCCTTGAGGGCAAGCGTTGACCAGTCGCCGAGCAGGCCGTCCTGGATCGATCCCACAATGGCCATGGCGCCGATACACACGGTGAGTGAAGTCGAGACAAAAGCGTTGGTGAACTCGTTATCGCCCTCGCTGCCGGTTTTGCGCTTGAGCCATTCGCCAAGGTTCTCAATGGCGGCCTCCAAGTTGATGGCCTCGCCGATGAGCGAGCCGAGGGCGAACGAGACAATGAGCATGGTGGTACCAGTGGTCGCCAGCGCCTTCCCATCGATAAGGAGCATCTTTTGCATGGTGCCGCCAAGGCCGATAAACAGGACGCACAGCCCCGATGCTTTCATGAGCGTGTCTTGAATGCGCGGTGTAATGAAGCGGCCGCCCGCTAATCCCAAAAGACCGCCCGCAACTAAAAGCACAACGTTGATGATTGTTCCCAAGCCCGGCATGAGCCCTCCTGTATTGATGCCAACGTGGCAATCGTAGCAGAACGAAATGCGAGGCACATCGCGACTCATCTAATACGTTATATAAGTGGTATTAGGAATGGTGCGCAGCATTTAAGCCTCAGGTGGTTGTCGGGACATAGGGATAGTAGTCAAAGCGCAACGTCATAAGCCGCTGTGGGGATTCAATAGCCGCGGCGATGATATTGGCATCGCGGGCACGATCAAACCCTACGAGTTCGATCTGATACGAGACGTCTTGCATAATGTCCAGACGTCGCCAGGCTAGGAGTGTGTCGCCATCGAATTCCAAGGTCTTGCCTCCGTCTGGGGCAACGGCGTATAGACGCAGTTTAGCGGTGGTTACAGGGTCGACAACCGTGACCTTTTTAATTTCGTTTCGAGTATTCTTGGCGCCCAACAAGGTGAGCAGTGTTGGGGCCACGACCTCGCCCGATGGCAAAAAGACGACTTCGATGGATTCGGGAAATGCGATGATGGCCGACTTGCGGACGGGCTGATTGGCGGCGGCAACTTCGATGTTCGCAGCGTCGATGACCTCTGTGTGGTCGAGCGCGGCAAGCACGCAGCAGTTACCCTCATCAATTTCTTGAGGATCAGCAAGCCCCAGGCTGTCCGCGAGCTCGGGGTCGTTTGGAACGGCAGCGGGCTCATTCGATGCTTCGAAAGAAGCTGGGACGCTGTTTGTCGGCGACGGCGTGTCGCCCGCACCTGCTTCTTTGTCCGCGCTCTCTTCTTGTATGGTTGCATTGATGGGTTCGTCGTTTGAGGGGAGCGTCTTGGCGTCAAGCGCGGAGGGAAGAATTCCGATGGCTCCGGATCCGTTCCACTCCATTTCGAGAAGCGCCGGATCGGCAAGAATGCGTTGCCTGCTTTGCGCGTGGGCATCGATTTCAATAGGGCCTGTCTCTATTCCTCGTGTAAGGCTGAGTGATCCGGCTGGCTTCTCGAAATGAGCGTCTGTGTCTTTGGCGCTGACGGCGTAGAACAGCAGGGACGCTTCTCCCGCCGCGATGGCATCGGTGCCGGCTTTGGTCAGCCGCAACGATGCCGTGAATGAGAGGGTGGGCTGCGCATCGTCTGCATTCGCGGCGGCGCAGCCCAGACATATACCGCCTCCTTTCTCAAAAAACGTACCGTCGAAGGCGACCTTCGCTCCGTTCGCCGAGTCATCGACCGAAGCGATGTCGATGCGCAGCTCTAAATTGCATGGATCGCCATCTGCATCGAGCACAACCGAGCGCCACGTGCAGACGGCGCACCCCGCCTGGGAGCCGTTTGCCTTGTTCGAACGATTGATATCCACGACTATCGAGCCGTCCGTATTACGACGAAGGCATCCCGAGGTTGAGATTGCGGCCTGTGCGATCGAAAAACGCTTGCACGCAATGGCGCTCGACGGATTTGGTGCGGAGCTTAGGGCCGCTGGTAAGGAGTCTGCCATGACAGGAGTCGCCCAAGCGGCGACAGGCGTTCCGGTTGCGAGCGCGCCGCAGAGTGCGACGACGGGCAAAAGGTTCTTCGATGCCATGGGGTCTCCTTAGCTAATTTAGTGCGGCCTGTTCATGTTTTGTTTCTTGCTGTGTTTGATGTGCAGACCGAGGCCGGCGGTTCCCGCGCCTGCTGCTGCGGCGCCTGCTGCCAAGAGCCATCGTTTGTCGCCTGTCTGCGCCAACGGTTCCTCGCGGTCGCTGCGGTCGAGCTCCGAGAGGTCGACCGTCACTTGCGTGGCGGCCTGCGCCTGTTCTTGCTGGGCAAAGGCCATGGCTGGCCCAAACGCTAGGATGCTGACGGCGGCGGCCAGGGCGACGGCCTTATGCCGTGTGCGCACCGGGCTCGACCGTCCAGGTGATCGTTGCAACCTGATCGCCTTCGCCGGTTACGCGGAAGATGTCGCGCGTGACGCGGGCGACGTTTCCGCTTGTCTTGAGCTTAATTTTGTCCGTGCCGCCGGCAATGCCCTGGTAGCCCATGTCGAAGGCTGCGTTCTTGGAAAGATCGAGGCCCGTCCCCTGCATTGCGGCGCTGGCGTTCTGGAGTTCCCCGTCGGGGCCGACCTTAAAGTCGATGGAGTTCTGTGCGGTTCCGGCTTTGGCGTCGGCAGCAATGGTCCAGGTGTTCATGGCGTCGATCTTCATGTTGGTGACATGGATGCCGTAGGCCGAATGATTGTCGATGGTGGTCGCGTCTTCTGAGGGGCCCTGAAGCGTGCCGTCGGCCTTGGCGACGAAGGGAATAACCGTCGGAACTTTGAACTCAACGTTGTCGATCTCGGTCCTGACCATTACTTTCGTGGTTCCAACGCGCCCGGCTGCCATAGCTGGCGTCGGGGCGGCGCCCATTGCGAGCGCGAGCGCGAGCCCTGCGCCCACGACGAGCGCTTTGGCTCCGTTCATGTTCCTGGTGATGTCCATGGTCGTTCCTTTCTATTCGCCGCGGGCCGTCCCCGCGATGATTGGACGAATGCTGGTGAATTGCGTGCGGCGCCGCGTCGGCCGGAAAGCTAGTTCTCGGCTTGCTCAACCCGTACCTTGACACGTGTCGGATTGCCGTGGCTGTCGAGGGTCTTGGCATCGAGTGCCTGGATCTCGATGTACGCCTCGCCTTCTTTGATGTCGCCGGCGGGGCACGTTTCGATTGTCTTGCCGGTCTTGACCACACCGGATTCGTACATGGTCTCGTCGTTTTGGATGACGCGGAATCGCTGGGGAAACTTGTTGTCTTGGACGTTTTGCACGTTGACGCGCAGCTTGCCGTCCTCCTGCAGCTGAGCGACCGGTGCGACCGAAATCGTCATCATGTTGTCGCGGACGATGGCGTCGAGCTCATCTTGGATTTCCTGACGCGTTTTGCCCTCGGCCGTCGTAACCGAAGCGCCCGCCTCGGGTACGGGCTGCGACTGCCAAGCGTATAGTCCTACGGCGACAAGGGCACAGACGATGGCCAAGCAGGCAACGATGAGCTTCTTGCGACGACTCAGACCTGCAAAGTGGGGTGGCTTTTTCGCGCTCATGCGGCATCCTTGGCGGTATAGATGCGCGCAAAGGTGGACGGGTCCGCTCCAAAGAGCATGCGAAGCATCAGGCGGCGCGAGTAGACAAGCTCGTCGAAGTCGGGAGGGAGCTCGATGTCGTGGATACGTGCGATGTGGTGGGCGAGCGCCGAGAACGACTCAGGGTCGCAGATCACATCGGTGGTAACGTGGTAGACCGTCGTATCGGGGAATGCCTCTTCGTCGAAAGGCAGGAGATGGGGATCGTCGTCGACTTCGATGGCGATGCCGTACTGGGGCCAGTAATATGCCATGGGAACCTCCCTGCTTCTGGGGCCAAAACTTCTATCGGTTTTGGCTGTCGACGCCGACCGTATCAGCCGCTACTTGACCAATTTCTAACCAAATGCTTGACGGATTGGCGTCTCCGCAGGTAAAAGGCGGCAAAAAATACTCCAACTTTTTTCGAGCGACAATCACGCGGTCGGCGACGGCGGGGCCATATGTGTCAAAAGCATCGTCTGCCGAGGAAATCAAGCCGCTCGCCGAATTGCACGAACGTAAAAATCGCCAATTATGGAGACGGTCTCGAACACGTCGACGAAACGATGCGGTAACATCTCCCTGCAAACACTGTAGTTAGCTAAAGGGGAGTTCGCGTGTCTGTAACCATCAAACCCTTCACCGACGAGTTCGAAGAGTATGGTCGCGATGAGTCTCGCGCATCGGGCGAGGCCTCGAGCATCTCGTTTCCGACAACGGAAGACGAGGTCCGTGCCATTTTGGAAAAGCTCCATGCCGAGCGTGTCCCGGTAACGGTTCAGGGCGCCCGAACCGGCCTTGCCGCCGGTGCCGTGCCCCACGGCGGGCATATCCTCAATACTTCCCGTATGAATCGCTACTTGGGCCTTCGCCGCGATGAACAAGGCCGCTTTCTACTGCGTGTGGAGCCGGGCGTCGTGCTCTCGGAGCTGCGCAAGCAGCTGAGCAAGAAGGTGCTGCCGATCGCTGGTTGGGACCAGGCATCGCTTGAGGCCTACGAGGAGTTCCAAGAGGCCCCGGAGCAGTTTTTTCCCACCGATCCCACTGAGGCATCTGCCTGTCTGGGCGGCATGGCGGCATGCAACGCCTCCGGCGCCCGCAGCTACGCTTACGGCCCCATGCGCCCGCATATCACGGGACTCCACGTCGCGCTGGCTGATGGCGATTTGCTTGAGCTTCAGCGCGGCGAGGCTTTTGCCCAGGGCCGCCGCCTGTCGCTCGTGACGGCAGCGGGCCGTGCACTCGAGCTCGATCTTCCTGACTACACCATGCCCAAGACAAAAAATGCCTCAGGCTATTTCGTTGCGGACGAAATGGACGCCATCGACCTCTTTATCGGTGCTTGCGGCACGCTCGGCGTTATCACCGAGCTCGAGATTGCCCTGCAGGCGGCGCCTGCGGTCGTTTGGGGTGTGAGCTGCTTTTTCGATAGCGAAGACAAGGCCGTGTCCTTTACCGATTCCGTGCGCCCCGTCCTGTCCCATGCGGCTGCCATCGAGTACTTCGACGCTGGCGCCCTGGATATTCTACGTCGCCAGCGCGAGCAGTCGACCGCGTTCGCCTCGCTGCCGGCGCTCGACAAAGACGCTAAGGTCTGTGTTTACGTGGAGCTCGACTGCGACGACGAAGCCCAGGCGACTGAGGAGCTGTATCACTTGGGGTGGGTACTAGAGCTTGCGGGCGGCAGCGACGATGCGACATGGGTCGCGCGCACCGAAGTCGATCGCGAATGCCAGCGGTTCTTCCGCCACGCGGTGCCCGAGAGCGTCAACATGCTTATCGACGAGCGTCGCCGCACGGATCCCACCATCACCAAGTTGGGTTCGGACATGTCGGTGCCCAATGCACGCCTTGCCGATGTCGTGGCCCTCTATCGCCGCACGCTGGCCGAAAGCGGGCTTGAATCTGCTGCCTGGGGGCACATCGGTAACAACCATCTGCATGTGAACATCCTGCCGCGCGATGCGCAGGACTACCGTCGCGGTGGCGAGCTGTTTGCCCGGTGGGCTGCGGAGGTAACGGCTATGGGCGGTGCCGTTTCTGCCGAGCACGGCGTCGGCAAGATCAAGGCGGGCTTCTTAGAGACGATGTACGGTCACGAGGCCATGGTCGAGTCGGCGCGGCTCAAGCTCCAGCTCGATCCCGACGGGCAGCTGGGTCGCGGCAACCTGTTTTCGGAGAAGCTCTTGGATGAGCTCGTCCAGAAAGGGAGCGCGTGAAGATGAGCGATTTCCATATGGTGGTGTGCGTCAAGGCCGTGCCGGGCAGCACCGAGGTCAAGATGGACCCCAAGACCAATACCATCGTGCGCGATGGCAAGCAGACGGTCATTAATCCCTTTGATGCGAGCGCTTTGGAATGCGCGCTGGCGCTGAAAGACGACTTTATCGGCTTTGGCATGGACGTGCGCGTGACGGTGGTGTCGATGGGCATCCCCGCGACTGAGTCGCTATTGCGCGACTGCATCGCTCGAGGTGCCGACGACGCGCTGCTGCTGACCGATCGCGCCTTTGCAGGTGCCGATACCCTGGCGACCACGTATGCCCTCAAATGCGGCATCGAGGCGCTCGACGAGGACTTCGATCTGCTCATCTGCGGCAAGATGGCGGTGGATGGCGATACGGCCCAGATTGGTCCCGAGCTTGCCGGTGCCTTTGAGATTCCCTGCGTGACCGACGTGAGCTGCGTGCAAAGCGCGGGCTTTACGACGTGTGGCTCGCTGGCGCTCGTTCACGGATGCGATGCCGGCGAGGAGACGGTGTGTCTTGAGATGCCGTGCGCGATGACGACTGCCAAGGAGATTGGCCAGTTGCGTATGCCGAGTATTGCCGGTATTCGCGCGGCGGAGGAGGCGGACGTGTGCGTGGTCAGCGCTGCCGACGTGCATGCCGACCCCGCGCGTTGCGGCCTTGCTGGCTCGCCGACGCAGGTCGTGCGCTCGTTTGTGCCCGACCGCGATCAAACGTGCGAAGCCGTTGAGGGCACACCGACCGAGCAGGCGGCAAAGCTTGCCAAGATTATCGAGGGGATGGCATAGATGAGCGGACTGATTATCGATAGCGAAGCCTGCATCGGCTGCGGTCGCTGCGTTCGTGCCTGCGCCTCGGGCGGTATTGTGGTGGAGGGTGAGCGGCCAAACCGCTGCGCCCGCGTAACCGACGGCTGCATCCTGTGCGGCGGCTGCGTCGACGCCTGTCCCGTTAACGCCATCTCGATCGACCGCGATGAAGCCGTCGGCGCGGTGGACCTCGACGCGTATCGAGATATTTGGGTATTCGTTCAGACTGACGAGCATGACACTGTAGCCCCTGTGGCCTATGAGCTCATGGGCAAGGGCCGCGAGCTTGCCGATGCCCGCGGCTGCCGTTTGGTGGCACTGGTCGGCGTGAGCCCCGAGAGTTCACTCGAGGAGCTTGAGCATTTGGTTTGCGCCGGCGCCGACGAAGTGCTGGCCTGTCGCGACGAGCGTCTGCGTCAAAACGACGCGGAAGTCTATGCTTGTCTGATCTGCGATCTGGTAGCCGAGCGCAAGCCCGAGGCCATCCTCTACGGCGCGACCGCCTTTGGTCGCGAGCTGGCGCCCGGCGTTGCCGTCCGCTTGCAGACGGGCCTTACGGCTGATTGCACCGTGCTTTCGATGGATACGGAGACGGGTCTGTTGCAGCAGACGCGCCCGGCGTTTGGCGGCAACCTGATGGCCACCATCGTCTGCCCCCATCACCGTCCCCAGATGGCAACAGTGCGTCCCGGCATCTTTAAGGCGCCCGACTTCGACTACGGCCGCTCCGGCACGATCACCCAGGTGGCGCTTGCAGAAGACGTTAAGGCCCGCGTCGAAATCTCGATTCCCGCTGAAGAGTGGGGACAGCAGGCTTCGATTGCCGATGCCGAGCGCCTCGTCGTGGTGGGTCGTGGCATCGGCTCCAAGAAAAACCTGCCTCTGATGCGAAAGCTCGCCGACGCCCTGGGCGCCGAGCTCGGCTGCACGCGTCCCGTCGTGGAGGCGGGCTGGCTGGAGTATCGCCACCAGATCGGTCAGACGGGTGTATCGGTTTCGCCCAAGCTCCTCGTGAGTATCGGAGTCTCGGGCGCCATCCAGCATCTCGCCGGCATCGGCGGGGCGGAGTGCATTATCGCCATCAACGAGGACCCGGATGCTCCCATCTTTGGCGCCGCCCAGTATAAGGTCGTCGGTGATGCCGTTGAGGTTGTCGAGGAGCTGTTGGCCCAGCTTGAGCGCTAGGCACGCGCCAGCCAGTCGCGCATCTCGTCTTTTAGGCGCTCCCAGGTCGCCTGTGTGGCGGGATCGGTAAAGCGCCGCGTAATGCCAAAGGGCGCGTCGAGCAGGCGGTAGATATCGCCTTGTTCGCGCGCAAGCGCGCGACTTGCGGGATAGACAAGTTCAAACATAAAGCAGATGAGCCCTGCCAGGAAGTCTGCCGGCTCTTCGCGCTCATCGCGCGAGACGCAGCGACGCTCATCAAAGGCGGCAAGTGTCGGCGATGAGAAATGGCTGGCGAGAAACGTCTTCTCGTCCACCTTGAGGATAGTATCGACGGTGCTGTCGGCGATGGTGCGCATAATGTCGACCTTATCGCCGTCGCGCACGATATCGCAGAAGCGCCGCGCGCGCTCGTCGAGCTTCTCGGGTAGGCGAAAGTCGCTGTGATAGGCAATGCTCGCGTGTATGAGCTCGTCGTATTCGTCGGTCTCAATAAAATCTCGGATGCTTGTTGTGGCGGGCGCATCGGCGGGGTTCTCACCAAAGAGAACCTCGACGCCCAACGCTGCATGGCTCATGCTCTCGGCATCTTTAAAGGTGTCCCAGCGTCGCAGCTGCTCAAAGCGGCCCATATCGTGCAGCAGGCCGCAAAGCCAGGCCAGGTCAATATCCTCTGTCGACCAGTTCTGCTCGCGCGCCACGGCATCGCACGCTTCCGCCACGTGGTACGTGTGCTCGATTTTGAGTGCGATGCGCGGATTGGTGGCATCGTAGGCATCGGTATAGGTCTTGAAGGCCCTGGCTGCCCGCGTTCGATCGATAGCTGTCATAATGACTTCCTAAAAAGTTGTGTCTTTCGATCCGGTGGCAATTGTAGGTGAACTCGGTTGCCGTCGGACGATAATTCTGCCGCATCGTTACATGCGGCTCGGATGCCTTGTCGGGATAAGGAACGTTATGGTGTTCAAAATCGTTAAAACTGTCTGGCCGGTGATGCTTACCTATGTTGCGATTGGCGCGCCGTGCGGAATGATTATGGCGCAGACGGGGATGGAGCCCTGGATGGTCTTTGCCCTGAGTAGCGCGTTCGTGACAGGCAGTGGGCAGTTTATGATCTGCAACCTGTGGCTGGCGGGCGTGCCGGCAGCATCGATCGTCGCAAGCGTCGCCGCGATCTCCTCACGCTTCGCACTTTATTCAGCATCGATCGCACCGCATCTGACGGGTGCCTCGAAGCGTCAAACGCTGGCGGTTGCCGCGACGCTCACCGAAGAGGCGTACGGCATCTCGCTAGCCAAGTTGGTCGAGGGGGATGACTGGGGCCCACGCGAGTCCTTTGCGCTCAACGTGATCCTCATCGCAACTTGGGGCGTCTCATGCACGATGGGCGCCGTTGTCGGCGCCGTCATCGATGTTCCCACCGCTATTGCAGGTTTTGTCTGCACATCGCTCTTTATCTGCCTGCTCTTTTCGCAGCGATTGTCGCGCGGCAATGTCGTGGCCGCCGTTTTGGCTGCGGTATCCGTCGCTATATGCAAGTTTTTTGGGTGGACGAATGTCGCTGTGCCGGTGAGCGTGCTCGTCGGTGTCGCCGTGGCACTCGTGTGCGATGCCCTTACGGATGGAAGGGGTGCCCGCGATGCCCGTTAATGAGTTTTTGGTCCTGTGGCTGTCGTCGTGGGCGGCCATCGCGTTCTTCCGCATCGCCCCGGCGTTTGCCTTGCGTGGACGAACGCTGTCGCCCCGCGTTACCGAGGCCTTGGGCTACATTCCGCCGGCCGCCTTTGCGGCGTTGGTCGCCAACGACTTGATAAGCCCCGGCGCTTTCGACGCCGGCCTGTGGCAGGGCTTGATTCCCTGGATCGCGGCTGCCGGCGTCGTGGTGGTGGCAATCAAGACAAAGTCGATGCTGTGGTGCTGCGTTTCGGGCATTGTGCTCTATATCGTCTTGAGTCTCGTGTAAGAGCAAGGCGCGTTTGCTGCTCTGGCCTAACGAATCGAATTTCTCATCGAGCTGGTCTGCTTCTTCTGGTACCATGGTCAAACTTTACTGTAGCAAAGCGTGACGTGGGCTTTTGTACCCCGTCAGCGGAAATGGGGGTTTCATGGCACAGGAAGCAACCGCCAACGAGCAAAAGAAATTCAAGGTCCCGCGCATCCCGGGCGACATCATGATCTATCCCATGATCGTCGGTCTTTTGCTCAACACCTTCTGCCCGCAGGTTTTTGAGATCGGCGGCTTCTTTACGGCTGCCTGCCGCGGTGGCTCCAATACCATCGTCGCCGCGATCCTGCTGTTTGTGGGCGCCGGCATCAGCTTTAAGTCCACGCCGGGCGCCATCAAGACCGGCATCGTCGTGCTGATTCCTAAGCTTGTAGTGGCAGCCGCGCTGGGTCTGGGCGTCGCGTACTTCTTTAACGATAACTTTTTAGGCCTGAGCTCGGTTTCCATCATCGGCGGCATTACGTTTTGCAACATGGCGCTCTATACGGGCATCATGGGCGAGTTCGGCGATGAGTCCGAGCAGGGCGCTGTCGGTATCCTGTTCTTTACGGCCGGCCCCGCCGTCACGATGATCATCCTTGGTGTTTCGGGTCTCGCCAACATCCCCGTCGGCACCATCATCGGATCCATCCTGCCGCTTGTTATCGGCATGGTCCTGGGCAACTTGTTCCCGTTTATCAAGAACCTGCTGGTTCCCGGCGCCAATCCCGCGATCGCTGTAATTGGTTTTCAGCTCGGTGCGTCCATGAGCCTTTCGAGCTTCATCGCCGGTGGCATTTCGGGCATCCTGCTGGGCCTCATCACGCTCTTTATCGTCGGTCCCATTACCTTTGCCTTCGAGCGCCTGTGTGGCGGCAATGGTAAGGCGGCTGTGGCATGTTCCACCATTGCCGGCACGGCCATGACCACGCCGGTCGCCCTCGCCGAGGTCGCTCCGCGCTATGCCGAGCTTGCGCCCACCGCGTATGCGCAGATCGCCACTGCCGTCATCATCACGGCAATCATGGCCCCGATTCTGACCGGCTGGGTCGATAAGAAGTTCTGCCAGAGCAAGGAAGACCTGTCGCCTGCCGGTGTCGAGGCCATCGAAGAGGCTGTCGCGACCGACATCGATGGCGAGTAGCAATCGATACCCATCAATGATTCCGGCGTGCAACTCGCGCCGTTTGAGCGCCCGAACGAGAGCTGTCTTGCAGTGACGTTCGGTCGCTCTGCTGTTATTCCCCTTACCCCTGCGGAGTAGGGGGTGTTTGTTGCTCAGATTCGAATTGGGCGATTCTGGCCACTTGGATATTGAAGGGAGGGCGTCTAGTGGTAAAGGCACTCAAGATCGAGATATTCCTGCTATGCATGATTATTCTTATCGGACTTGCCGTACGAAGCCGTCGCTCCCTGTTCTCGAGCACCCAGCAGCTTTTGTTTAGCATGCTGGGCTACACGTCTGCTGCCTACATTTTCTTCGATATGATCTGGACGCTCTCGGACGGCGTGAGCACTCCTGTAGGCATCACGGCCAACTGGATTTCCAACGCGGTTTCGTTTTCGCTGTTCGCCATCGCGTGCCTCATTTGGTTTTTCTATTCCGAGACGATGCAGGGCTCACGGCTCCTGACCACGCCCTATAGGGTGGTACTTTTAACGTTGCCAACCGCATTGGTGGTCGTTCTGGCATTTATCAGCTACTGGACGCACGCTATGTTCTATATCGATGCGCGGGGCGTATATCGTCGCGGAGCGCTTTATATGATTCAGCCTATCGTTAGCTACTGCTACGTCATATATACGTCCTTGCATGCCTTTATTCAGGCTCGAAAAGTCGAAAGCCTGCAAAAGAAGGCCATTTATCGCACCCTCGCCTTTTTCGCGGTCCCCGCTCTGGTGGGCGGTACCTTTCAGGTCGTATTTTCGGTGCCCGGCCTTTGCGTCGGCATAATGATCAGTATTTTGCTGCTCTATATCGTCTACCAGGAGCAGCTGATCTCGACTGACCCGTTGACTGGACTCAACAACCGTAACCGTTTTGAGACCTATATGCTGTCGCTGTTCTCGGGTGCTGACCAGGCCGATGATGTGTATCTGCTGATGATGGATGCTGACGGCTTTAAGCAGATTAACGACCACTATGGACATGTCGAGGGCGACCATGCCCTTCAGGTTGTTTCGAAGGCGCTCAAGGACGTCTGTTCGATGTCCGGCGGCTTTATCGCGCGCTATGGCGGCGATGAGTTCGTGGTGCTCCAAAAGGCAGCGACGGAACGGGACATCATAGACCTGTGCACGGCGATCAACGACGAACTCGCTCGTGCCGAGGTGCCGTATCTGTTGCAGATGTCTATCGGTTACGCGCGGGTTGGCGATGGGATCGATACCTGGCAGGATTTGCTTCGTGCTGCCGATGCGGAGCTCTATCGCGTCAAGGGCGAGAAGAAGAAAGTCGGCGTCCAGATACGCTAGAAAAAGGGGGCGCACGACCGTTGCGATGGTTGAGCGCCCCCTTTGTGTTGGCGGGATTAGTAGCGACTGTCGAAGATGCGCCTCGTCTTTTTCTCGGAACGGGGTGGCCTACTAGGCCTTTTTAGGTTTGTTGACGATGATGATGCCGCCGCAGACCAACAGCAGGGCAACGATGACGGTAACGGGGCTCGTGCCAGCGCCCTCGCCGAGCAGCAGTGCGCTCAGCAGCACGCCAAAGACCGGGTTCATAAATCCAAAGACAGAGACGCGGCTGACGGGGTTGACGGCAAGCAGGCGCGACCACAGCGAGTAGGCGACCGCGGAGATAAGCGCCATGTAGATGATGAGCGCGATGGCGGGGACAATCGCTGTGGGGGAGAGCGCGCCACCCATCAAAAAGCCGATGGCGGTGAGGACCAGGCCGCCGACCAAGAACTGCCACCCGGCAAGCAAGACGCCGTCGTGCTCGCGCGAGAAGATACCGATCAGGCAGGTCGAAAGAGCACCCGCGACAGTGGAGGCTAGGATAAAGCCCTCGCCATCGAGCCTGAAGCCAAAGGTGTCATCTGCGCCCGAAAGGTTGACGAGCGCGACGCCGGCAAAGCCCAGCGCACAGCCAAGCACCTTGGCCGTACTGAGCTTCTCGGTGTGAAATGCCAGGGCGGCAAAGAGGATTGCGAGGAAGTTGGCGCTGGCCTCGATGATGGAGCTCGACATGGCGCTGGCGCGCGAGAGTCCCAGGTAGAAAAAGAAGTACTGCCCGATAGTCTGGAAGAGCGACAAGACAAAGATGGGCTTGATATCGCGCACCTGCGGAACGAGCGGGCGGCGTTGGGCCGCGCTCATGCCGACGATGACCAGGGCACCGGCAAGCGTGAAGCGCAATCCTGCAAAGAGCAGCTGCGAGGCGCTATCGTGCGCTGGGATACCAAAGAGTGCGTAGCCGATTTTGATGCAGGGGAAAGCCGACCCCCAGAGTGCACAGCAAACAAGGCAGCCCAGGATGAGTCCGGGCAGGGTGGCGAGATACGGCTTGCGGCTTTGCATGATGTCCTTCCTGTATGCGCGAAGCAAAAAAGAACCCGCCACCGGGGGTGCCGGTGGCGGGTGTTGTTACCCGAGGGGATTGTACCCGATGGGACGCATTAAGCGAAGTAGGCCACGCCGCTCTCAAAGATCGGCATGAACTTGTCGCCGGGGACATGCTCGGGCACGTTGCGGTACAGGTTGTCGCCGCGGCGCTCGGCATGGCCCATCTTGCCCAGGACGCGGCCGTCGGGGCTCGTGATGCCCTCGATGGCAAGTGCGGAGCCGTTGGGGTTGACGGAAAGGTCCATGCTCGGCTTGCCGTCCTCGCCCACGTACTGCGTGGCGACCTGGCCGTTGGCGATCAGCTGGGCGAGCACCTCGTCGTTGGCGACAAAGCGGCCCTCGCCGTGGCTGATGGCGACGGTGTAGGGGTCGTCCAGGCTGCACTGCGACAGCCACGGGGACAGGTTGGACGAGATACGGGTGCGCACCAGGCGGCTCTGATGGCGGCCGATGGTGTTGAACGTCAGCGTGGGTGCATCCGGCGTGGCATCGACGATGTCACCGTAGGGCACCAGGCCGAGCTTGACCAGAGCCTGGAAGCCGTTACAGATGCCCAGCATCAGGCCGTCGCGGGCCTTGAGCAGGTCGCGGACTGCCTCGGTGACCTCGGGAGCGCGGAAGAACGCCGTGATGAACTTGGCGGAGCCGTCGGGCTCGTCACCGCCCGAGAAGCCGCCGGGGATCATGACGATCTGGCTTGCACGGATGCGGCGGGCGAGCTCGTGGGTGCTCTCGGCGACGGCCTCGGGCGTGAGGTTGTTGATCACGAAGGTGTCGGCCTCGGCACCGGCTGCGCGGAAGGCGCGGGCGCTGTCGTACTCGCAGTTGTTGCCGGGGAACACGGGGATGATCACGCGCGGACGGGCGATCTTGGCGCCGCCGTACACGTGGATATTCTTGGCACGGAAGTCGATGGTCTCGACCTCGGGGGTCTCGCCGACGCTGCGGTAGGCGAAGACGCCCTCGATGCCGCTCTCCCAGGCCTCCTGGAGCTCGGCGAGCTCGATGACTTCAGAGCCGGTGTCGATGACATAGCCCTCGACGGTGGTGCCCAGGGGCTCGACGACAACGCCGTCGGCGACCTCGGGCAGCTCGGCGTCCTCGGCGAGCTCGACGATAAAGCTGCCGTAGAGCGGGGTGAAGAGGCTCTCCACGTCCACGTCCTCGGCAAGCTCGATGCCGATCTGGTTGCCGACGCACATCTTAAAGAGGCTCTCGGCGCCGCAGCCGTAGCCGGGCGTGGAGACTGCCAGGGCGTCGCCGTTGGCGGTGAGCGCCTCGACGGCGTCAAACGCGGCGAGCAGCTGCTGAGCGTCGGGGCGGTAGTCCTTGCCGTAGGTGGCGGGGGCGATGCGGACGACGCGATGCGTCAGACCCTTGAACTCGGGCGAGACGGCACGGGCAGCCTTACCCACGGCAACAGCGAAGCTGATCAGGGTCGGCGGAACGTTGAGCTCACCGGCCTCGTCCTCAAACGAGCCGCTCATAGAGTCCTTGCCGCCGATGGCACCGGCACCCAGATCGACCTGGGCCATAAGGGCGCCCAGGACGGCTGCCATGGGCTTGCCCCAGCGCTCGGCCTCGGTGCGCAGGCGCTCGAAGTACTCCTGGAAGGAGAGGTAGGCGCGCTTGTGCTCAAAGCCGGCGGCCACGAGCTTGGCGATGGACTCGACCACGGACAGGTAGGCGCCAGCAAACTGGTCGGCCTCCATCAGGTAGGGGTTGAAGCCCCATGCCATGGCGCTCGCCGTGGTGGTCTCGCCGTCCACGGGGAACTTGGCGACCATGGCCGAGCTCGGGGTGAGCTGCGTCTTGCCGCCAAAAGGCATAAGCACGGTCGCGGCGCCGATGGTGGAGTCGAAGCGCTCGGAAAGGCCCTTGTTGGAGGCGACGTTGAGGTCGGTGACCAGCGAGGTCATGCGCTCGGCAAGCGTGGTGCCGGCCCAGCTGGGCTGCCACACGCTGCGGGCACAGACGTGGGCGACCTGGTGCTTGGGTGCACCGTTGGAGTTGAGGAACTCGCGGGATAGGTCGACGATGGCGACACCGTTCCAGGCCATGCGCATGCGCGGCTCGGCGGTAACCTCGGCGATAACGGTCGCCTCGAGGTTCTCCTCGGCGGCGTAGCCCATAAACTCCTCGACGTCACCGTCGGCGACGGCGCAGGCCATACGCTCCTGGGACTCGGAGATGGCGAGCTCGGTGCCGTCCAGGCCGTCGTACTTCTTAGTCACGGTGTCCAGGTCGACATACAGGCCGTCGGCAAGTTCGCCCACGGCGACCGAGACGCCGCCGGCGCCAAAGTCGTTGCAGCGCTTGATCAGGCGGCAGGCGTCGCCGCGGCGGAACAGACGCTGCAGCTTGCGCTCGACCGGGGCGTTGCCCTTCTGGACCTCGGCGCCCGAGGTCTCGATGGACTCGGTGTTCTGGGTTTTGGATGAGCCGGTGGCGCCGCCGATGCCGTCACGGCCGGTGCGGCCGCCCAGCAGGATGATCTTGTCGGTGGGGGCGGGGCACTCGCGACGCACGTGGTTTGCCGGGGTAGCGCCCACGACGGCGCCGACCTCCATGCGCTTGGCCACGTAGCCGGGGTGATAGAGCTCGTTGACCTGACCGGTGGCAAGGCCGATCTGGTTGCCGTAGCTGGAGTAGCCGGCGGCGGCAGTGGTCACAAGCTTGCGCTGCGGCAGCTTGCCCTCGAGCGTCTCGGAAACCGGGACGGTAGGGTCGCCGGCGCCGGTGACGCGCATGGCCTGGTAAACATAGCTGCGGCCCGAGAGCGGGTCGCGGATGGCGCCGCCCACGCAGGTGGCGGCACCGCCGAAGGGCTCGATCTCGGTCGGGTGGTTGTGGGTCTCGTTCTTAAAGAGGAACAGCCAGTCCTGGTCCTCGCCATCGACATCGACCTTTACCTTGACGGTGCAGGCGTTGATCTCCTCGGATTCGTCGACATCGGTCATGACGCCGGTCTTCTTAAGGTACTTGGCGCCGATGGTGCCCATGTCCATGAGGCAGACGGGCTTGGCGTCGCGGCCGAGTTCGTGGCGCATCTCCATGTAGCGGTCGAAGGCTTGCTGCACCACGGCGTCGTCGATCGTCACGTCGTCCAGGACGGTGCCGAAGGTGGTGTGGCGGCAGTGGTCGGACCAGTAGGTGTCGATCACGCGGATCTCGGTGATGGTGGGGTCGCGGTCCTCATCGCGGAAGTACTGCTGGCAGAAGGCGATGTCCGCCTCGTCCATGGCAAGGCCGCGATCGGCGATAAAGGCGGCAAGGCCGGCTTCGTCGAGCTCGCGGAAACCGTCGAGCACCTCGACGGGCTGGGGCTCGGGGGTCTCCATGTACAGCGTCTCGGGCAGGTCGAGCGAGGCGATGCGCGCCTCGACGGGGTTCACCACGTAGTGCTTGATGGCATCAATGGCGGCCTCGTTCAGAGCGCCCGAGATCATATAGACCTTGGCGGAGCGCACGGCGGGGCGCTCGCCCTGGCTGATGAGCTGCACGCACTCGCTGGCGGAGTCGGCGCGCTGGTCAAACTGGCCAGGCAGGAATTCGACGGCAAAGACGGCGCCATCGCTTGCGGGGAGCTCGTCGTAGGTCACATCGACCTGGGGCTCGCTAAAGACGGTCGGCACGCAGGAGCGGAAAAGCTCCTCGTCGATGCCCTCGACGTCGTAGCGGTTGATGATCCTCAGGGCCTCGATGCCCTTGATGCCGAGAATTTCGGTCAGCTCGCCCTTGAGCTGCTGAGCCTCGACGTCGAACCCGGGTTTCTTCTCCACGTAGATACGAGAGACCATTGGTTCCTGCCTTCCTGATCGGTTGGGCGTACGGTACGGTATGCGGCAGCGGTCGGTTTGCGGGGCAAGCCTCGTGGTCGCCTTGAGCCACATGTTTGTAAACCTCACTATGATACGACAGCTCGTGGCGCGTTGAGGACGGCGAGGGTGCTACAGTGATGCGCAATCAAGAGAAAGGCATCACATGGCATTCGTTTCGCTCGCCATCATCGCACTCGTGGCCTTTGCGAGTCCTTTTATCGCCTCGGCGATTCCTGGAAAACCCGTTCCCGAGACGGTCTTTTTGCTCGTGCTCGGCGCGGTGCTGGGACCCCATATGCTCGGCGTCATCCATGTAGATGCCGAGGTCTCGCTTGTGTCCGAGCTCGGTCTGGCCTTCTTGTTCCTGCTTGCCGGCTTTGAGATCGACCCCAAGAGCATCACGGGCGTCGAGGGGCGCTACGGCTTGGCGACGTGGGTCGTCACGTTTGGTATCGCCTGGCTTGCCGTGCGCTTTACCCCGTGGTTCTCGGTTAGTCATTTCGACGGTATCGCCGTGACGCTTGCCCTCACTTCGACGGCGCTCGGCACGCTCGTGCCCATCATGCGTGAGCGCTCGCTCACTGGCACGCGTGTGGGCGACTCGATTCTCGCGTATGGAACCTGGGGCGAGCTCGGCCCCGTGCTCGCCATGTCGGTGCTGTTGTCTGCCCGCACTGGCATACAAACGCTCGTAATCCTTGGCTTGTTTGCGGTGGTTTGCGTGTTGCTGGCCGTGGTCCCGAGCCGCTCCAAGCGCGTCGGCAGCCGCTTCTTTGCGTTTGTTGAGGAGCGCGCCGATACCACGTCGCAGACCTTCGTGCGCCTGACGGTGCTCATCCTGGTCACGCTCGTGGCGTTCTCGGCCGTCTTTGATCTCGACATCGTGTTGGGTTCTTTTGCTGCCGGCTTTGTCCTGCGCTATATCATCCCCGAGGGTAACCATACGCTCGAGACCAAGCTCGACGGCCTGGCCTACGGCTTTTTGATTCCGGTGTTCTTTACCGTATCGGGCGCAAAGATCGATCTGACGGCCGTGGCGTCGCGCCCGGGTCTGCTCGTGGGCTTTATCGTGGCGTTGTTGATTATTCGTGCCGTGCCGATTCTCATCTCTATGGGCATTTGTCCCGCGACGCGCGATGTGTCGGCGTATGGCCGCATTACCGTGGCCCTGTACTGCACCACGGCCCTGCCAATCATCGTTGCCGTGACAAGCGTTGCCGTCAACGCGGGCGCGCTGTCGCAAGATATTGCGTCGGTCATGGTTGCCGCCGGTGCCATCACGGTGTTCTTGATGCCATTGCTCGCGCAGCTCTTCTACCGTGTGGTCGACGCCGCGCCGGTTGCCGCCGTGGCAGAAGTTGCCGAGCATCCATCCGATGCGCTCGACATCCTGCGTGCTCATCACGATTTGGCAAGCCTGCTCGCACGCGAGCACGAGCTGTTGACATCGCATGGCCATGGTCGCGTATTCGAGGGCCTGCCTACGCTCGATACGATTGCCGAGCGTCTTTCCGCCGAGGCAGCGAGCGGCCACATCGATGCCCGCATCGTGGACGCGGCGCATCTTCTTGCCGATAAGACCTATGGTGATGAGGTTGACCCGTCCGAGCTGACTCCGCGTGAGCGCCGCCGCTTGGAGCGCGCCAAGCTCGCCGTGCGCGAATATCGCCGCCGCATGCTAGAGCTCTATGCAAGAGAAGAAGCCGAGGACGACGACGGCAAGTAGCAAGGAATGTCGGGATACGGGTTCCGTCCAAATAATAGAAGGCGCGCTGCCTGCGGTTGATGCAGACAGCGCGCCTTTTGCGTTGGGCCTCGTTGAGGTTCGAAGTCGTGGCTTGCGACCTTTAGGAGCGGGCGGCTCCGTCGACGGGGAGCACGGCGCCCGTGACATAGGAGGACATGTCGCTCGCCAGGAAAACAAAAGCGTTGGCGACATCCTCGGGCTCGCCCATGCGGCCGAGCGGAATAGTGGCGACGATGGGCTTGATGACCTCTTCGGGCAGGTTGGCGACCATGTCGGTCTTAGTCACGCCAGGGGCAACGGCGTTGACGCGGATGCCCATGGGGGCGAGCTCGCGCGAGAGCGACTGGACCATGCCGTTGACGGCAAACTTGGACGTTGGATAGCCGACGCCAGAGGGCTGGCCGTACTTGGCGACCATCGAGCTCGTGGTAGTGATGGTGCCGCCGTGGCCGGCCTCGGTCATAATCTTGGCGGCCGCCTGGTGACCGTTAAAGACAGCGACGACGTTGAGGTCCATGACTTTGGCGAACTCCTCGGCCGTGTAGTTGAGCAGCGGCGAGCGCTGGGAGATTCCGGCGTTGTTGACGACCGTGTCCAAGCCGCCCATGTCGGCTGCAGCCTGGGTAAAGGCCTCGGTCACGGCCTCGAGCGAGGTGAGGTCGCAGGAGCGGCCCCAGACCTTGGCGTCGGGATAGGCGGCTGTCAGCTTCTCAACGGCCGCACCGGCGGTCTCCTGACGCGAGCCAAAGACGGTGACGGCGGCGCCCTCCTCGATAAAACGGCAGGCGATGGCATAGCCGATACCGCGCGTGCCTCCGGTGATGATCGCTTTCTTGCCCTCGAGCAACATGGTGCTTCCTCTCATCGCGGGCGGACATTCGCAGCACAGCGTAGCGGTAGCTGGAATCGGTCGCGTCTGCATATCGGTGAACGGTAGCCCGCGTTACCGATGAGCGGTTCGCGCAAATGTACTCTGCCGTTGTGCTTGGGGCAGGAGACAAAAGGGCTCCCGTCCCACATCGGACGGGAGCCCTTCGAGCAAATGCGTTGTGGGGTGTAAACCGAACTAGTTCGCCATGACGCCTTCGGTCCAAGCCTCAACGTCCTCGATGCGCAGGACGTTGGCGACCTCGGCTACGCAGTCGACGCTGGCAAGCTCGGCGGTGGCAGCCTGGACGTCCTTCTCGAGCGCGCGGTGCGTCAGGAAGATGACCGAGCAAGTATCGCTGGCGCCCGACTTGCCGTCCTCGACCTGGTTGATGAGCGAGATCGAGATGTTGTGCTTGGCAAAGATGTCGACCGTCTCGGACAGGGCACCCACGCGGTCGGCGACCTTCAGGCGCACATAGTACTTAGTCTGGAGCTCGTCCATGGGCTTAAAGGCGAGGTTGTGACCATAGGGCTCAATCTCGGGCAGCGGAGCCACGCCGCGGCTGATCTGCTCGGAGAGCGACAGGATATCGCCCACGACGGCGCTCGCGGTGGGGAAGGAGCCTGCGCCGGCACCGTAGAACATGGTTTCGCCCACGGCGTCACCCACCACGTAGACGGCGTTCATGGCGCCGTTGACCTTGGCGAGCATATGGTCTGCCGGGATGAGCGTGGGATGCACGCGGACGTCGACGCCGGCGTCGGTGTTGCGTGCGATCCCCAGCAGCTTGATGGTGTAGCCGAGCTCGCGGGCCTGGGCAATGTCCTCGGCGCCGATGGTACGGATACCCTGCTGGTAGACATCGTCGGTGGTCACGCGGGTGCCAAAGCCGATGGAAGCGAGGATTGCCGTCTTGCTGGCGGCGTCGAAGCCGTCGACGTCGGCGGACGGGTCGGCCTCGGCATAGCCCTTTGCCTGGGCGTCGGCGAGCACGTCAGCGTAATCGGCGCCCTCGGCGTCCATGCGCGACAGGATGTAGTTGGTGGTGCCGTTGAGAATGCCAGCGATGGTCAGGATCTTGTTGCCCACCAGGTCGTGCTCGAGCGTGCTGACAATGGGGATGCCACCGCCGCAGCTGGCCTCGCACTTAATCTGCACGCCGCACGCGCGCGCCTTCTCGGCGAGCGTCTCGACATGACGGCCCAGCAGGGCCTTGTTGGCAGAGACGACATGCTTGCCGTTCTCGAAGGCAGTGGTGAAGATCTCGGTTGCGGGGTGCTCGCCGCCGATGAGCTCGACGACGATGTCGACGGCGGGGTCGGTGACGACATCGTGCCAGTCGCTCGTAAAGGCCTCGCGCTCAATACCGGCGGCTTCGGCCTGCTCCCAGGCAAGCGCGCAGGCGCGGGTCAGCTTAAGGTCGATGCCGTAGGCGGCCAGGTACTCATCGTGGTGGCTCTTGATCAGACGGGCCACGCCGCCGCCGACGGTTCCCAGACCGATGAGGCCGACGTTCACGGTGCGCAGGGGTTCGCTCATAGATAGCTCCTTCGTGCATCTTATGGATGGATTAACCGCTTAAAGGTTGAGTGCATTCTAGCGTGAACCGAGGGCGCGTGCTCGCTAGGCAACAGGAGTCGCACAAAACGGCACCCCCGAAACGCTGCGGAAACATTGGAAACATGCTCGCTACAAACGAACTTCCGTAACAAACTGTCAACGTTTGCACCATAAGGTTTGCCCTGTGCGACTGGGGCATGCAGGCGCTCGTCGGCCCCGTCACGACCGGTGCTGCCGTCGCCGTCTCGGGTGAGATTGCCGACGATATGCTCATGACCCCGTTCTCCGCCGACAATGAGAAGAATGCCGACTTCGTCAAGGCCTATAAGGATGCCTACGACGAGACGCCTAACCAGTTTGCCGCCGACGCCTACGATTGCGTCCACGCCATCGCCGAGGCCATCGACAAGGCGGGCATCGATATTACGGCCGATGGTGCCGACATCGCCGGCGACCTTGCCAAGGCCATGCGCAAGATCAAGATCGAGGGCCTGACGGGCGAGCTCACGTGGAACGACGAGGGCCAGGTCGAAAAGTCCGCTACGGCCTATGTGATTCAGGACGGCAAGTACATCGCCGCCTGAGTGCATATAACGAGACCGGTGGGGCCGTTTTATTCAGGGCAAGGATGCTTGTAACAGAACGGAAACATTACTTTCACACAATAAAGTGGCTAAACTGTATAAACCGATAGAAATACGCATATTCATGGATAAATGAACAAATCCAAAGAAAAGTCGAAATAATCGCCACTTTTCCCAACTAAAGCGTCTACTATTTTGCGAACGCCGAACACGGCGAAGGATGGCCTGTCGGGTAACCGAAACCCGACGAGAAATGAGAGGAGAGCCGCATGTCGAGCCTCACCGGTAAGTCATTGAACCCTGTTATGAATCGCAGGAGCGTTATCGCGAGCGCAGCAGGTCTGGGGGCGATGTCCATTCTAGCTGGCTGCTCCTCCAACGGCGGCGATAGCGGTTCCGCTTCGAGCGACGCTTCGTTTAAGATCGGTGCCATCGGCCCGCTGACCGGTGCAAATGCCTCCTATGGCAAGTCCGTTACTCAGGCCGTCGAGCTTGGCTGCAAGGATTTCTCCACCAAGGAACTTCCGCTTGCCAGCAAGGCCGAGGACGATCAGGCCGACGGCGAGAAGGCCGTCAACGCCTTTAATAATCTTCTGGACTGGGGTATGCAGGCCCTCGTCGGCCCGACCACCACGGGCGCATCGGTTGCCGTTGCCGCCGAGTGCGGTAAGGACCCCGAGACGTTCATGATCACCCCGTCCGCGTCTTCCGAGGACGTCACCAAGGGCAAGGATTGCGTCTTTCAGGTTTGCTTTACCGACCCCAACCAGGGCGTCAACGCTGCCAAGTTCCTGGCCGAGAAGTATGCGGACGAGAAGTTCGTGCTCTTCTATAACTCCGGCGACGCATATTCTTCGGGTATTGCCGATGCCTTTAAGGCCCAGGCCGCTGAGTCCAAGCTCGAGATCGTTGACGAGGAAACCTTTAAGGACGACTCTTCCACGAGCTTCACCAACCAGCTGACCAAGGCCAAGCAGGCCGGCGCCACCATGATCTTCGCACCGATCTACTACACGCCGGCGTCCGTCCTGCTCAAGAATGCCAAGGACATGGGCTACGACGTCAAGATGATGGGCTGCGACGGCATGGACGGCATCCTGGGCGTGGAGGGCTTCGACACCTCGCTTGCCGAGGGCTTGCTGCTCATGACCCCGTTCTCCGCCGACGACGAGAAGAACGCCGACTTCGTCAATGCTTACAAGGATAAGTACGGCGATACCCCCGACCAGTTTGCCGCCGACGCCTACGACGGCGTGCATGCTGTGGTCGAGGCTCTCAAGGAGGCCGGCCTGGGCGTCGACGCCGACCCCACCGAGGTCGCCGAGAAGCTGCCCGAGGCTATGCTCAAGATTACCGTTGACGGTCTGACCGGCAAGCTTTCCTGGAACGACAAGGGCCAGGTCCAGAAGGACCCGACTGCGTACGTCATCACCGACGGCAAGTACGTACAGGCCTAATAGGCCGCCTTACATAGAGCGGTTTTGATCCCAAGCAGGGGAGGTTTTGGCCTTCCCTGCTTGCTTGGTATCTAGGGACGATGTAACGTCCCTGTTTCGTACATCAACTGGAAACCTATTCGAAAGGGGGATGTGGAACATGACGGTCTTTATCCAATACCTGGTCAACGGCCTGTCCATGGGTAGCGTCTACGCCATCATCGCGTTGGGCTACACCATGGTCTACGGTATCGCCAAGATGCTGAACTTCGCTCACGGCGACGTCATCATGGTCGGTGCCTATGTCTCGTTCTGCGCCACGTCGTATCTCGGCCTCCCGGGCTGGGCATCTGTAGTTCTCTCTTGTGTGGTCTGCACGGTTCTCGGTGTTCTCATTGAGGGTCTGGCCTATAAGCCGCTGCGCCAAGCAGGCCCGCTGGCCGTTCTGATCACGGCCATCGGCGTGTCTTACTTCCTGCAGAACGCCGCGCAGCTTCTGTGGGGCGCCACGCCCAAGAACTTCACTTCGCTCGTCACCTTCCCGGTGCCGGAGTTCTTGGCCAAGTTTAACGTAAGCGCCGTCTCGCTCGTCACCATCGTCGCCTGCCTGGTTATCATGGCCGGCCTGATGTTCTTTACAGGTAAGACCAAGATGGGCAAGGCCATGCGCGCTGTGTCCGAGGACAAGGCCGCCGCTCAGCTCATGGGCATCAACGTCAACCGCACCATCTCGATGACGTTCGCCATCGGCTCCGCCCTCGCTGCCATCGCCGGCGTGCTCCTGTGCTCCTACTCGCCGGTGTTGCAGCCCACCACGGGCGCCATGCCTGGCATCAAGGCCTTCGACGCTGCCGTTTTCGGCGGCATCGGTTCCATCCCCGGTGCCTTTGTCGGTGGTATTCTCATCGGCATCATCGAGGCGATGGCGCAGGCTTACATTTCCACGAGCCTTGCCAACTCCATCGTCTTTGGTGTTTTGATCATCGTCCTGCTCGTCAAGCCTGCCGGCCTCTTGGGCAAGTACGTCCCCGAGAAGGTGTAGGTGAGCGTTATGAAGTTTCTTAAAGACAAGCAGACGCGTCACGACTTTGTCACGTACGCCATGTGCGTTGTGGCGTTCGCCATCGTGTTCTTTATGCAGTCCAACCACATGATCCCGCGCATGATCGCCGGTCAGCTGGTTCCCATCACGGCCTATATCGTCATGGCCATCTCCCTTAACCTCGTCGTCGGCATCGCGGGCGACTTGTCGCTGGGCCACGCGGGCTTTATGAGCGTCGGTGCCTATGCGGGCATCGTCACTGCCGTCGCGCTGGAGAGCACCGTTCCGTCCGATCCGATGCGTCTGATCATCAGCATTGTGGTCGGCGCTATCGCCGCTGCCATCTTGGGCTTCTTGATCGGTATCCCGGTCCTGCGCCTGAGCGGCGACTATCTGGCCATTGTGACCCTGGCTTTTGGCGAGATCATCAAAGAGGTCGTCACCTGCCTCATTGTGGGCGTCGATTCCCGCGGCCTGCATGTGATCTTTAACATCACGGGTAACTCTACGATCGACGACCTGCACCTGCTCGAGGACGGCACCGCCATCATCAAGGGCGCGCAGGGCGCATCGGGCGTGTCGACCTATTCGACCTTCCTTGCCGGCGCAATCCTGGTTATGGTCGCGCTCGTGATTGTGCTCAACCTGGTTCGCAGCCGTACCGGTCGTGCCATTATTGCCGTGCGCGACAACAAGATCGCTGCCGAGTCTGTGGGCATCTCCGTCACCCAGTACCGCATGATTGCCTTCGTGGTTTCCGCTGCCCTCGCCGGTGCTGCCGGAGCCCTGTTCGGCGGTAACTTCTCGCAGCTTTCCGCCACCAAGTTCGACTTCAATACGTCCATCCTCATTCTGGTGTTCGTGGTCCTGGGCGGCCTGGGCAATATGCGCGGCTCCGTTATCGCCGCGGCGCTGCTCACGGTGCTCCCCGAGCTGCTCCGTCAGTTCTCGGACTACCGCATGCTCATCTACGCCATCGTGTTGATTCTGGTCATGGTCTTTACTAACAACCCACAACTCAAGGCGTTCTTCGCACGCATTAAGGACCGCTTTGCTTCCAAGAAGGAGGTGGCAGCCGATGCCCAGTAAGTTTGAGTTCAACAAGGGCAAGATGGTCCCGTATCCTTCTGGCGCCATCGTTCCCGACCGCGACTTGGGCCAGCGCCCGGCGCTCGAGTGCATCCACCTGGGCATTGAATTCGGCGGCCTTAAGGCGGTAGACGACTTTAGCCTAACCATCGGCAAGACCGAGATCGCCGGTCTCATCGGCCCCAACGGTGCCGGCAAGACCACGGTCTTCAACCTGCTCACCAAGGTGTACCAGCCTACGCACGGCACCATCCTGCTCGACGGCGAGGACACCTCGGGCAAGTCGGTCTACCAGGTCAACCGCATGGGTATTGCCCGTACGTTCCAGAACATCCGCCTGTTCAACACCATGACGGTGGAGGACAACGTTAAGGTCGGCCTGCACAACCAGGAGCGCTACTCCGGTTTTGAGGGCGTGCTGCGCCTGCCGACGTATTGGAAGCACGAGAAGGCCGCCCACGAGCGCGCCATGGAGCTGCTGTCCATTTTTGACATGGAGCACCTGGCAAATGAACAGGCCGGCTCGCTTCCTTACGGCGCTCAGCGTCGTCTGGAAATCGTCCGCGCGCTTGCCACCAACCCCAAGCTGCTGTTGCTCGACGAGCCTGCCGCCGGTATGAACCCGTCCGAGACCGCAGAGCTCATGGCGAACATCGTCAAGATTCGCGATACCTTCGGCATCGCCATCATGCTTATCGAGCATGATATGTCGCTCGTCATGAACATCTGCGAGGGCATCTGCGTGCTTAACTTTGGCAAGGTCATCGCCAAGGGCACGGCAGAGGAAATCCAGAACAACGACGCCGTTATCGAGGCGTATCTGGGTAAGCAGGATAAGGGGGAGAACTAAATGGCAGAGCCGATGCTTTCCGTCTACAACATTAACGTCTGGTACGGCGCCATCCACGCCATCAAGGACATCTCCTTTAACGTTAACGAGGGCGAGATCGTGGCCTTGATTGGTGCCAACGGTGCCGGCAAGTCCACAACGCTCAAGACCGTCTCGGGCCTGCTGCGCTCCAAGACCGGCTCCATCAAGTTTATGGGCGAGGACATTACCCATACGCCTGCCGACAAGCTGGTGGGCAAGGGCTTGGCCCAGGTTCCCGAGGGCCGCCGCGCCTTTTTGCAGATGACGGTCGAGGAGAACCTGGAGATGGGCGCCTATACACAGCCCAAGTCCACAATTGCCCCGGGCCTGGAGCGTGTCTACGAGCAGTTCCCGCGCCTGAAGGAACGTCGTCGCCAGGTTGCCGGTACCCTTTCAGGCGGCGAGCAGCAGATGCTCGTTATGGGGCGTGCCCTTATGAGTAACCCCAAGCTGCTCATGCTCGACGAGCCTTCCATGGGCTTGGCGCCGATTCTGATTGAGCAGATCTTCCAGATTGTCGAGGACCTGCACAAGGCCGGCACCACGGTGCTTCTGGTCGAGCAGAACGCGCAGATGGCACTTTCCATCGCCACGCGCGGCTACGTGCTCGAGACCGGCAAGATCACCATGACCGGCACGGGCCAAGAACTCCTGCACGACGATAACGTGCGCAAAGCATATCTTGGTGGCTAACTAGTTACGCGGTTTTACCAAACCGCGTAACGGCTCGACGCTGCAAGCC
>UQMO01000029.1 GCA_900542125.1 uncultured Collinsella sp. | reverse complement strand
CGGGATTGGTCAAAATAGTTTGACTATTAGCGGCTAAAATCGCCCGGCGCTAACAACAAGGTCAATATAGAAATGGCGCCCATCAAAGGTGATGCGCTTTTGGCGCGCCTCGAAAGCGAAACCACGGCCAAGCTCCAGCAGGAACTTCTGAAGATGCGTGATGAGCGCCTGCTCTAGATCGCTCTCGCGAAACGCAGTATCGTCCGAGAAACCTAAAAACTCCAGTACATATGGGTCGCGGATGATATCCTCGGGGCGACGAGCCGGGGCGCTCTTTTGGATTTCCTGGGTGACGGCCTCCTTGTCCTTGCTGGCAAGCAGGCGCTCGCGGAACATGGTGTTGATCTGGCGCTCGAGCTGACGCGTGCTCCAGCGAGAATCGGCACATTCGTTCATGTACCATGTTCGAGCATCAGGGTCGGTTATACGCGATAACCTGCGGTAATGTGTCCAATTCAATTCGGAACGCAGCGCGTTCCGAATTGGGAACGCAAGATAAAACTGACGCATGTATCTTAAGCTTCTGGCGTTGAAGCCTCTGCCATAATCCTTAGTCAATCTAACGGCAAGTTCGTCGATCAGTGCATCGCCATACTTGGTGCGCTCCTCTCCGCCCTGTTCATCAACAATACTCTTGCCGATCTCCCAATATGCCTCAACCATCGCAAAGTTAACGGCGGTATAGGCCTTGTCGCGAGCGGCGTTGAAAATCGAGGAAACCTGCTTGTAAAAAACTTCTGGCACGATTGCCGATTCCCCGCGGTTTGCCAGTTCACTCATCAATATCGCCCGACTTTCCTCTTGAGGACGCATCTTTATTGCATTTAGTTTAAAGACTCGTACGGACACGAATCGCTGCGCTGCCTGGCAACTTCGCATGGGGGCCTTGCGGTGACTAAAATGTGGCAATAGAGACAGTTTTCGCGAACCCCATGGGAGTGACATGCATGGACAACAACACCTTGCTGTTTCAGGACAAGGGCTCGGGTAGATTTAAAGACGTCAAGATCTACCCCAACCGTATCGAGGTGCTCAGGAAGGGCACTTTCGGCGGCAAGCACACCGAGATTGTCTATCTTAAGGACATCACGGGCGTCAATAGAATCAAAGGCCGTGATGTTTTTCTGCGCAATCGACTGTTGACCGCTTGCGTCTTTAGCCTGAGTAGCCGTGCGAAGGCCCAGGAATTTGTGAACGCGCTGAACATGGTGATGTAGCCGATAACGGCGTTCGGTCCAAGGTAAAAATCGGGGCGCAGAACGGTATTCTGCGCCCCGATTGAGTTGATGCGCCCAAAAAACTGGCTTGCCTATTCGTTAACGTCCTCGGTATTGTCGCGGTCACTGGCAAGCATTGCTGCGCCGGCGACCGTCGTCGCTACGGCGGAGGCAGCGAGCCCGGCGGCAACGCCAGAACCGTCGCCCGTGTTGGCGAGCTTTCCGCCCGAGCTCTTGCCCTGGTCTCTCTTGTTGCCCTTGCCGTTCTTGTCGGCGCTGCCTGCGTTGGAACCCGTGCCGCTGCCGTTGCCGCCCGCACTGCCCGAGGCCGCTACGGTAAAGCTTGCGGCTCCGTCGCTGGCGAGCGTGTAGTTCTGCGCCGCGTCGCCCAAGAGACCGTTCACGCGCACCCAGTACGTTCCTGTGGCAAATGTTTCGCCCTCGGCCATTGCTGTGCCCGGAGCGCCGTTCGCGTCGTGCACAAACTCGAGCTGCGCCGCGCAGGCATCGTTTTCGAGCTTGCCCTCAAGCGATGCCGCAATCTTAGCACGCACGTCCTCGCCGGCCTTAAGGCCTTCGAGCCCCTCAAAATGAGGCGTCAGCGCACGTGGATCGATATCGATGGGCACAGGGCCCTGCAGCCCCGTAACAGTCTCGTTGCCCAGGGCGTCGACATCCACATATTCGATGGCAAACGCATGTCCCGAGGCTGCTACGTTTGCTGCTGTCGACAAGGCGGAAATGGCCCTCGCCAACGGTCTTGCCATCTTGGAGCGAGGCATCGCTCAGCGAGTCGCCGTACGTCATGCGCATGCGGGTCGGGAGATAGCACGAAACGGTTTGCTTGTGCTGCGCATCGTTGTAATTGCGCTGGTAGATGCTCCGGGCCAGTGCCGCATCAACAAAGTCGGATGCGATGATGCCAATGTGCTTGCGGCAGTCCGCCTTTGTGCTCTCAACTCCGGTATTGTTTATATACGAGCTCTTGTACAGGTGCTCGTTGACCACTCGCGCTGCGGTAAAAGGGTTGTTTTGCGTGCAGCTCGTGTAGTTGATAAACCAGCAGCGCTCCGTTGCCTGCACCGTTGTCCCGTCCGCGGCAGTGATATCTACGGTGCTGCGCTCGAACTCGGACGCTGCCTTCAGGGCCATATCGACCCAGTCGATCTTACTGGATCCCGTGCAGTCGTAATGGTCTTGGGCATATACCTTGGTGCAATAGGGCTCTTTGGCACCCGCATTGCCCGCAGCCTCAAAGCCTCGCGCGTCTTGGACGAGGCACATGGACTTTCCGGAATGCGCCTTGATCTTGTCGTCCCATTCAGTGAGGTCGAGGCCCCACGTGTGGCCGTCTACGCTGTCGCCGGCGAGTTTAAATCGACGCAGCAGGACGATCTTTCCGCGCACCTCGTTCAGTGTGGGGACATGGCTCGACGTATAGAACAGATCGGAGTTATTGCCCATAACATTGGCGAAAGCCGTCGTAACGCTTTCGTCGGTAGCCTCGTCGTTGCCTCGTGACACCAGCATGATGAGCGCTTCTGACGGGTGTTCGTTCAAAAATGTTTTGAAGTAACCGATGACATCGGAGAGTTGCATAAAGCCCCCGTCTTTTTTGTGCAGGTAGCATATTCCATGGTCGATGCCGGGGTCGCCGTTCTTGTCGTTCTTTCCAAGTCGGATATCAAAATAGCGAATGCCTTCGAGCAACTGCGTGGGGATGTAATCCTGCTGGCACTTTGCAAGCGAGGTTTGGGGCTCGGTGTCGTTGTCGACGCTGCAGGTGCCCGAATCGTGAGTTCCCGGGATGCTCAGTTCGTCGAGGTACTTGCTGCCATCGACGTGGCTCATCCAACATGGTCCGTCGACGTAGCTGCTATACGTGGTCCAGTCGATGCTGCTAACTGTGGCATTGGTCTTGTCCATGCTGTAGCCGACAAGCTCGAGCTCCCACGGAATGCTCTTACTCTTATGGCAGATCTTATTGTTGTCCTGGTCTTTGCCGTCCTTTTCTATGGCCAGGTACTTAATGTCTTTTTTCTCGGTTTCTTTCTCGACCGTGCGGTCTCGGATGATATAGGTACCGTTTGATTGACGCTCGAACGCAAAAGAGCGACTGGCCTTGCCGTCATGCTCGCCACTCCATACGTGGATGACCTTTCCATCTTTGTCCGAGTCGCCATCGACCGACCAAATGCTGTAGCCCGTCTTCTTGTGCTCTTCGAAATTGAGCAAGGTGCGGATAGCATACCAGTTTGTATCGTCATTCTTGGTCGTTACGTTCTCAAGGATGAGCTTGCTGGACGTGCCGTCATTAAACAGGTGGCAGACGTTGCCGATGACGTTGCCGTCTTCGTTGACGCTCGCGGTGCGAAAATAGCCCGCGGGGCGAAGACGAATGACGAACTTGTCGAGGTTGGCCGCCGATGTGGGCGTGTCTTCTGCAAATGCCGCGCGCATGGGAAGGCCCAATCCCGCGGTTTCGGGCAGGCTTGCAAGTGGCGACAACGCCGCGAGTCCAAGGCCCAGCGTAAACGCTCGGCGACTGATGGCATGATGTTCGGTCATAACTCCTCCATTCGCAGGGTGCGGTAATGCGCTCATTTTGGTCACTATACTGCCCGGATGTTTAAAGGTGTCGGCTTAAATTGTGTGCGCGGCGCTATAAATCGGCGGGCGGACGTGTTTGGGTGCTTGCCTATTTGTGCTGCTACCGCGCTGGGGGTGGTTTTGCCGCCCGGCACCCTCGCGTTCGCCGGCTATCGGCATAAGAAAGGGAGGGTCGGTTTACCGGCCCTCCCTTAGTACGAAACGCTGGGGCACCGCCGCTTGTTGGCACTGCGCTCGTGTTTTTCGTTACGCTCGCGAGTCGCTTAGCGCTTAATCTCGATATCGTCGAGCTTAACATCCATGGCCTCGGTCTTGGCCTTGGCGATGTCGTCGGCAAATTCCAGAGACTTCATCATGGTCTCGACGGCGTCCTTGTGCTCCTCGACGTTGTCGATGCGCACGTAGACGCTGCCGCCGCCTGCTTCAGTGAAGTACTCAGTCGTCACGCCGCCCGAGTGTGTATAGGAAGCGTTGCGCCAAGTCTTGCCGTTGTACTTGACGGGGTCATTCTCGGTCCACTCAAAGCTGGCATTCCACTTTGCCTCGTAGTCGAACAGCTCGTCAGCGTTCTTGTCAGAGTCGAAGACAGGGATGAAGCGATCGCTGGCGTGCTCGCTCTCGGTGAACTTAAACTGGGCCCTGTCGGCGGTATCGCCTGCGACGTCGGTGACCTCGACGCCCTCGGGGACCTCGACCTTAAACCAGATGAAGTCGGTCCTCATATCCACGGCTGGCTTTTCCGCACCGCCACCGCCACTTCCGGTAGCGCCGCCGCTGCCACCGCAGCCCACCAGGGCAACTGCGGCAAAGAGACTGATGCAGAGGGTGAGAATCGCTAAGGCCTTCTTTTTCATGGTCGTGTCCTCCTCGATCTGTAACCGCCCATGGATTACCTGCCTTTACTGTACGCGTGGACGGCTCGCTAGGGTGGGCCATGTGTCCCATTCTGAGGGCCGGATTTGCGCCGTTAAGTGGCAATATGCGCGGACGCAAAAGAGGGGAGGGCCGATGCTGTCGGCCCTCCCCGGGGTTTGGTGCCCACGCTTTTAATGGAGCGCGAGCACGGGCGTGCGTGGACAATTGCTACTTGATCTCGATGCTCGAAATCTCGACGCCGCGGGCCTCTTTCACAGCCTCCTTCATGTCGTCAGGGAACTCGATGGAGTTGAGGAGTGCCTCGGCTTCTTTCTTATGCTGGTCGAAGTTCGGGATGAGGATGTAGATGCTTCCCGGCTCAACGTCGGTAAAGAGCATGGTTGAGGTGCCGCTGTTGTCCTTGTACGTTCCGGTGAGCCATGTCCTGCCGTTGTACTCGACGGGGTCGCCGTCTTCCCACTGGAACGTCCCCGTATGCCTTTCGGCCTGCTCGGCAAAGGACTCTTCGGCCGTCATCTTCTCTTGCCAAACGGGGATGAATTGGTCGACCGTGGTGTTCTCGTTCTCGGGGAAGGTGAGATGGACTCTGTCGGCGTTCTTACCGGCGGAGTCGCTTACGCCGACGCCTTCGGGCATCTCGACCTTAAACCAGATAAAGTCGGTCTTTTCGGCGACAGGAGCTTTTTCCTTGCTCTCGCTCTTGGCGGCGCTGCTGCCTCCGCTCGAAGCGCTCCCGCCGCAGCCCACAAGGGCGAGCGCGGCAAAGAGGGCGATGCAAAGGGAAAGGATCGATAGGGTCTTTTTCTTCATGGTGGCGTCCTCCTTGTCTGTTGGCGACATCGCGGCACCGCATGCTGCCGGGGCGTCGATTGTGTTTGCGGCGGATGTCTTTGTGCGCGGGTTGTATGAGTGCGTTAATACCTCCGTTCGTGGTTTGCGGCCGTTGCGCAGCCGTGCCCCAACGGGCTCCTTACTTATAGATATGCCCCGGTTTGTGCTGCTAGAGAGTCTCGAAAGGTGGGCCATGTGTCCCATGTTTGCGTTGCCGCCGCCTATCGCGTGCCATAGAAATCCGCGATGGCCAGGTACGCTGACGCTTGTGTGCTTATGGGCTAGACTTAGCACCATTATGTGATCGATACGGTCGGCAGGCGGTTGCCACACGACCGATGTATATGACTTGAAGGTGCATGCGTATGAGCCAAGAGATGATGGATAAAACCTGTCGCGGTTTTGCCGAGGCACTGGCTGCGCGCGAGCCCGTTCCCGGTGGCGGCAGCGCGAGCGCCTTTGTGGGCGCGCTGGGCGCCTCGCTGTGTGGGATGGTCGCCCGCTACGGGGCAACCAATCCCGCGCTTGCTGATCGTGCGGATGACCTGACGAGCGCATTTGCCCAGGCGGATGAGTTGGCGCAGGAGCTTGTCGACTTGGTTGCCGAGGATGTCCGTGCCTACGGGCAGGTGTCTGCCGCATACGGTATTCCGCGCGATGACCCGGCTCGAACCGCTGCGATTCAGGATGCGCTGCATGTGGCCGCTATGCCGCCGTATCGCATTATGGATGCCTGCGGGCGTGCACTGGCGCTGCTCGAGGACATGGCCGACAAGGGTTCGCGTCAGCTGCTGTCCGATGTGGCGTGCGGCGCCGTGTTCTGCCGTTCTGCTATGCAGGGCGCGAGCTTGACGCTCTTTGCGAACACCACGTCTATGAAGGATCGCGCTCGTGCCGAGGAGCTCGAGACGGCGTGTGATGAGTTGCTCGACACGTGGTTGCCGCGCGCCGATGCGCTGGCGCGCCGCGCCGCCGACGCTGCAAGGAAGAGAGGATAGCCATGGCTGAACTGCTGAAGGGTGCTCCCGTTGCTCGCGCTTTGACTGAGGAACTTGCTGCTCGCTGCGCAGTCCTGCGCGAGCGGGGCGTTGTTCCGACGTTGGCTATCGTGCGTGTGGGTGAACGCGAGGACGACCTATCCTACGAGCGCGGTGCCCTCAAGCGCTGCGAGAAGGTTGGCATTGAAGCTCGCCGCATTTTGCTTCCCGCCGATGTTTCGCAGGACGAGCTGTTGACGGCCATCGAGGACATAAATGCCGACTCGACTGTTCATGGCTGCCTGATGTTTCGCCCGCTGCCTGCTGGGCTTGATGAGGATGCGGTTGCCGCGGCACTCGATCCCGCCAAGGACGTTGACTCCATGACGCCGGCTTCGCTGCTCACTACGCTTTCGGGGCGCGGTGAGGGTTTTGCCCCCTGCACAGCCGAAGCCGTGCTTGCTTTGCTGGATCATTACGGCGTTGAGCTGGATGGGGCCAAGGTCGCGGTTGTCGGTCGGTCGCTGGTGATCGGGCGTCCTGTTGCCGCCATGCTTACGGCGCGCAATGCGACTGTGACAACGTGCCATACGCATACGCGCGACCTTGCTGCCGAGTGCCGTGCTGCCGACATTGTGGTTGCCGCCGTTGGACGCGCGCGTACGATTGGTGTGGACGCGGTTCGCGAGGGCCAGACGATCATTGATGTGGGCATTAATTGGGACGAGGCCGCTGGCAAGCTGGTGGGTGACGTCGATTCTGATGCTGCGGAGCCGGTCGTTAACGCCATCACGCCCGTGCCGGGCGGTGTGGGCGCTGTGACGACGGCGATCCTCGCCAAACACGTGATCGAAGCGGCCGAGCGCGCATCGAAATAGGCGTTTTGGGCTGTTCGAGGGGTTAGCCATATACCGCGTGGTCAAAAAATGCCAAATATGAGTACTGTTGCAAAGATGGTCACATATATTTTAGGTCATTTTGGCTCTCTATCGGTATTTATTATCGATAGAGAGCCAATTTTATTGGACCAATGAGGAATTACATCGTCCAGCTTTTGAACAAATGTAGATTATTGGCACCTGTGTCCAGCGAAATTGCTGCTACTAAATTGGTGACAGTACTCATATTTGGCATTTTTTGACCACAGGGGTCTCGAGGGGGGCTCGACGGGTCGCGGTTTCGCCCTTTTTGCGCCGAAGCGATACACTGTTGCCGTTTGATTTCTTCGCTCAAGGAGGATGCGCATGCCGTGCACAACGATTTTGGTTGGTAAGAACGCGAGCTACGACGGGTCGACGCTTGTCGCCCGCAACGAGGACTCGTCCAACGGGGTGTTTGAGCCCAAGCGCATGCGCGTGGTGCACCCCGACGAGCAACCGCGTGTCTACACGAGTGTTCTAAGCCACCTGACCATTGAGCTGCCCGATAACCCCATGCGTTACACAAGCGTCCCCGACGTTGTCCCGGGTCATGGCATTTGGGCCGAGGCCGGTTTCAACGAGCTCAATGTGGGCATGTCCGCAACCGAGACGCTCACTACCAACGAGCGCGTTCGCGGCGCCGATCCGCTCGTGGACTACGTGCCCGCCAAGGGCAACGAGGGTGAGGACGGCTATGTGCCGGCGCAGCCCGGCGGTCTGGGCGAGGAGGACATGTTGACCCTGGTCCTGCCGTACGCCAAGTCCGCCCGTGACGGCGTACGCATTCTGGGTGACCTGCTCGAGCGCTACGGCACCTATGAGAACAACGGCATCGCCTTGAGCGACGTTGACGAGATCTGGTGGCTCGAGACCATCGGCGGCCACCACTGGATCGCCAAGCGCGTGCCCGACGACGCCTATGTGACCATGCCCAACCAGCTTGGTATCGACAGCTTTGACCTGGACGACGCCGAGGGCGCCCAGGCCGACCACATGTGCTCCGCCGATCTGCGCTCCTGGATGGCCGAGTGGCATCTGGATCTGACGCTGGGTGTTAAGGGCGAGGGTCCGGCGACGGTCTTCAACCCGCGCGATGCCTTTGGCTCGCATAGCGACAGCGACCATGTCTACAACACGCCGCGCGCCTGGTACATGCAGCGCTGTCTCAATCCCAGCGATGTGTGGGATGGCCCCGAAGCCGACTACACGCCCGAGAGCGACGATATCCCCTGGAGCCGCGTGCCCGAGCGCAAGGTGACCCTCGAGGACATCAAGTACGTGCTTTCGAGCCACTACCAGGGCACGGAATACGACTGCTACGGCAGCAAGGGTACGCCCGCCACGCGCGGTGCCTATCGTCCCATCGGCATCAACCGCAACAGCCAGCTCGCCGTGCTGCAGCTGCGCCCCTATGCGCAGCCGGCATATCGCGCCGTGCAGTGGATGGCGTTTGGCTCCAACTCGTTTAACGCGCTCGTACCGCTGTACGCCAATGTCGAGACCATGCCCGAGTACTATGCCGACACGCAGGCTCGCGTGACGTCCGAGAATTTCTATTGGGCAAATCGCCTGATCGGTGCCTTGGCCGATGTTCGCTTCCATGAGTGTGGTCGCGCGGTCGAGGATTACCAGGAGAAGGTCGGCGGCATGGGCCACAAGCAGATTCACGACGTTGACGCTGTCGTAGCCGCGCTGCCCGAGGCCGAGGTGCCTGCCGAGCTCGCCCGCGCCAACGAGGCCTTTGCCGAGCGTGTCCGCGTGGAGACCGATGCTCTACTGAGCAAGGTGCTCTACACCACGAGCTGCGCCATGAAGAACTCTTTCGCGATGAACGACAACGTGAGATAAAACGCTTTGTCGCTTTCGCGCGATCTTGGGTACAAGAAGGCCAATGCAGTTGTTCATGATTGGAGCCAACCATGGTTATGAAATTCGATCAGCTTGTTAACGGCGCCATCAACGTGGGCTTTGGCGCTGCCGCCGTTGCCGTCGAGGGAGGCAAGAAGGTCCTTGACGACCTCAACGCCAAGGGCGAGCAGGTGCGCAAGGACGCCGACACCCCCGATATCGCCCGCAGCGTATCCGATATGTTTGAGCAGGCCGGCGGCACCATCTCCGACCTGACTGAGCGCCTGGGCATGCAGGGCGAGACCGCGGCGCAGCGCGTGCTCGACGAGCTCATCCTTGCTCGCGTCCGCGTCATGGCCGCCCCCGAGCGTACCGCCTTCCTGGCTCACGTGCGCGACATTGTCGATTCGGTCGAGGACAACGTGACCTCGGTGCCCGTCGAGTCCGTTGAGCCCGACGACGCAGAGGATGCCGAAGAGGCCGAGTAGTAGCGCAGATGGCAGATCCCACCACCGATTACAACAATCAAGATCCCTTGTGTGACGAGGCGGCAGTTGTCGACGAAGTCGAGGCTGCCGTCTCGGGCGCTCGCAAGAAGCCCCGCGCCGTGGACATGGTGCCCGAGGAGCCTGACGCCATGGCTCCGTGCGACGAGTACCAGCTTACGCCGGCGGGCCGTCGCGAGCGTATTGGGCAGATCGTCCGCCTCGTCAAAAAGTACCGCGTGTGGGACAACCTCACGCCGGTGCGCCTGCGCCGCCTGCTCGAGGAGCTCGGTCCCATGTTCGTCAAGATGGGGCAGATTTTGGCCAACCGCTCCGAGATCTTGCCGCAGCGCTTTTGTGACGAGCTCCGTCGTCTGCGCTCCGACGTGGAGCCCGTGCCGTACGAGGTGGTGCTTCGCTGCCTAGAAGAGGAATACGGCCTGCGCCTGGGGGAGATGTTCGATGCGATCGACCCCAATCCGCTTGGTAGCGCATCGCTTGCACAGGTGCACCGCGCACGTCTGGTGACGGGCGAGGACGTGGCCGTCAAGGTGCAGCGCCCCGGCGCGCAGCAGGTGATGGCTCAGGACATCGATATCATCCGCTCGGTGGTGCGTATCGTTTCCAAGTTCGTCAACACCGATCAATTCGTTGACCTGCACGGCGTAGTCGAGGAGTTGTGGACCTCGTTTCGCGAGGAGACCAACTTTTTGGCCGAGGCCAAAAACCTCAACGACTTCTACGAGTTCCATAAGAGCGTTCATGGCGTGACGTGCCCTAAATCCTATCTGGACCTGTGCACCGAGCACGTGGTGGTTATGGATTACGTCGACGGCATTTCGATCGCCGATCCTGAACGCTTGGTGGCCGAGGGCTATGACTTGGAAAAGATCGGTGCCGCGATTGTCGAGGACTACTCGACGCAGGTGCTCGATGACGGCTTTTTCCATGCTGACCCGCATGCGGGAAACATCATCCTCAAGGACGGCATCGTTTACTTTATCGACTTGGGTATGGTCGGACGCATGTCGAGCCACGACCGCGGTATCGTCAAGGACATGATTTTCGCCGTGGCCGAGGGCGACGTGCCCAAGCTCAAGGATTCGCTCATGCGCTTCGCCGTGACGCGTGGCGACTCGGCTGAGCTCGATCATTCGGCCTTTTTGTCCGATTTGGACTTTATCGTGGCTGACTTTGCGGGCCTTGACCTTAAAGACTTGGATATCGGCGAGTTTTTGACCTCGCTGTTAAACCTCGCACGTAAGAATGACGTTGAGCTGCCGAGCGTGGTGACGATGTTCGCCCGCGGCATGGTGACGCTCGAGGGCCTGCTGACCGAGTACATGCCCGACGTCAACATGATCCAGATCATCCAGACGCATATTAAAAACGAGAAAAGCACCTATGCGCGCATGCGCGAGATGAGCCGCGACTTTGCAGCGAGCAGTTATCGCGCGGCGAAGGGCTCGCTCGAGGCGGCCGAGTATCTGGGCTTGGCTTCGCGCATGCTCACACGCGGCCAGCTTAAGGTGAACACGCAGATCATGAGCAGCGATAAGGCGCTGCGACAGCTAGGTGGGATTATCGACCGCATGTCGATGGCTATCGTTATCGCCGGCCTGTTTATCGGTTCGTCGGTGGTGTACTACGCGCGCATCGAGCCGGTTGTGTTTGGTATCCCGGTCATTGGCTTTATGGGCTACGTGAGCGCGCTGGTGCTGGCGCTTATGCTGGGCCGCAATATCTGGCTCAACAGTCACGGCGGCAAGCACTAGAGGCTGCGGCCGTCACCGCATTTTCCTATCGCAAACAATCGCAAACAATAGCTTTTACCTTGGGCTTCGCCTGCGTGCGAGGCCCTTTTGCGTGATACCATTTTGACGGTAATAATCGATGGCCTAGATGGTGGTGCGGAGACGCACGAATGCGCGGTTATCCTGCGCATTTGGGAGAATCGGGGTGCAAGTCCCCGGCTGTACCAGTAACCGTAATTCCTCTTGGCTCGGGATGCTCGCGTCGCAGATCGGACGACGTGCCCGAGTCGTTAAGGTTAAGTCGGATCGCCTCCCGTCTTGCATGCGGCTGCGGCTTTTGCCACCGGTGTGCATAGGGCTCTGGAGGGAAGGGGGTCCCGATGGGGGAACTCGAGCGCAACATGCGCGATGACGTGGGGCAGTCTCAAGGCAACGCTCCAAGTACAGACAGTAGGAGACAAATGGATATGTTTGAGGACGAGCGCCAGCGCGTCTCGCATCGCCGTGGCGCGATTGCGCGCGATGTAGCCAAGCGCGGCCTGGTGGCATTCCTGGCCTTCGCGATGGCCTTTGGCACCACGCCGGCTCAGCTGTGGGCCGAGGGCGCTGAGGGCATTGCCGAGGCTGTGGCTCAGGCTGCGACGCCGAGTGAGGACGCAGCGCTTGCGGGCGGTGCCGCTGAGCAGAGCGGCGCCGAGGTTTCAGATTCCGGGAGCGCGCCTGCGGCTAGTGCCGCCACAACAGAGGCGGTAACTGGCGACGAAGGCTCGGCGACGGGGGAGAACTCTGCCGCGAGCGAGCAGTCTTCGACGGCATCCGCTGGCCAAGCAGGATCTGCCGCCGCGGCTGCCGTCCAGGCAGAGAACCCGACGGAAACCGGCGATGTCGCCAAGAAGCAAGTCGAGGTCTCGTTCTCGATTATCGGCACCGATGCCGACGGCAAGGCTCAGACGTGGGTGGCACCTACGCAGCTCAAGCTCGACGAGGGCGCGACGGCTGCGGATGCCTTCATTAAGCTGCAGGAGAAGACGGGCTTCAAGGCGGACTACGATCCGAACACGGCATATGGTTTCTACCTCGAAAGCATCACATCCCCGAGCGATGGCCGCACGCTTGCCTTCGATCCGGCGACTTATGCCTACTGGCAGCTGTTCGTCGACGGCGCGTCTTCCTCGGTTGGCGCGAGCAGCGTCAAGCTCACCCAGGGGCAGAAGATTGAGTTTGCCTATACGGCTGGTAGCGCGTCCCCTGTCGTTAAGGACCAGGTTGCCGCAAATGTGACCGTCATTGGTCGCGATGCCCAGGGCAAGACTCAGGCTTGGGTCGATAACGCGCAGTATGTGGTGACGTCCGGCTCGAGCGCACTTGACCTTACGAAGGTCGCGCTCGAGGCAAATGGCATCGACGCCTTTGCTGCGGGCTCCATCATTTTGAGCCTTAAGTACAACGGCGTTGAGCTGGGTACGCCGCTCGATTATTCGACCTATTGGCAGCTGTTCATCAACGGCAAGTCGAGCGACTACACGGCAGACAATGTCACCATTCATGCTGGCGATACCGTTACGTGGTTCTACGGTGGCTGGGGCGACCAGTTGCCCTCTGATTCCGTCCATGCTTCCGTTCAGGTCCTCGGTAAGGGCAAGGACGGCAAGCAGCAGGTTTGGGCTTCGACGGGCCAGACGAGTCTCAAGGCGGGTTCTACTGCCAAGGATCTCCTTGAGCAGACCAGCCTTAAGCTCGATGCTAGCGAATCGTCTTGGGGCTGGTTCCTCAACGGCATTACTTCGCCGTTCGATGGTAAATCCTATGGCTGGGACGCTGCGACCAAAAGCTATTGGCACTTCTACGTAAATGGCAAGTTCGCCAACGTTGGCGCCGGTGCCTACAAGCTCCAAGAGGGCGATACCGTCACCTTTATGTATGGTGCTGACGCCGATGCCCTCCCCGGTCAGGTTCTTGGGTCCGTCGATGTTATCGGTCCCGATGTCAACGGCAACAATACTCGCTGGGGCTCGGCAAGCAATGTTTCTTTGCCCGAAGGCTCTACGGCCCAGGACCTTATTGAGACGGTTCTGAAGGAGAAGGGCGTTGATTACAACGCCTCCCAGAGCGGTGCATACTGGCTCCTGAATTCCATTACTTCGCCGTTCGATCACAAGCCGTATGTCTGGGATGCTGCGACCAATAAATATTGGCACCTGTATATCAATGGAGAGCCCTCCTTACTCTGCGCCAATCAGATTACGCTCAAGAGCGGCGATAAGGTTACGCTTGCCTATACCACCGACGATTCGGCCATGCCCGATCCCGACAAGATTGTCGTGGACCCGAGTGCGACGACTCCTGATTGGGATGCCGACTGGGCCGGCTACGGCAACAGTGGCAACGGTTCGACCGTAACGGATGCCAAGACGCCTGCGCAAGCCGCCGGTCTTAAGTGGGCCTTCGATTGGAAGGCCGAGTCTGGCCAGCAGTATGCCAACTGCAGCGAGCCTGTCATTGCTAACGGTTTTGTGTACATCGCGACCGAGAACGAGCTCATTAAGATCGATTCGTCCACGGGCAAAAAGGTTGCCTCTGCGCCGCTTGCCTCCAAGGTGAGCTATACCTCTCGTCCGATCTATACCAATGGCCTTATCATCGTTCCGCTCAACGGCGGTGCGGTCCAGGCGATTACTGCAGACAAGCTGATCTGCAAGTGGCTGACGCCTGGTTTGACGGACTTGACGCAGAGCTCCTGCACTGTCGTTTCGGACGGCGAATACGTCTATGTAGGCTCGGTCGATATTTCGTATGACGAGAATTACAACGCGACCTACGGCAACGGCTCCTTTGCACGCATTAAGATTGCCACGGGCGTAGTTTCTTGGCAGAACATCGACCCTACCGAGGGCTATTACTGGACTGGTGCGGCTTTGACGGATAAGTATGCCATCGTTCCTACGAGCGCGGGTACGCTTAAGTGCATTGATAAGACGACGGGCGATGTCGTTTCGACCATGGAGCTCGGCGCTGTCGCAAATGCCGATTGCATTGCCGATCCGTCCAATGGTTCGACCTTCTATCAGATGACGCACGACGGAAAGCTCCATGTGATTTCGCTTTCGGCGAAGGGTGTGCTGAGTGCACAGAAGACGGTTGATCTGGGGCTTACGAATAATCTGAGCGCCCCTGCGGTGTCTGGTGACAATCTAATTGTCGGCGGACAGACGGCTACGGGCTCTGCTCTGGTTCTCTATAACCTGAAGACGGGTAAGACCACGATGGTCGCTGCTGCCGACGGCAAGGCGCTGCCGGCTGGCCTCAACGGTATTGCTGCTACTCCGCTGGTGAGTGTTCAGGGCGGCAAGACCTATGTGTACTTCACCGTTAACAGCGCGGATAGCAAGGATTACGTCAACTACTCTGCTGGTGGTGGCGTGTATCGCTATACGCTCGGCGATGCAGAGGCGACGCAGATTTATGATGCGGCTGGCCATTACCAGTACTGTGACTCTCCGGTCATTGCCGATGCATCTGGCAACCTGTACTACATCAATGATTCGGGTACTTTGTTCAAGCTGGGGGCTGTTGAGTCTTGGACGGTTGCCTTTAATTCCAATGGCGGGTCTGCTTGCGACACTAAGTTTGTTGCTACGGCCGACGGCAAGCTGGTCAAGCCGGCCGATCCGACGCGCGATGGCTACACTTTCGGCGGTTGGTTCACCGATGAGGCTTGCACGCAGGCGTATGACTTCAGTACGCCGGTGACGGCCGATCTGACGCTGTATGCCAAGTGGACCAAGAATGCTGTTAACCCTGGCGGCAATGGCGGTTCTGGCACTAATGGTGGCAACGGTGGCGCTGGCAACGGTTCCGGTGCTGGCGCTGGCACGGGCACGGGTTCCGGCTCCGGCTCTAAGGGCCAGCAGACTGGCGGCGCTGTCGCCCCGGGTCATAAGCCGATGACCAAGACGACGGTGTCGACCAAGACCGAGACCAAGGACAACAAGTCCAACAAGAAGGACTCCGATAAGTCCGATAAGAAGGACGAGAAGAAGTCTGGCAAGAAGTCTGACAAGAAGGACAGCAAGTCCGACAAGAAGTCCGATTCCAAGTCCGATACGGGTGCTGCTTCCACGACCACTGCTAAGAAGCCCTCTAGTGCTTCCGAGCAGGAGACTGGCGCCAACCCGCTCGCCATTGTTGGCGTTGCCGCCGGCGTCATCGGTCTCGCCATCGTCGGCGTGTTCGTGTTCACCAAACGTCGGTAGGTGAGGGCTGTGCCCAATAAATCCAAGGACGCTGACCCCAAGCAACCAAATTCCTCGTTCATTCAGTTCGACGATGCAAAGCAACAGGGCGCCGCTTCGGCGGCGTCCGCCCCTCGACGGAAGGCGCTTACTGGCGTCCTGACCGCCGCGTGCGTTGCGCTAATTGTCATATCGCTGGGCTTCGTCCATCCTTCCGAGAGCGGCGCCTGGTCCATTGACTGGATCGTTCAGACCGTGACGGGGGAGAGCGTCGTCGCGAAGGACGCCAAGGGGTCTGACTCGACCGTCGCTTCGGGTAAAGCTGGCTCCAAGGATTCCAAATCTTCGGATGGGTCGAACGACGAGTCTAAGGGTTCGGATAAATCTGACTCTAAGAAGGAGTCCGAGTCTTCGGACAAGGAATCAAACAAGGGCTCGGATAGCAAAAAGTCCGAAGACAAGGATGGCAAGAAGTCTGGAGAGAAGAACAGCAATAAAAAGACCGACGGCAATCAGTCGACTTCTCAGAACTCGACTTCTTCTGGCGGGGCCGGCTCTACGCCTGGCGCCTCCTCCTCATCCAGCGGGGCATCTTCTGCCCCCGATAACGGCAACGCCTCTACTGGCGACCAGGGCAGCTCGCAGCAGCCTGGCTACGTCACGGTGACGGTTTCGGTCACATCGAGCGCTGTGGGCAATCCTGTGTCCTCTGGTGGCACCTTTACCTTTAACGAAGGCGCTACCGTCTACGATGCCCTATGCGCGCTGGGCCTTTCCGTCAACGCACATGGCTCGTCGTACGGCACGTATGTCTCCGCGATTGGTGGTTTGGCCGAGAAACAGTACGGCGGCACGAGCGGCTGGATGTACTCCGTCAACGGCTCAACGCCCATGACGGCCTGCAGCAACTACGTTCTCTCCAACGGCGACAACGTGGTCTGGTATTACGTTACAGGCTAGAGGCCTCGACATAGCGCGCCAGACGGGCGGTTCGGACAGACATCCGGGCCGCCCGCCCGTTTTTCAAGTGAATGGGACTGGGTCGCCGGGTCTTTCGGCAAACAAAAAAACCGGTTGGAATGGGAATTCCAACCGGTTATACATTCAAGCAAATAGCGAATCGACTACGACCGTGCGCCCTCGAGAAAGAAGCGACGGCTGAAGTAGTTGTACCAGGTGACGAGGAACGTGGCGATGGCCTTCATGGCCTGGTAGCCGATGCTCAAAAACGTGACGCCCACAAACATGTATAGGTCGTTGAGGCCCAGACCGATCACCGACAGGATGGTGAAGATCGTGAACTCGCGCTTGCGGCTCATTCCCTCGCGATGGTCGAACACGAACTTCATGCTAAGCCAGTAGTTGACCACGACGGACGTGGTAAACGAGACCGTGGTGCTCATCAAAAAGTCGAGGTGAAACAGCTCGACAAGCGCAATGAGCATACCCCAGTCGATGCCAAAGGAGATAAGACCCACGACAGCGAACTTGAGGAACTGCTTGGTATGAGGTTGTGCCAGTGCCTTGCGCACGTAATCACATCCAATGCGTTGATGAATCGAGCAGAGGATACTTTAGAGCTTTTGCAAGGGAAACGTAAGGTCTTTGCCAAGAACTATACGAACTCGCCAAATTTTCAAGAGCTAATCCGCAAACGTTGAAAATTTGCCCGTAAACGAGCAAAGCCCACGAACAACACAGCGCTCGACGTGCGTCATCCGTGGGCATCGTAAAGCTGCAAGGTTGCGAGTTACTTGGTCTCGTCGCCTTCCAGGAAGATCTTTCGGGTCACAAAGTTGTAGACCATGACAAGCGCGGTGGCGCAGATCTTGGCGATATTGGCCTCGAGTCCCAGGCCGGCGTTGAGTGTCAACACGATACCGTCGTTGAGTGCCAGGCCGATCACGGACAGCACGACAAAGATAATGAACTCGCGGCGGCGGCTCATGCCCTCCTTGTGCGCAAACACGTACTTCATGCTGGCGAGGTAGTTAAAGATGAGTGAGATGATAAAGCCGCTGGTGTTGGCGATTAGGATGTTGAGGCCCAGACCGTAGTGGAGCAGATTCATAATGCCAAAGTCGATGACCGTGGCAATGACGCCGACGACGCCAAACTTCATGATCTGCGCAAGGAGCTTTTGCATGGTACCTGCCTTAGGGTGGCGCCGGGACGCCGTGGGGATGACAAACTCAGCAAGTTTAGCCAATCCCCACGGGTGGTGCTAGGCGCGCTCCTCGATAGCACCGTTTCTATATGCATCGAGCAGCTGGCGCAGGTCCTGGATCTGGCTGCGGATCTTGGCACCGGAATCGGTGTCGCTCACCATGCGGAGACGGTCGGCCTCGTCAAAGCGGTTGGTCTCGCTTTCGATATCGACGTTGCGGGTGAGTGCCTCGGCAACCGTCGTAAAGGCTCGGTGCGACTTGAGGCGGCAGCCGCGCGAGCTCGAGATGAGCGTATAGCCGGCGATACCCGTCTTGGGATGGTAAGCGCGGCAGAAGCCGCCATCGATGACCAGCAGCTTGCCCTCGGCGCGGATGGGCTGCTCGCCCTTGGTGGTTTTAACGGGTGTGTGGCCGTTGATGATGTGACCGGTCGGTGAGCATGCCATGGGCGCGACGCCAAACTCGCGCATGATGTCATCGCAGACCGAGGGCGACTTGGTAAGCGTAAAGTACGGGTCCATCGGCTCGACCCAGGTGCTCTTATCGGCGATATAGGCGCGCTCAAAGGTGCGCACCAGGCGTCCGCTGGCGGGTGAGTTAAAGCCAATCCACAGGTACCACATCCAGTCGAGAGCGTCGCGGTCGCCCACGCGCCAGGCGCGGCGGGCGATGTGGTCGCAAAAATCAAGATAATCGCGGCCAGCGTGCCAGGTGCCCAGGCAGTTCATGCTGCTAAAGGTGCCGTCTTCGTTGAGCGGCACGCAGCCATGGAACAGCAGGTTGCCGTTGGTGACCTTGTACATCGAGCCGTGGGAATAGAGGAAATCGATATGGCGATGCAGGTGATCGGCGGTGACAAACTCGGACACGAGCTTGTCGATGATGTGCTGCTCCTGGGGCGTGAGCGTATAGGGGTCCGCCGGGTCGACGGTGGGGAAGTCGCTGGTCGTGAGCGGCCACACGCTGCCATCGGCGAGCGTGACCGTGCCGGTGTCGTGATCGATCTTGTCGAGTAACAGACGGTCGGTCATATCGAACTCGGGGTGGCGCTGGATAATCTGGCCCTCGAGCTTAAAGAGCAGCACGTTGATGGCCTTGATCAGCGGGGTGATGGACTCACCGGCGGTGTAGGTGGCATCGGCAAAGGCGACAAGCTCGCGCAGCGAGATGCCGTAGTCGTTCTCGAGGATCTCGTAGTTGTCGTAGCGTAGGTTGTTGCGCAGCACCGTGGCGATGCAGGCAGGTTCACCGGCCGCAGCGCCCATCCACAGCAGGTCGTGGTTGCCCCACTGGATGTCGAGTGAATGGTAGGTGAGCAGGCGGTCCATAATCTTGGCCGCGCCGCCGCCGCGGTCGAAGATGTCGCCCACCAGGTGCAGGTGGTCGACGGCCAGGCGCTTGATAAGCGAGGCGAGCGACTCGATAAAATCGTCGGCGCTTGCGGTCTCCAGGATGGACTCCACGATGCGCTCATGATAGCGCACGCGATAGTTGTTCTCGTCCGGGTGCGTGTGCAACAACTCGTCGATGATATAGGCGTAATCGCGCGGGATGGCCTTACGCACCTTGGAGCGCGTGTAGCGGCTTGAAAGCGAACGCGCGACCATGATGAGCTGGTCAAGCATCGTCTTGTACCAGGTGGGCGAGTCCTCGCGCCGGCTGCGGACCAGGTCGATCTTCTCGCGCGGATAGTAGATGAGCGTGCACAGCTCGCCCTTCTCGTCAAAGGAGAGCGTGTCGCCAAAGATCTCGTCGACATGCTCGCGCACGACGCCCGAGCAGTTGTTGAGGATGTGCATAAAGGCTTCGTACTCGCCGTGCACGTCGCTCATAAAATGCTCGGTGCCTTTGGGTAGGTTGAGGATGGCCGAGAGGTTGATAATTTCGGTAAATGCGGATTGTTCGGTGGGGAACTGTCTCGACAGCAGGCGCAGATACTTAAAGTCTTGCGGATTGCGATCGAATCCGACCATGAAACACCTTCCGATATGGTTGATAAAACTGATAAACAGCGTCAAACGTTTATCAGTATGCGCCGCTTTTGTTTCGATTTTGCGCCAGCGGCTGAATTGTCGGCTGAACGGTTTGGTAAATCGATTTAGTGAAGGTAGATATGGCGGTTGGGTGGAGACGATAGAGGGTGTTTTCTCAGATATTTATGCGTGGGGTCGGTGGAAACGATGGTGGTAAAGATGTTCGCTATTTTTGGTTCGATTTGGTAAATAGTGGACATATGTACCGTATGTAGGCTCACTGTGCGATAATTTGCGCAGCAATGAGTAAGGAGCCTCATATGAGTGATTTTGTCCTGACCTGTGAATCCGCCGCCGATCGAACTCGGGAGTTCTTTGAATCGCGCAATATCCCTGTCGTGTGTTTTCATTACGAGATCGACGATGTTGTCTATACGGACGATCTGTATCAGTCGATTACGCCGGACGAGTTTTTTGCCCAGATTGCCGCAGGCGCCATGCCCAAGACGTCTCAGGTGAGCGTGGGTGAGTACGAGGAGTTTTGGGAGCCGCTTGTTGCCGAGGGTAAAGACGTGCTGCACCTGACGTTGTCGTCGGGTATTTCGGGTACGTATGGCTCGGCTTGCGTTGCGGCGCAGATGCTCGCGGATCGCTATCCCCAGGGCGGCAAGGTGCGCGTCATCGATTCGCTGGCGGCGTCTTCGGGCTTTGGCCTGCTGGCGGAATGTGCCGCCGACGTGCGCGATAGCGGGGCTTCACTCGACGAGACGGCTGCCTGGATCGAGGAGCACAAGCTCAAACTGCACCACTGGTTCTTCTCGACCGATCTGTCGAGCTACCTGCGCGGCGGTCGCATTTCGGCTGCGAGCGCGATCATCGGCACGGCGCTTAAGATTTGCCCGCTTATGACAGTCGATTGCGAAGGTGGGCTGTCGCCACGTGAGAAGATTCGCACTAAGAAGCGCGCGATTTCCGAGATGGCTAAGACCATGATGGCACACGTGCAGGACGGTGCGGATTATTCGGGTAAGTGCGTCATGTCGCACTCGGCGTGCCGCGAGGATGCCGAGGCAGTTGCGGCGCTGATCGAGGAACAGATTCCGCAGCTTAAAGGCAAGATTGAGATCAATAACATCGGTACTCTGATTGGCTCGCATACCGGACCTGGTACGGTGGCGCTCTTCTTTATGGGCGACAAGCGCGTGAATTAGTTTGCCCCATCACATCGCTGCATGATTGCTCAAACGAAAACGGCCCGCCTCACGTTTGTGGGGCGGGCCTTGCTGTTGGGGTTAGCGTTTCTTTCCGCGGAAGAAGAAGCCGTGCAGTGACGGCTTGAGGCCGCGGTTGGCGCGATGCTCCTCGACGCGCTCGTGGATCGAAGCGACGCGCTCGATGACTTCGTCGGGAATCGGCACGTCGGGATTCATGTTCTCGACTTGGCTGACCTCGGCGGCGGAGACCTGGTCGATAATGGGCACATCGTCGTGCGAGATGACAGGTGTGGCGTCTTCCTTCATCTTGCGATAACGCTGCATCATGTCGGTCTGCAGCTGCTGGGCCGAAGGCGGCGTCCAGATGATGGCGTTGGCGCCGGCGGCGATGGTTTCACGGATGCTCTCGGGCGTCTTGCCGCCCGGCGCGATGAGCGGCAGGTTGGGATAGTGCTTGCGCAGCTCGCGTAGGACCTGGGGCGTGTTCTTGCCGGCGGCGATGTTGAGAATCTTGGCTCCAGCGCGCACCTTGGCGTGGGCATCGTCGTCGCAGCGAACGACCGTAGCGATGACGGGGATGTCGGCGATGTTGGTGATGTGCTCGACCATCTCGGCGGTGGCGGGGGAGTTGACCACACAGCCCGCCGCGCCCTGCATCTCGGAGACGGCTGCCATCTGAACGGAGCGCTTGCCGGTGGTGGTGCCACCGCCCACGCCTACGAAGACCGGGCACTCGGCGACGGTCAGCAGCGCCTGCGTAATGGCGGGCTGCGGCGTGAAGGGGTAAACGGCAAAGACGGCATCGGCGTTGGAGTTGCGGATGACCGCGACGTCGGTGGTGTAGATGAGCGATTTGATACGACGGCCGAAGAGCGTGAAGCCGCTGGCCTCCTCAATCTCGTCAGGCATGCGAAGGGCCGCCTTGCGCAGGCGCCCGTCGATGGGCAGCGGCTCCATGGGGAGTAGCCCATTGGGGGTGACGGCTACCTGCGGCTCGGTGAACTCGTCGGCAAGCTCGACCTCAGAGAAATCGACCGAGGCGACGATGTCCTCGTGAACCTCGGCGGGAACATCGATGGGGGCTTGGTCGTTGGGTGCGCAGGGCGTGTCGAAGGAGCTGGTGCCGACAAAGGCGTCGACGCGCTCGTTTAGATCGTTGAGGCTATCCATGGAGGCTCGATTCTACGTGATGGTTGCCGGCACAATGCAGCCGGAGTTGCGAATGCTAAATCGTTTGACGAGATGATTTTTCCCCGCCGCGCCATCCGTTAGACCGAAGGGCCGGCGAACGTGAAGGAGCTGTGGTGGCGGGTATTGAGGTGCTATCTTGAATGTCCCGTTTAAAAGAGAGGTGACGCGGTATGGAATTCACAGCAATGTTGGGCTCGATTGGCCTGTGTGTGGGCGCAATCGTAGCCGCCGCGGTCATCTACTTTGTGGTTACGGCCATTAAAGGCAAAAGAGCCGAGCACAAGGAACGCGAGGCACTTAAGCAGCACCGTGACCAGCAGGACAAGCGCGCACGGAGATAGTTTGTTGAGTTTTGAATCCGTGCGCTAGCTGCGTTTTCGGACCAGGGCGATATAGAAGCCCTCAAAGTCGCGGCTGGGCGGAATGGTCAGCGTGCCGGGCATGCCGTTGGCGACGGACGAGACGTGGCCGGCGGCGATGGCCTCGGTGAGGGCGTTGCTCTCGACGCGCGGCTCTTCGCCAGCTTCCTGAGCACGGCGCGTTTCACTTTCGCTCGGCGTGCCGTCGAGGGGGATAAGCTCGCAGTCCATGTGCTTGTCGAGGGCCTCTTGCAGGGCGTCCTCGTTTTCCTGCGGCAAGATCGAACAAGTCGAATAGACGAGCGTGCCGCCCGGTTTGAGGGCTCCCATGGCGCGGTCCAGAAGCGCGCGCTGCGAGCGGGCGCACTTGCCGAGCAACTGCTCGGTCAGGCCGCGCAGACTCTTCTCGTTGCCGCTGATGACGGTGCCCGTGCCGGTGCAGGGAGCGTCGAGCAGGATACGGTCAAAGCGGAAGAACTCGTCGAGCTCGCGTGCGTCGATGCGCATGACGGGCACGTTTTTTGCGCCTTGGCGGTGGAGGTTGGCTTCGAGCTTCTCGGCGCGGGGAATGCTCATCTCGCAGGCGGTAAGGTGCGCCTGTCCCTGCGTGAGGGCGGTAATTTGCGTCGTCTTGCCGCCAGGGGCTGCGCACATGTCCAGGATGTCCTCGCCTGCCTGGGCGCCCAGGACCAACGGTGGCATCATGGACGACAGGCTCTGCAAGTAGATCTTGCCGTCGCAGTAGATGTCGAGGTCCCACAGGTCGGAAACCTGGGCCTCGGGCAGGATGAAGGCGTCCGGATACCATGCGATGGGGCGGTGGGCGATGCCGGCTGCGTCGAGCGCGGCGGCGATGTCCTCGGCGGTCGCCTTGAGCGTGTTGGCGCGCAGCGTGACCGGGCGTGTGGCCGCGGCGCCGAAGCCCTCGATTATGAGCTGGGCATCGGCGGGTGCATAGGCGCCGGCGACCGTGTCGACCATAAAGCGCGGCAGGTCGGCGGCGGAGTGTTGGGCGGCAAGCTGGTCGGAAAGCTCGGTAGCGGCAAACTGCCTGAGCTTGAGCTCGGCCTTGACCTGCTTTTTCTGCTTACGACGACGCGGCTTGGACATCCGTCTTTCCTTCCCATTCCATTACATGTCGAGTGTTTTTAGTACTGGCTCTCGTGCTTGCTGAAGAAGTCGAAGCGCGGGGGCAGCGGCTTTACGCGGTGCTCGCCGGGCTTCTCGCCCAGGCTCTCCACAAACTCATCCGTGGAGGCGAAGATGTTATCCCAGCTAAAGAAGGCGACCGGATCGACGTCGAAGTACTCGCAGATGAGCTCGCAGCCGGCAGGGACGATGCCGTGCATGAGCACGGTCGCCACGCGCAGCTCGGTAAAGGCGTCGACCAGTGCCTGCGTCATTGCGGCGTTTGCCTCGCCACCCTCGAGTTTGTTGGCGGCCTTGGAGGCGTCGCTCCAGCGCTTGTTGGCGGCGCGCAGGTAGTCGTCGCACACGGCGAGCGCGTGGTGCGTCTCGAACTTGTACATGGCCTGCTCAAACGCGAGGGCGGCCTGCTCGGCGGCCTCCACCACGGCGGCCGAGGCGGCGCCGGCGGGAATGCAACCGTTGCGATAGGGGCTCTCGTCGCCCTCCTTGACGGCGACGCCGTAGAAGCAGCTGCGGGCCAGGCGGTTGAAGACGCCGGTCAAAAGGGCGCTCTCCTTAAGGGCAGGATCGATGACACGCTTGTCGTCGCAGGCGCGCACCTCGTTGCCGTCCTTGTCCTTGCCGGTCACGCGGGTGTCGTATGCCTTGGGGCTAAAGCTTACCGGCTTCTCGGACAGGCCGAGCGACAGCCAATGCGCGCGCATCTGCTCGCAGGTGTAGTGGTTGAGCAGGTCGTCTGCCGGCGGGGGAGGCGTCTGCGAGGACGAGCTTGCTTTTTTGCCCATGTAGAGCAGGTGGTAGCAGGCGCTGACGGTGCTCTGCGTGAGGTTCCAACCCAGGGCCTCCCACATGGCGGTCTGCGCGATGCAGTAGAAGTAGATGTTGTCCTGGCCAATGAACTGGTAGATCTGTGCGTCATCCGAGCACCACCAGTCGCGCCAGTCGAGCGAGCTGTGCTGGTAGGTGGGGGCGGGGACCTGCGTGGAATCGGCGGCGGGCTCGCCCATAAGGGCGGCATCCTGGGCAGCGACACCCTCGGTCACGCCGGCGGCCTTGGCATCGCGTGCGAGCACGGTGCGGGTGTAGCTGATGGGTGCCCACAGGCTCTCGGGCCAGCACCAGCAGGTGACGTCGGAGACGCCGTCGACCTCGGGCACCGGAACGCCCCAGTCGATGTTGCCGGTGATGCGGAAGGGCACGAGTGCCTTGCCGCTGCGGAAGCGCACGCCGCCGTTGGCGAGCACCGCGTGGGCGTCGTCGCGCTCCTTCCAGCTGGGGAAGGTGACGGTAAAGCTGCTCTTGTTGCCCTCGGGCTCCAGCACGGTGTGCTCGGGGAGCTGGTCCTCGACGGCGTCGAAGGCCTCGCGGAATTTGTTCTGAATGTAGAGCTGAGCCGGCAGCAGCCACTCATCCATGGTCTTGGAGACCACGGAGCGAACCTGCGGGTTTTGGGCAAGCTTGGCGGTGTAGGTCTTCATAAAGTCGAGGTAGGCCGGCAGGTCAAAGTAGAGGTTGTCGACCGGGCGCAGCTCGGGCACCTCGCCGGTGAGCTGGCTCTTGGGCGCGATGAGCTCCTCGGGCTCAAACTGGTGACCCAGGTCGCACTCGTCGGCGTACGCCTTCTCGGACTTGCAGCCCTGGATGGGGCAGCGGCCGATGACCTGGCGGCCGTTGAGGAACGTTCCGGCCTTGGCGTCGTAGAACTGCAGCGTGGAGCGCTTGGAGATGGTGCCCTGCTCGTGCAGGCGCTTGATAATCTCCGCGGTCACCTCGTTGTGAATCTGCGCAGCCGGCTCAAGGCCCGAGCCGCCGTAGATGTCGCAGCTGATGTTGTAGTTGTTGAGGGTCGCGGCCTGGCGGGAGTGGTTGGACTCGACATACTCGCCGATGGACTTATCGTAGCCTTCGTTCTCCTTGAGCTTGCGGTAGCTCTCCATGATGGGGGAGCCGTAGCAGTCGGTGCCCGAGGTGAAGATGACATTCTCGCGGCCCAGGCGGTCGCGCAGGAAGCGGGCGAAGAAGTCGGCCGGGACAAAGACGCCGCCAACGTGGCCAAAGTGAAGGCCCTTGTTGCCGTAGGGCTCGCCGGCGGTAACGATGGCGCGGCGAGGCCAGCTGGGACGGTCGTTCATGGAGTATTTGGATGCCATGGGACTCCTTCGCATATGGTGAGGGCGCGGCCGGGCGCAAGGCCTGGCGACGCGGTGGTCAATTCGTGCATATCGTTCGACATTATCGCACATGCGGACGGGTACGTGGCAGGGGCGCTATCCTAAGATGCTATGAATGAGATTTCCAACATACATGCGTTTGAGGACGAGGATTTCCTGCACGCCTGCTTTGTGTGGGGGATGGTCGTGCTTGGCGCATTTGCCGTGTGCCTGGTGCCGATGTTTATGCTGCTGGACGGGCCTGCGGACTTGGACGCGGCTGAGGCGGGCGGCTGGATGGCTGTCGTGGGCTGGATAGTCGGCTTGACTGCGGTCTCAATGGCGTCGTTTGCCGTGCACGAGCTGGTACATGCGGTGTTTTTTAAGCTGCTGGCTCCTGCGGGCGCGCGCGTGACCTTTGGGGCGAACCTCGAGACGGCGATGATCTATGCCTGCGCCGAGGGCGTTGTGTATTCGCGCCGGCGGTACATGGCGGTTTGCCTGGCGCCGACGGTTGTTTTGACGGCGGCGCTTGCGCTGGGATTTGCGTTCTCGGGGTATCCGCTACTGTGTTACTTGGCGGCCGGTTTGCACTTGTCGGGCTGTGTGGGCGATTGGTATTACGTGCGGACGATTTTGCGCGACCGTCGCATTGCCGCTTGCGAGGACACGTCCTTTGGCGTGCGCTTTTTTGGATGAGGAGATGTCGATGAAGTCGTTGTTGCTGCATGCGTGCTGTGCACCATGCTCGCTTGAGCCGGTTCGCCTGCTGCGCGAGGAGGGGTTTGAGCCCACGATTTGCTGGACCAACCCCAATATTCAACCGCGCGATGAATGGCAGCGCCGCTTGGACGAGCTGCGCCGGTGGTGTGCCGATGGTGACATCGAGCTCATCGAGGCAGGGGAGGACCGTGAGCGCTGGGAGACCGGCGTGGCACCGCTGGGTGCCGATCGGCCTCGTCGCTGTCGCGCGTGCTATGCCCTGCGCTTGGCCGAGGCGTGCCGCGTGGCCCAGGAGCGCGGGTTTGAGTTTGTGGGCACGACGCTCGCCGTCTCGCCGTACCAGCTGTTCGATACCTGCAATGACGTGCTTGAGCGCTTGGCGGCGGCACATGGGCTCACCCCGGTGATTCGCGATTTTCGCCCGTATTACCCCGAGGCGACACGCCGTTCGCGCGAGCTTGGCATGTATCGGCAGAACTACTGTGGTTGCCGCTTCTCGGCTGTCGAGGCGGCCATGGACCGCGCCCGCATCCGCGACGAGCGCAAAGCCGCCAAAAAGTAGTTCACTTGGGACGTCAGCCTGCTAGGATGTAGAGCGGACTTTAGCTATATAAGGAGAATCCGACGTGTCTATGCGTACCGATGATTTTGACTATAACCTGCCCGAAGAGCTCATCGCCCAGGCGCCTGCCGAGCCGCGTGACTCCTGCCGCCTGCTGGTGGTTGATCGCAAGGGCTCTGAGGCGGGAACGCCGCTGGAGCATGGCGGTACCGTCGAGCACCGCATCTTCCGCGACATCATCGACTATATCGAGCCGGGCGACGTGCTCGTCATCAACAAGACGCGCGTGATGCCGGCCCGCCTGATCGGTCGCAAGACGGGCTCGGGCGGCGTGGTCGAGACGCTGCTGCTCAAGCGCCGCGAGGATGTTGACCCGCTGGGCCATGTTTGGGAGTGCCTGGTCAAGCCGGGCAAGCGCCTGAAGCCCGGTGCCCAGATTGAGTATCGCGCCGGTGGCGCCCATGCGCCCGAGGGGGCTCCCGTGGTGCTGACGGCCGAGGTCATCGACTTTGTCACCGATAGCCGTGGTGGCCGTCTGGTGCGCTTTGAGCCGGCCGGTTGCAATGCCGCCGGCGACCCGCGCACGCTCGACGAGGCCATCCACGCTGCCGGCCACGTGCCGCTACCGCCCTACATTACCGATTATGAGGGCGATCCCGAGAAGTACCAGACCGTCTACGCCATGAAGGAGGAGCACTCGGCTGCCGCTCCTACGGCTGGTCTGCACTTTACTCCCGAGCTCATGGCCGCTATCGAGGCCAAGGGTGCCAAGTTTGCCGCCGTCGAGCTCGAGGTGGGCATCGATACCTTCCGCTTGGTGGAGGAGGACGACCCTACGCAGCACGTCATGCACACCGAGCGCTACCACGTGTCGCAGGAGGTTGTCGACGCCGTGCATAAGGCCAAGGCCGAGGGTCATCGCGTGATCGCCGTCGGCACTACCGCGGTGCGCTCGCTCGAGAGCGCGTTTGACGCTGAGGCACCGGTGTCCGATCCGGCCGTGACGGCGCGCTATTTTGAAGGCCGCGAGGACGGGGCCGATACGCTTGGCCGCGGTGACATCGTGGTGCGCGAGAACGCCACGACGCAGCTTTACCTCATGCCCGGCTCGACCTGTCACGTGGTCGACGCGCTGATCACGAACTTCCACGTGCCGCGCTCCACGCTCATGATGCTCGTAAGCGCGCTTGCCACCCGCGACCAGATCATGGATGCCTACGCCGCTGCCATCGAAGAACGTTATCGCTTCTTCAGCTTTGGCGACGCGATGCTCATTCTGTAGGTTACGGCGTTTTACAAACGCCGTAACCGGTCGACGCTGCGCGGGCCGCATTTGGACAATCTGACGTTCAACTTCAAGGGCGCGA